>CAZOXJ010000023.1:5095-29355 GCA_964583325.1 uncultured Lentimicrobiaceae bacterium
TATTACCAAATACTCCTCTAGTTAAAAAAATCCCCGGCAAATAAAGGAATTTATCGGCCGGGGATTATTATAAGTTGGATTGCTTCTAATTCAGATCGATGCGATAAAATTTCGATTCTAAGGGTTTGATTTCCAAACTGCCATTTTTAATATCGTTACCAATTACATCCACTTCTTTAATTACCAGCGATTTACCTGTTATGCCGCTTGTAAGCTTGAGTTCAGAAGATTTTCCATCGGTTTCGCGAAGGTGAATAACGAGTGATTTGCCATCAACAGTTGGTTCAGCGGTAATAAGAATTACATTCGATGGCCAACCGGTAATAAATGATCCTTCGCCTTTGTTAACTCCGGTTCCCGAGCCGGGAATTATTCGGGTTAGAAACGGAACACGGCAACCCCAGCCGAAATGGGTAGCAAAACTATTCGAATTATCAGAAGATGATGTAAGATAATATGTCCAGGAATGGCCTCCACGTTGCTCTGCGTTGAAATTGGTAGTCCAGTAATTATTCATCGGCCACGAATAGAGGTTAGTGCTTTGCGGCATGGCTCCGGCCTTGAAACGACCTGTATTTATTGCGCCAAACTGCATAAGCGGCATTTCGGCACTACCAATTACTACCTGCGAATTTGAATTACGGACTGATGTAAAATTCTGAACCGTATACCAGTCATTCGACGAACCTACAATCTGATCTTTTCCGGTTTCGATAACACCGCCCTGAACTTCGGTAAAATGCTTGCCATCTTTCAGATCAATTGGAAAAGCAATGTAAAAACTCTCCGGATCGATAATGCTCTTTTTTACCATAGCGCAAGCCAGATCAACACGTTTGTCGGTATTAAACAGCCTGATTTCGAAAGTATAACCTCTTGGATTTTCGGTTGTTGAGGATTCACCATAAAATTTAAGGCTGGTCCAGATTTCGCCTTCAAGCATCGAATCAAACCAAATTTTATCCAAAGAAATGCGTTTAAAATCGTCGAGTCGTTTGCTTTCCATCTGCGACCTGTTACCTAATTGTTCGAGAATAAATTCACCCATTTTATACGGTGATTTACTATCAATTAATTCAATACCAAGCTCTTTATCAAACCATGAAGTAATGGCACCCTTTGCAGGATCAACAGCAATTTTATAATATGTGTTCTCAATTACCTGCGTAGCTTTTGTATCGGGAAAAGCCATTTCTTCGTCGATCGCCCTGATCGTGAATTTCTTGTAACCAAACATTGGAACATCTTTCAGCCATATGGCCCAGTATGTTCCGTCGGAGCGGGAAGAAAAAGGTTGTGCAGCCATCCTGTTGCCATCAGCATCAAAAATACCCGCCATTTTCCCGCGTGGTATAATTTCGTGGTCAATATAAACTGTGGTAAGACCCGAACGATTCCAGTTTAAAGTATTGAATATGAGAAGAGAAGGCTCTTTTTCTTTAGTAAATAAACTCTGTAACAGCCCCATTGTTTCTTCACCAATGGATGCAGTACGACGGTTTGCCTCCCAGGCATAGGATTCTTTCAGCGCACGTTGCTCCATAGTAGGCTGACTAAATGGTTCACGCACACTTTCGGAATATCCTGTTGTATGCTCAGTGTAAAAAAGAAGGGCGTTGTCGGCCAGGTCGATTCTTTCATCAATTTCTGCAGGAATTTTAACCCCGTTTGCTGAAGCCATAGACAGGCCGGCAACATTTGCTGAAAGTGTCGATGATGCAACGCGTGTTGTAGCTGTCTCGCGGGCAGAAGCACCAAAACCATCAGTCCACCAATCCGTCCAGGCTCCTCTTATAACCGGGAAATCAGCGCTGTGTTCTTTTTCCATATTTTTGAAAAATGTTTCGGCTGTGGCAGTTGCAAGTTTTGGCCATTCAAAAGTGTCGTTCCACTCTTTTATCAAATCGCTGGCAAAGGTCGAAGGTGGCGCATTATCAGTCAGGTAACCCGAATGTTGTATAGCCATTTCATCGAATGGGTAACCTTTTGCACCAAGATTAATCAGGTAATTGAAAAGATTATTTTTAAACTTATTAATATCACCCGTTTGAATTTCGAATTCGGTATTTCCGGTCATATAGTGCTCAGCCCTGAAAGTAAGCACCCGTTTTCCTGATGGCGATTCCCACCAGAACATGGTTGGCTTATCGAAACAAATCAAAGCACGATGGCCATGAGTTCCCATATTCAGGTATTTTACCCCTAGCTGGTTAAAATAATCGTTCATGCACCAACCGATACCGTTCACATCGTTTTGCATAGCCAAACTAACAGGAATTCCCTGGGCTTTTATGCGGCCAACTGCTTTTAATGATGATGCAAGTATTTGTTCATCAGGCAATTCATCAAAATTATAATACATCGCAGTTACCTGAATCCTACCCTCTTTGATACGGGATTTCAATCGTTCGATCTGACTTTCCGGGCGGCATTTCAGGTATTCGTCAACAGGCCAGGCAGCTTCGCAGGTCCAGCGGAATTTTGCATTTTCGGGATAATTATCAGTTGCATCGCAATAATCGAGTGCATAATCGATATACCGCAGATGCTCAGCAAGTATTTCGGTTTGCGACCGGGTGTAACCAATATCCGTATGCGAATGCTGAATAAAATCAATTGTCCATTTTCTGACAGGATTCAAAACCACTGTGTTGTTCATGGTAAAATCGCCTGCTACAACTTTCATTTTCACAGTGGTAGGTTTTTCGACCGGCTTCAAACCCAGGTTAACATTATTGTAACCGAATTTCAATTTTGTGGTTTCGAGCAACTTGTTGTTGGCATAAATTTTTGCTTCAACCTCCTGCCCAAAATAGAAAATCGCAGCTTCAACCAATTGTGTTCTTTCATTGCCTTGTTTTAAAATAGCAGGAAAAGGATTAAGCGTAACACCGGTTTTAACAGCTTTTTTAAACGTCATATACCACGATGATAAGTTGGCAGCACTTCCTGTTACTCGTATTTTCAGAGCTTTTCCGGCTACTACTTTTGCTGCCGGAATGCGCAAAATAATATAGCCATGCTGATCGCCATGCTGGTCAACCATAATGGAATTGAATTTTAGCGAAGAGCCGTCAGCACTCGTAACTTCCCATACAGGCTTTGAGTCAGTATAAAACGAAAACTGCTGATTGCCATTAATAGCAAGATCCATCCTTGCCCGACCCGGACCCGATCCAAGAGCAGCTATCCATACAAAAGTTGCATATTTTTCTTTTATTGCGGTGGGAGCCGGATCGGTTTCCCATTCCATAAAGTCCTTGCCGTTAACAGCACGCAAAAGCATGCACTGGCGATGCCCGGGAATACACGATGTGTATTCAAAATCCATTCCTGAAACTTTATTCGCATAGCCATTGATCAGGTGATCATCAGCAGTGAAAAAGGATTGCGCAGCCAGATTATTGACTCCGAAAAGTGCTATCGCTAAGAATAGAAAGAAGTACTTTTTCATTGTATTGAAGTTTAAATTTTTCGGAAGGATTTCATTAATTTGATTGTAAAACAGAAGCAAGAACAGTTAGCTTACAAGCAAAAATTTAAGGATTTCTTAAAAAAGGTAACTGCTTATTCAAAATGCCAGACTTTTTCATCAAAAAATGAAGTACCGTGCAGTTTCGGAAAATTGCCTTAAACAATTGAATACGAGTGTAATGCAGCAAGCATCAGTCTTTTGCCGAAGCAAAAACAGAAAGCGAAAGGATGTAAACGGCGCAGAAAACCAACACCAGCATTCCGGCTGTTAAACTCATTGAGTCAGTCAGCCAGCCTATCAATAAAGGTATAACCGCTCCGCCGGAAACAGCCATGATCATTAAACCTGAAATTTCGTTAGCCCTGTCAGAGTATTTCTGGATGGTAAGAGCGAATATGAGCGGGAAAACATTGGCTAAAGTAAGACCAATCACAAAAACAACGATCATACCAGTCATTTCACCAGGAGCGAGCAGCAATCCAATTATTGCAATAACGGAAGCAATGGAAGTCCACAGGAAGAAAGGACGCGAGGCTAAACGTGTCAACAGAATGGCACCAAGGAAAGTACCCGTCATTTTTCCAAAGAAATAGACACTTCGGGCTGATTCGGCAAAGGTTTGACCTGATTGAAATTTACTCAGAAAAAACTGTCCGGAAACTGCATTAATGCCAACATCAATACCTACAAGGAGAAAAATTCCCAATGCCATTAATGTAATATAGCGAATGGAAAGAAGTGAAAGTGATGATGAAAAAGTTGCCCGTTTTCCACTTCCCGCCGATTCCACAACTTTAACCGATCCTAACCAGATAACGGCAATAAGTGTAACCACACCAAACACAACAAACATCAGTCGCCAGTCGCCATAAGTTAAAGCCAGCCAACCTGCAAAAGGAGGAGCAATCATTGAACCGATGGCTTTGATAAACTGTGAAAAACTCAGAAAACTCGAAGCCCTGTTTGAAGGTACAACATCAACAAGCAAAGGATTAGCGGAAACCTGTACAATTGTATTTCCGATTCCAAGCATGGCAAATCCAAATAAAACACCATAAAAGGAGTACACAATAAATGGAATCATCAATCCGATAAATGTAATCCCCATACCAATATTAAGCATCAGGCGTTTACCGATGCGATCCTGCAAAATACCGATCGGGACCGAAAGAAAGAAAAACCAGATAAACACCGCTGAAGGTATTAATTGGGCAAGTGTATTACTCAGGTTGAATTCCGGCTTAATCCTGTCGACTCCAATACCAACCAGATCGCAGAAACTCATTACGAAAAAGGACATTAATACCGGGAAAACGAATTTCAGATTGACTTTTTTATCCATGGGATTTTAAGATTACATTTTGGGTAGTAAAGGTTCGACTTTTGCAAAGAACTCGTTATCAATCAGGCGCGCACTTCCAATGATAGCCGCATTTTCTCTGAGTATCGAAAGAGAAACACCTGTTGATATGCCGTGGTTAGCCAGCGACTGCAACAGGTAATTTCCGAATTTATCGAAAGCGCCTGTAATATTACCTCCGATTACAATTTGACCGGCATCGAATTTCTTTATCCATGGTGCCAGGAAGTCACCCATATTGGTCCCATATTCAACAAGTAACTGATGTGCAACTTCATCGTAATCAAACAATTCGGATATTTCTTTAACACCATCAACCGGTTTCCCTGCTAATTTGAGGTATGATTTTTCGAACCAGCGCGTCGAAAAATAGTCGTCAGCAATGCCTTCGCCGAAAGGCAGGTGCCACACACAACCCATTTCGGGAACAGTTTCGCCTTCCAGAACAGGAATGCCATCAGCAATAAACGCTGAACCAAAGCCCGTACCCAAAGTAAGTGCTATGATGTTCGCAAAGTCCTTGCCAACTCCTATCCAGGCTTCAGCAATTGCAAATGCGGTTGCATCATTAATAAATCGAACCGGCATGGTTGAAGGCAACCCCAGACGGGCACGTATTTCGTTATCAACATGCACATTATAAAGGTTCAGGTATTTTTCGACTCTTTCGAAAAGTGCAATTCCCCTGGCATAATCGAACGGACCAGGCATGGCAAAACCAATTCCGGCTATCTGGTCTTTCCCCACTACATCAATGGTTTGTTGAATAGCACTAACCCACGATTTAAGTATTTCGTCGGCAGATGCCTTATTGTCAACTTTGGATTCGAAGCAGGTTCCA
The DNA here is from genome assembly GCA_964583325.1 of uncultured Lentimicrobiaceae bacterium. Lineage (GTDB taxonomy): Bacteria > Bacteroidota > Bacteroidia > Bacteroidales > UBA4417 > UBA4417. The sequence continues at coordinate 10,772 of CAZOXJ010000023.1, forward strand.
GGTATTAATTCATTGATTTTCAAATCAACAGCCCCACAACTGATATGTGAGCCTCCGATATCGATACCAATAGCAATATGTGTATTGTTCATTATAATTGCGTTTTAAATTGCAGTAAGTAGAGTTCTGAAATACGATTTCTTTGAAAGACAAAGATATAATTTTTACAAAACAGATAAGAATTTGGTATTTTTTTTACGAACATTTTTACAAAATCATTTTTTATCAGAATCGGGATTCAATAAATGCTTTTGGGGACAAAATGTTTATTTATCACCAAAACCATGGTATTTATTAACAAGATGCATTCATCAATTTCATAATTAAAAAAGGATTACTACTTTTCGACGGTCAATAATTACTTAAACTTCAAATCCAAAGAAAATTCTTAAAACTTAATTTATGGCCAGACGAATTATCGGAATCCACGAAAAATTACCATTGCTTGAGAGCCTTCCGCTGAGTTTCCAGCATTTAACCGCTATGTTCGGTGCTACAATTCTAGTACCTATACTTTTGGGTGTTGATCCTGCAATTGCATTGCTGATGAATGGAATTGGAACATTAATTTACTCGTGGGTAACCAAAGGTGGAATTCCGGCTTACCTGGGTTCCAGTTTTGCGTTTATTGCACCTGCATTATTGGTTATCAGCACCTACGGCGGTTTTAATCATGCTCAGTCAGGCTTTATATTTTTTGGATTGTTTTTTATTGCCATCTCTTTTGTAGTAAAATATTGGGGAATAAAATGGATTGATATTGTAATGCCACCGGCTGTTATGGGTGCTGTAGTTGCAATTATTGGTCTGGAACTGGCTCCTGTTGCAGCGCAAATGTCGGGTCTGGCCCCATGGCCAACGGCTGTCGGGCAGGTAGTTGCACCTTTTACCGTTAGTCCGGATGTATTGATTGTTTCCATGTTTACGCTTTGCATCGGAATTATCGGTTCTGTAATGTTCAGAGGGTTTATGCAGGTAATTCCTATCCTGGTAGCGGTAGTAGCCGGATATATACTTGCATTAGCAATGGGAATGGTTGACACAACGGTTATCAGCAATGCATCGTGGTTTGCTTTACCCAAGTTCCAGGCACCGGTGTACGATCTGAATGCCATCATTATTATAGCACCTGCTTGTATTGTTGTTTTGGCCGAACATATCAGTCACCTTATAGTTACGGGAAAAATAACCGACTCTGACCTCATGGCAAAACCCGGGCTTCACAAATCGTTGCTCGGCGACGGTATCAGCAATTTACTTTCCGGATTTGCCGGTTCTCCGCCCAATACTACTTATGGCGAAAATATCGGGGTAATGGCTATTACGCGGGTTTATTCCGTTTGGGTTATAAGGGGTGCTGCTTTGCTGGCAATTGCTTTTTCGGTTATAGGAAAAATATCTGCAGCTATTTCAACCATTCCATCCCCGGTAATGGGAGGAATCACCATGCTGCTATACGGAGTAATAGCAGTGCAGGGTTTCAGGATATTTGTAGAGCAAAAAGTTGATTTCAGTAAAAACAGCAATATGGTCCTTGGTGCCATCACGTTTGTTGTAGGCGTGAGCGGTGCAAGTATTAATATTGGTTCGGTTCAACTCAAAGGAATGGCTTTTGCAGCTATTGCAGGTGTAATTTTATCGTTGATTTTCTGGCTTTTAGGAAAAGCGGGAATGATGAATAAGGAGTAAAGGGTGTGGGATGTGGGATGTGGGATGTGGGATGTAGAATGTGGAATGTATAAAAAAAGAGCCGCTTTCCATTTTCAGGACAGCGGCTCTTTTTGCGATTGAGGTAATTTTATTTCAGGTTCATGCGGATCAGATTCAAAGCTCCGCCTGTTTTAAACCATTCAATCTGCATTTGATTATATGAATGATTTACAGCAAACTGATGTTTTGTGCCATCAGCATGATGGAGAACGATCTGAAGTGGTTTGCCGGGCGTAAACGATGTTAGCCCAACAATATCAATACGATCGTCTTCCATGATAAGCTCATAATCAGCTTTGTCAGCAAATGTAAGAGCCAGCATACCTTGCTTCTTAAGGTTTGTTTCATGAATACGGGCGAATGATTTCACTAATATTGCCCTTACACCCAAATGACGAGGTTCCATAGCTGCATGTTCACGTGAAGAACCTTCGCCGTAATTTTCGTCGCCAACCACAATTGACCCTAATCCTGCTGCCTTATAAACCCTGGCTGTTGCAGGAACGGCATCGTATTCCCCGTTAAGCTGGTTCTTGATAAAATTTGTTTTTTCATTAAAGAAATTCACAGCGCCGATCAGCATGTTGTTGGAAATATTATCGAGGTGTCCGCGGAAACGCAACCAGGGACCAGCCATCGAAATATGATCGGTGGTACATTTGCCTTTGGCTTTTATCAACAAAGGAAGTCCGAGCAAATCAGTTCCTTTCCAAGCATCAAAAGGTTCAAGAAGCTGGAGCCTTTCCGAATCTGGTTTTACAACAATATTAATCGCTGAACCATCTGCCGGTGGTGCAAGGTAACCTGCATCTTTCACATCAAAACCTGCAACAGGCAGCTCAATTCCCTGAGGTTCATCCAGTTTCACTTTCTCACCTGCCTCATTAAGCAGGTAATCAGTTAATGGATTAAAGCAAAGATCGCCTGAGATAGCATAAGCTGTTACAATTTCGGGCGACGCCACAAAACTGTGCGTATTTGGATTCCCATCATTTCGCTTAGCGAAATTCCGGTTAAAAGAAGTAATGATCGAATTTCTCCGTTCGGGATCATCGGTATGGCGTTTCCACTGGCCAATACATGGTCCGCAGGCATTTGCCATAACTACGCCGCCAATTTTTTCGAAATCAGCAAGTAAGCCATCACGTTCAGTGGTATAACGAATAAGTTCCGAACCGGGTGTGATAACAAATTCAGCCTTCGATTTCAAATTCTTAGCAGTGGCCTGCCTGGCAACTGAGGCAGCCCGGGTAATATCTTCGTACGACGAATTTGTGCAAGAACCAATCAAACCGACTTCAAGTTTCTGAGGATAGCCTTTTTCTTTAACAATCTTCACAAATTCCGAAACAGGAAAAGCTGCATCGGGAGTAAAAGGTCCATTAACATAAGGCTCAAGCGTATCAAGGTCAATTTCAATCAGTTGATCGAAATAGGTCGAAGGTGAATTATAAACGTCGGCATCAGCCCGAAGGTCGGCTATTATTCCATCGGCCAGAGTGGCAATTTCTTCACGTCCGGTTGCTTTGAGGTAATCACTCATTTTTGCATCGTAACCAAAAATTGAAGTTGTTGCACCAATTTCGGCTCCCATATTGCAGATTGTTCCTTTTCCGGTAGCAGAAATAGAATCGGCTCCGTCGCCGAAATATTCAACTATACAACCGGTACCACCTTTTACGGTAAGTATGCCTGCAACTTTCAATATTACGTCTTTTGCTGATGTCCACCCACTCATTTTGCCGGTAAGTTTAACACCGATAAGCTTAGGCATTTTCAATTCCCAGGCCATACCGGCCATAACATCCATAGCATCGGCCCCACCAACTCCAATAGCAATCATACCAAGCCCACCAGCATTAACAGTGTGAGAATCAGTACCTATCATCATTCCACCGGGGAAAGCATAGTTTTCGAGAATCACCTGGTGGATAATTCCTGCTCCGGGTTTCCAGAAACCAATTCCGTATTTGGCGGATACCGATTCGAGGAAATCATAAACTTCCTTATTCTGCGAAAGCGCTAAATCCAGGTCGGCAGTTGCACCAACTGAAGCCTGAATAAGGTGATCGCAATGAACCGTGCTTGGAACGGCAGTACGGTTTCGTCCGGCTGTCATAAACTGAAGCAGTGCCATTTGCGCAGTAGCGTCCTGCATGGCAACACGGTCGGGACCGAAATTCACGTATTCCTCTCCCCTGCCGAATGGTTTTGCCGGAAGTTCATCCCATAAATGGCTGTAAAGAATTTTCTCGCTGAGCGTAAGTGGTCGGTTTACTAATTTGCGCGCTTTTTCAATTTTGGAAGGTAGTTCTGAATATACTTTCCTGACCAGTTCAATGTCAAACAACATATTGAATCTATTTAAATAATTTGATGTTTTGCAACGACTAAATTACACTGAAGTTTTGAGTTACGCAATAAATCTTCCTTGATTTTATTAATTGTAATGCGAAAACAAATTCATCATGCCTATGTTTACTTTTAGTTAAAACTAAAGCATTGTCAACGCTAATACTTTATCTTTGTGCCAATAAATGAAAAGACTATTAGCCATATTTTTATTGCTCAGCCTGATAGCTCCATTGGGTGGCGCGTATCTAGGTTTTCGTGCAGAGAAAACCCGGATCAAAAAAGCTGTAAAGAGGCAACTAATAGCGGGTATAAGCAAAGATGAACTGGTTGAATTTAAAATCCTCAAATCGGACACAGGCACCGTTCTCCATTGGATACATGACGGGGAATTCGAGTTTAAAGGTAAAATGTATGATATTGTCGAACGAAATAATGATAACGATTCGGTCACATATTGGTGCTGGTGCGACAATGATGAAACTCAACTCAATAAGGAATATACAACACTGGTTGCGAAAGCCTTAGGCAATAATCCGCAGAAAAATGGCAGCAAACAGCAGTTAATCGATTATTTAAAGACACTTTTTTATCCCGGTGCTTATACACATCAGAATACGATTTATATTTCCGTAACTGACACATTTTTATCTAATTATAAACTTTACAAAAATTCCTGGATTAAATCTCCTGCGGGCCCTCCACCCAAATTCAGGTTACTTTCAGTTTAATCATTTTCAACTGGCAGATTGCCGCTTTAGTTGAATTCCATTCTTGTATTAACAAAATAGTCATGATGAAACACACATGATTGAATAATCATTCACAAAAATGAATATTCAATTTGTATGGTTAACTGCTCATTCGTTTAAGGCAGTCATCGGACCTAAAAATATTTTAAATGAGAAAACTACTTTTACTCTGGTTATTATTGGGAGTTTATGGAATAGGATTTACTCAAATAATAACAATTACCGATGGTGCAAGCCACCAACCTATTGAACTAGCCACTTTGTCGAGCGAAAGTCCGATGGCGAATGCACTAACCAATTCGAAGGGACAGGCTGATATCACGAAATTTAAAGATGCACAAATTATTGAAATCAGGATGCTTGGCTACCGGACCGAAATTTTTAGTTTCGAGCAGATCAGGCTTGCCGGGTTTAAAATTAAACTCACTCCCGGCATAACCATGGATGAAGTTGTTGTTTCGGCTTCGCGCTGGAATCAGACTTCGAGAAATGTTCCTTCCAAAATCACTTCCATTTCATCCAAAACTGTACTTCTGCAAAATCCACAAACAGCTGCCGACCTTTTGGGCGCGTCGGGCAAAGTGTTTATTCAAAAAAGCCAGCAAGGTGGTGGAAGCCCGATGATAAGGGGATTTGCCACCAACAGGTTGTTGTATGTAATTGATGGAGTAAGGATGAATACGGCTATTTTTCGCAGTGGCAATATTCAGAATGTAATATCTCTCGATCCTTTTGCCACTGAAAAAACAGAAGTCTTTTTCGGCCCCGGATCCGTGATTTACGGTAGCGATGCCATTGGAGGTGTTATGAGTTTTCAGACACTTACGCCTCAGCTATCACTTAATAATGATGAACCACTGATTACCGGTAGTGCTGTAACCAGGTATTCATCGGCAAATAGCGAAAAAACAGCCCATTTTGATGTAAATGTCGGTTGGAATAAATGGGCTTCGGTCACAAGTTTTTCTTCTTATGATTTCGGTGATCTTCGTATGGGAAGCTTCGGACCTGAGGAATACCTCCGTCCTTTTTATGTTAAACGGATTGATAGTGCGGATGTAGTTGTCACCAACGAGGATCCACAAGTTCAGGTCCCGACTGCATACACTCAGATGAATATGATGCAGAAAATTCGTTTTAAACCTAACGAGAAATGGGACATTCAATATGGTTTTCATTATTCCACAACGTCAAATTATTCAAGGTACGACAGGCACATCCGATATAAAAACGGACTGCCCCGTTATGGAGAATGGTATTACGGTCCACAAAAATGGATGATGAATAATCTGAGCATCACACATACCGGGAAAACCGGGTTTTATGATGTGATGACAATACGGCTGGCACAACAATCATTTGGGGAAAGCCGGATCGACCGCGACATTAATAAGGATGATCGGCATATCAGGACTGAAGAAGTTGCCGCCTACTCCTTAAATGCCGATCTTAATAAATCCATAGGCAGCAAACACAAACTATTTTATGGACTTGAAGGCGTGAAGAATGATGTAACCTCAACCGGAACTGACGAAGATATTTCGACAGGCATAAGTGTTCCCGGTCCATCGCGCTATCCTCAATCGGTTTGGGCATCTTTTGGTGTGTACCTGAATTATCAATATAAAATATCGGAAAAAATTGCTTTACAGTCAGGACTGAGATATAACCAATACAAGCTTGATGGTGATTTTGACACTACTTTTTACCCGTTTCCCTACACAACAATGAATATGCATGACGGAGCACTCACAGGAAGCTTAGGGATGGTTTATCACCCGTCGTATGATTGGGCACTCAGTGTAAATGCATCTACCGGATTCCGTTCACCTAATGTTGATGATGCAGGAAAAGTTTTTGACTCTGAACCAGGTAACGTAGTAGTTCCCAATCCCGATTTGAAAGCTGAATATGCTTACAACATTGAAATGGGTATTGCGAAAATAATTGGAGAAATCATAAAACTTGATCTTACTGCTTATTATACCTTACTCGATGATGCAATGGTTCGCCGTGATTATACACTTAACGGAATGGATAGCATTATGTATGATGGTACGATGAGTAAGGTACAGGCTATACAAAATGCAGCCAATGCACATGTGTATGGCGTTCAGGTTGGATTGGAAATTAAACTGCTGTATGGTTTTGGGTTTGCCAGCGATTTCAACTATCAGAAAGGAGAAGAAGAACTTGACGACGGTTCAACAAGTCCTTCGCGTCATGCCGCTCCTGTATTCGGAAGTTCGAAAATTACTTATTCGGCAGAAAAGCTTAACATGCAGATTTATGCGGTTTACAGCGGCAAAAAGACCTATGAACAACTTCCTGTTGAGGAACAGGGCAAAACAGAAATTTATGCCATTGACTCCGATGGAAATCCTTGGTCGCCTTCGTGGTACACATTGAATTTCAAAGCCATGTACCGGCTTACCGATAATTTTTCGATCAGCGCCGGATTGGAAAACATAACAGATCAGCGTTACAGGCCTTACAGTTCGGGGATTGTGGCGCCGGGACGAAATTTTATTATTTCGGTGAGAGCTGCATTGTAATTGAGGAATATTGTTGAAAGGGCAAGCAAAATCAATTGAATTGTACTTTTGCTTATAAGCACAAGAGCCGCATCTGATTACTCATTTGCGGCTCTTTTTTCAATGAAAAATATTTTACTGGTCTTTACCTCCTCTTTCACCGGTAAACTGATCTTCCTTATTTTTAAATAAAACGTTAAAAGTGGTTAAACTACCATAAATCCGGGTGATATATTGCTCAAGATCAACTTTTTCCTCATCTGTGAGATTACTCCCATTTATCCGCTGCTCCATAACCCTTACCCTATCGCGGATCATTACAATTTTATGGAAAAAGGTTTCGATTGGTACTTCTTTTTCTTTGAGTGCTTTATCACCGGGATAAAGAATCATTTTACCACCTGTCCATTTTTGACCAAGTGGCACGGTTTCCTGAACATCACTGAAACGGCGCAAAACTCTGACAAGGCTTTTTTCGATTTTTTCATACGTTGCCAGATCCGAAGGAGTTTCAACAGCTTCAATTATTTCCATTCCTTCATAATCGCGCATAATCTGGCGCACTCCGTTTTCGATAAAACCAATTTCGTATGCATCGGAACGAATCTGAACTACTACTCCTTTTCCAAACTGAGGATGTTTTACGCGGGAACCAACGCCCAATATTATTTCTGACATAGAAGCTTAGTTAAATTATGTTTTCGTTGCAAAAATAGGATTTACGGCAATACATTTGGGTGAGAAGCAAAAATTTCGTTTTTGAAAATCACTTCTGCTATCAGCTTAATGATCTGAATTAAACTTTTATGGGCTCCGGCTGTTTAAATATTTCCTAAAAATTAAATATCGATGAAGAACATAGCAATATTAGGTACCGGAATGGTAGGCGACGCAATAGGTTCAAAACTGGTAGCCCTCGGGCACAAAGTTATGATGGGCTCGCGAACAGCCGATAACGAGAAAGCCAATGCATGGAAAATCCGAAATGGCAGCCTGGCATCAAGCGGCACTTTTGCTGACGCAGCCGCATTCGGCGAAATTCTTTTTAACTGCACCCAGGGACAGGTTTCTCTCGAAGCATTGCAATTGGCCGGCCGCGAGAATTTACAGGGAAAAATACTGGTTGATGTTGCCAATCCTCTCGATTTTTCAAAAGGGATGCCTCCTTCACTGACTATCAGCAATACGGATTCGTTGGGCGAAGTAATTCAACGCCAGTTTACTGATCTTAAAGTAGTTAAATCCCTTAATACCATGAATTGCCAGTTGATGGTCAATCCGGGTTTGCTGAGTGATCCGGGTAATGTTTTTATTTGTGGAAACGATGCAGAAGCAAAAGCAGAAGTTAACCTGATTTTGAAATCGTTTGGCTGGGAAAAAATTATTGATCTGGGTGATATTTCAGCTTCCAGGGGAACTGAACAGCTTTTACCTGTCTGGATCAGGCTGATGGGAACGCTTGGAACCCCTATGTTTAATTTCAGTATAGTAAAGTAAAAAACAATTTACTTTTCGCTACGTATGGATTTGTGAATTGATAACACTTGTGGAATCACCAATATCTGCTCGTCGTTAACAACCAGGTAATCCGATAGTTCCATCTTTTTTTTCTGTGGCCATTGATTGCGCATACGGTCTAAAACCATTTCTTTTGATATGCTGTCGCGGGCCATTACCCTTTCAATACACAGCTCTTCAGGTGCAGCAACCATAATAGTTGCATCAAACAACCTGTTGAAGCCACTTTCGAACAATATGGCTGCTTCATGCAAAATATAATGTTCGTTTTTATGAATTTCGCACCAATGCTCAAAATCTTCTTCAACCAGCGGGTGGATTAAGTTATTGAGCTCGGCCAGTTTCTCCTTATCGTTAAAAACAATATCTGCCAAAGCTTTCCTGTCAACCTGATTCATAGTGTTGATAACCTGATTACCAAACAGGGAGGCAATACGGAGTTTTAAAGAATCGGAATCGAGTATTATACGTGCCTGTATATCCGCATGGTATACCTTAACACCCAGGACTTCAAAAACACGGGCTACGGTAGTTTTTCCGGTGCCTATATTGCCGGTAAGACCAATACGCTTCACTTCGAAATAATAATAAATTCAACCTCTTCCGGAACTATTTTCAATACTCTTGCATTTTCGGGCTTTTTCATTAGCCTGACAGTAAGTTTGTTGCCGTTTCTCAACTCTGGTCTGAACTCAACTTCAGCGGCAAAATCCGACTTTACAATATGCGAATACTCTGATAATGGAACCCTGCAAATTATTTCAACTTTATCGGGAAAGATTTTAACATTTTCGCCATTCCCAAGTATCGAAACAGGAATAACATAAGCAGCTTCGGTTACTTTTGCTACATTCATTTGAATGGTAACCGAATCGGGCGAATATTTTATAAGACGTGAGAGCGGGCCTTTAAAAAGTGCCACTTTCATTTTAACACTGCTATCAATCTCATTCAGGTTTAGCTTTTGTGTTTGCACAAAGGTGAGCGTATCAATAATTTCCTTTGTACTCGAAACGGTTATATACTGCGGATAAAAGGTAATACTGTCGGTTATATCATACTGTTGATTAACTGAATAGGAAACATCGGCCCTCACAGGAAACTGTTTTCGCACAATTTCCGAAAACCTGAAATACAATGTATCCGGCTTCACATAGATGATTTCCTTTTCAAAACGGATTTGGTCGCCGAGTTGTTCGATAATGCGTGCCGAAGGCAGAAACGCTGTAAAACCATCATCCGAACGACGAATTTTAAGTGTCGAAAGATCAACCTCAAGAGTCCTGTTTCTGTTGGCATATTTTGCCGCTAGAAGTTCAAATCCCTGCGCTCTCATTCCGATACTGATCAGTGTGTCGTCACTATTGGTAAACACAAGGTCTTTAGGAACATTGCTAAACGTAATATTGTACCTTATTTCATCATTATAATCTTTCATTAACTCAATAAAAAGCCACATCATAATGCTGATAACAAGACAGACCAGAAAGACAACCAGCCGCGGATGCGATCGGTGTTCTTTCCGGCCTGTTTCGGCTGGCTTGGAATTGGTTTCAATCTGACTATCCATGGCTAAAGTACCTGTAATAATTTTAGGTTTGATGCCGGAACCCTGATTGGTTTAATAAAAATAATTCAAAACATTGCCGTTGATTTTCTCAACGGCTATTCTCAAATTCTCTTCAATGTAAATTATTTAGCGGGTTCTCCGGTAAGCTGATCCTGTGCATCGGCAGCAACTGCTGATTTTTCGATGCGAAGTTTAACGCCTCCTTCAACTTCAATTGTACAGGTTGTTTCCTGCATTTCAACTATACGGCCATGTATGCCACCTATGGTAACAATTTTCTGTCCTTTGGCAAGACCTTCCCTGAATTTCTTCTGATCTTTCTGCCTTTTAACCTGGGGGCGGATAAAGAAGAAATAAAATACAACAAAAATAAGCACCAGGAAAATCAGTGAACTGGCCATTCCGCCGCCACCTGTTTGGCCTCCAGCAGGAGGAGCCATAAGTAAAATGTTAAGTAGATTCATTGGATGTGATTTTTATGGTTTTTGTTTATGGATTGATTAATTCGCGCAAAATTATTTAAATATCCTCCGGTTCAACTACTTGTGCTTTAATTCGCAGGGTAGTAACAGGAGGTTGGGTGTTGGTGAAAACAGTAACAGATTTCGATTGTAGCCCATGCCTGCCGTTGCTGTCGAAGCTTACATCAATTGTTGCTCCTTCGCCAGGATTGATAGGCTGTTTGGGAAATGTGGAAACAGTGCAGCCGCATGATGTACTCACACTTGAAATTACGAGTACGGATTTGCCTGTATTCTTGAATTTAAAAGAATAAGTAACCTGCTCGCCTGAATATAATTTTCCAAAATCATGGAAATCCTTTTCAAAACTGATTACCGGCAGAGCATCAGGGGCTGATGATCCCTGGGCTGTATTGGGATTGGAAACAACTCCGGCAGGCAAATCATTGGAAGCTTTACGCGATCCACATGAAACTGCTGTAAACGCAACGATCAGGAGTAAAAATACTGGAATGTATAATGTCTTCATCAAGGTAATTAATTTTCGAGAGTGCAAAAGTAACAATTCGTTGAATCCTGACACCTATAACGTGGAAATATCGCGGATAATATATACGTGATAATCGCCAAGGTATGTAAATCCGGCCTTTTGATACAAGCCTAAAGCCTTCTCATTGTTTTTGTGTACTTCGAGTTTTATCTGAAGACCTGTTGATTTTGCAAACTTAAGAGAGGCTTCGAGCAAGGGACCTGCTAATCCATTTCCCTGGTAATCAGCATGAATTCCAAAATGATGCAGGTAAGCGCGTCTACCGTCAACCGTGAGCCATGAAGTTCCAATCAGCAAATCTGTATTCTTCTCGAACATAAGCAGCAACTTCCCTCCCATTTCGATAGTTCGCCGGATTATATCTGCGTCGTCGCCCCGATGTGCGCCTCCAAGCCCCAGACTTTCCCATAAACTTATCATTCCCTGGTAGTCGTTGGTGGAAAATTCGCGTATAAAAAATTCGGGCTGCATGAAGTAAGGGTTATTTTGGGAGGTTAGGAAATTAAGTGATTGTACTTGACAGATCCGACTAAACTATTAAAGGTTGGATTAATCATAAGTCATTTTATACCAGCCAGATAATTCAGGAAAGCAAGAGTTATTCCATTAAACCTCTTCCTGATTTCACGATAATTCCTTTCTCTTTGTAATCGGTGATCAGTTTATCGAGCACACCGTTGATAAAAATCTTGCTTTTGGGTGAACTATATTCTTTCGAAAGTTCTATATACTCATTTAAAGTAACTTTTATGGGTATCGAAGGAAATTCAATGAGTTCGGTAATTGCCATTTTTAAGAGTATGGTATCCATAATGGCGATACGTTCCAAATCCCAATTGGCTGCACGTTCACTTATTACTTTATTCATTTCATCGTTATTTATCAGCGTCTTACGATAAAGATGCTTGACAAATTGCATATCTTCACTGCCTTCGGTATGATTTTCATCTTTCAGCAATGTAGGAAGGCTGGTAAACTCATCGTCAGATACTTTAAAAGCTTTAATAGTTTTATCCACCATCATAACTGCAGTATCAAAATCCTCGTTCCAGTAAATATACCTTTCATCAAAATAACTCCTGAGGTGATCCGATTCGGAGAACATTCGCAGTAAAACCACTTGAACCACCTGTTTTTCATCCGCATAACTTACGGAGGGTTTGTTCATGTACGAAATGTATGCTTCGTCCTCGCGCATGCCATTGTATAGCTTGCGTATCATTTCTTCCTCATCAACCCAATTGATTTTAAAGGCTGCATTGCGCCTGAGGTAATCGCGGTTATTTGCAAGCTGGTTGATAAAGCGGTTCTGAATAAAGCGCAGATTCGGATTCAGATCTTCGGGATTGGGAAGCAATTTAAGCCTGTTTTCTTCAATACGCCTTCGTGCAAAATCCGACAACTCAATAATCATTGAAAGCTGATAGATATAGAGTTCGTAAAGTTTGTTGAGGCTGGTAATAAGTTGCTTTTCGCCGGCGCTGATACTTTCAGGACCTTCCTGTTGAAAAGCATAAATCGCCTGCATGACTTTAATCCGAAGAAACCTTCTGCTGAGCATAAAATGTAAATGAACCTTTAATGAATACGGGCACAAAGGTAAGAATTTTGGCGAAACCGGAAGGTAAAAATTATTCATAAGCGCAGTCCCGTTGCTGAATGAAATATTATTTCTACATTTGCGTTGAAGAAGGAGTAATTATTTTAACCAATAATGCAACCCAACGATGGAAGAATTTGATTATTTGGATACCAGAGAGGATGTATTCTCGAGAGCGGTGAAAGCAGGAAAACGCACCTATTTTTTTGATGTTAAAAGCACACGCGACAAAGAGCTTTACATAACTATTACAGAAAGCAAAAAGCGATTTGACAATGCGCTGGGCAAATTTGTGTATGATAAGCATAAAATATTTCTGTATCAGGAAGATTTTGAAAAATTCACCCATGGACTTCAGGATGCATTCAGTTTCATTGAAACCGGCAAAGAACCACCTGAAAGGGTTTACAAAGAAATCAGGCGACTTACCGACATCGAAAATTCCGACCATAGCACTGGCAGGGAAACCACTGAATAATACCGCATTTTCAGGATGCAGAATTATTTAGTAGTAACCGAACCGGTTAACTGAATACAATTCACAACCTAAAAACTTATTAACATGGGTTCAAAATGGCTTTCGCTTTTTTGTACCTTTGCCAGCTATTACACCTTATGAGGTTTATAATAAAAATCCTTATTATTCACTCATAATTCACTGGACTCAAGCACATTAATCTATAATAACACCTTCACGAATGGGAAAAATAATATCCATTGCAAACCAAAAAGGCGGAGTAGGAAAAACCACAACCGCTATCAATCTTGGTGCTGCTCTGGCTGTATTGGAGTTTAAGACTTTGATCATTGACGCTGATCCACAGGCAAATGCAACTTCAGGAGTTGGTTTCGATCCTAAAACAATCAAAACCAGCATCTACGAGTGCATTATCGAAGAGGTTGAGGCTAAAAATATTATCCTTAATACCGATACTCCCAACCTTTTCCTGTTACCTGCTCATATCGACCTGGTTGGCGCTGAAATTGAAATGATCAACCTGCCAAACCGTGAAATTATGATGCGGAAAGTGGTTGAAAAACTTCGCGACGACTACGATTTTATAATAATCGATTGTTCCCCTTCACTTGGTTTGGTAACCGTTAATTCACTTGTTGCTTCCGATTCGGTTATCATACCTGTACAATGTGAGTACTTTGCTCTCGAAGGATTAGGTAAATTACTGAATACCATAAAAATAGTACAATCACGACTGAATCCGAAACTCGATTTCGAAGGCATACTTTTAACCATGTACGATGGACGTTTGCGCCTTTCGAACCAGGTGGTTGAAGAAGTAAAAACCCATTTCCAGGATATGGTTTTCAATACTATAATCGGGCGAAATACAAGGCTTGCCGAAGCACCAAGTTATGGACTTACCGTTTTGATGCACGATGCAGGCAGTACAGGAGCTATGAATTATTTAAACCTTGCCCGCGAAGTATTGCAAAAGAACAACATGACCACCCTTACTCAAGATCAGAAAGAAATAAACGTTCAGGACTAATGGCAATTCAGAAGAAGACAGGATTAGGTCGTGGATTGAGCGCAATACTCGAAAGTCCCGAAACCGATATCACCTCCAAAGACATTTCAGGTAATTATGTGGCCGGGGCTATTGCAAACCTGGCTATTGAAAAAATTGAAACCAATCCGTTTCAACCCAGGGAAGATTTTGATGAATCAGCCCTGGCTGAACTCGCTCAATCCATCCTGGAACAAGGCATTATACAGCCGCTTACCGTCCGGAAAATGGGATACGACAAGTATCAGCTTATTTCGGGCGAACGCAGGTACAGGGCTTCAAAAATTGCTGGCATTTCATCAATACCCTGCTATATAAGAGTTGCAAATGACGAGCAGATGCTCGAGTGGGCTCTTATTGAAAACATTCAGCGCGAAAACCTGAATGCCATCGAAATAGCCATCAGCTATAACAGGCTGATTGAGGAATGCAGTTTAACGCAGGATGAACTCAGCAAAAAAGTTGGTAAAAACCGCACCACGGTAACCAACTACATGCGCTTGCTGAAATTGCCAGCCGAAGTTCAGGCAGCTCTCCGCGAAGGCTCAATCAGTATGGGGCATGCGCGTTCGGTAATAAATGTTGAGGACGAGCAGAAACAACTTATCATCACTCGAAAAATCATTGCTGAAGAATTATCCGTCCGTGAAGTGGAAAAACTGGTCCGCCAGCTCGATAAAGTAATTGCTCCGGTTGTAAAACCAGGCAAAACAGCTCTTCCTCTTAAGTATGAATCGATGAAAGATTCAATACAGGAACGCCTGAACCGCAAAATTGAATTAAAACGGACACCAAAGGGAAAAGGAACCATCACCATACCATTTGTTTCGGACGACGATCTGCAGGCCATTATTTCAAAGCTAGGAATTGAATAATTAAAGTGATTAAAGCATCCGTATATAATAGTAATAATCAACTTCAAAGTCTGCCGGTTTCTTCTTTGCGAAAGGCCTGTGGACTTTGTTTTGTTTTACTGACCTTTATTATCCTCCCTGGTTTAACCGGAAATACACTTTCAGCTCAGGATACTGCTGTTAAAAATCAGGAAACCGCCCCGGAAGACTGGAAAAAGGAACATTCGCCCCACAAAGCAACTATTTACGCTTTGGTGCTTCCGGGTTCGGGTCAGATATACAACCGCAAATACTGGAAAGTGCCGATTGTATACGCCGGTTTTGCAACCTGTATTTATTTTATAAGCACAAATACCAAATATTATAATGAGCTTAATGAAGCTTATATATATGAGTCGGTTACAAAAAAAATTGAGTACCCTCCTACCTGGCCCAATCTTTTCCACCCTATACCTCCTCCACCCAACGATTGGGCTACCAAAGGCTACACCGAAGCACAATTAAAAGAAGGCCTCGACTACTACCGGCGAAATCTCGAAGTATCTTATATTTTTACCGGGGTGTGGTACATTCTTACGGTTGTTGATGCAGTTGTGGATGCTCATTTTTTCGATTACGATATCAACGAAGATCTTTCGCTTCATGTAAAACCATGGGTTCCGGTATTGGGAACAACTACTGCTGCTTTCGGAACACCATCAGGCGTAAATTTCACTTTACGGTTCTGATACGAAAAACTGATTCCTGTGCCTGAAATACATTTGCACTATAAAAATCAGACTCATAAACCACTGTTAATTCAATCTGATTCACTTTAAAAAACCCGGATTATGAAAATAGCGCTTCTTGGTTATGGTAAAATGGGCCATGAGATTGAGAAAGCCCTTACAGAGCATGGCCACTCAATCGGACTTATTATTGATAGTGAAACAGATTGGGATGAAAAAGCATATCTGTTAAAAGGATGTGATGGCGCTATCGATTTTTCCATTCCGGCAATTACGGTCGAAAATATGCGCAGGTGTTTTGAAAACCATATACCAGTAGTAGTTGGTACAACGGGATGGTATGGCAGGTTTGATGAAATAGTTGAATTATGTAAGCAAAATGATGGCACACTTTTTTATGCTTCAAATTTCAGTGTCGGGGTGAATATATTTTCCGAAATCAATCGTAAACTGGCATCCATGCTCGAAGCGTATCCTATGTATTCGCCTGCCATGACGGAAATACATCACACCCAGAAACTCGATGCGCCAAGCGGAACCGCTATCTCACTGGCAAATGACATCATAAAGAATAACCAGCGTTACAAAACGTATACTCTGGATGTTGCGAAAGAAGGCGAAATACCTGTAAGCGCGATACGCGAAGGAAATGTAACCGGCACACATACAATTACATGGAGCTCCGAAATTGATAAAATTACGATTACTCACGAAGCCATGAACCGACGCGGATTTGCATTGGGAGCCGTAATGGCTGCTTCATGGATACAGGGCCGCAAAGGAATTTTCACCATGCAGGATATGCTTAAGCTTTAACAACCAGAGTTTTTGGTTACGCAGTAACCAGGGTTTTAACACATTTTAACGATACCCGTGCCTCAAACCTGTAACTTTTAGCAGATATTTGCGCCAAAGTCATATTGCTCATTTAATCAAATACCTAATTATAGAAGCAAGATCAGGCAATTTTACAATCGGTTCATTACATAATAATCAACATAAAACAATAATTAAATCAAGCCTCTCATGGATCTGATGACAATTTTACTGCTTATAATCATTCTTTTCCCAATGTTGAATTACTGGATATTCAACGATGCCGGAGTTGAAGGATACAAAGCCCTGATACCATTTTACAATTACTACATCTGGCTGCAGGTAATCGGTAAGCCCTGGTGGTGGCTTATTTTAATGCTGGTTCCTTTCATTAACTTCTTTATGATCATGCTTATGCTTGTGCAGACTGCCATAAGTTACGGCAAGCATAACCTTGGTGAGCAGGCACTTTCGGTGCTGTTTCCTGTTGTTTACATTCCTTACCTGGGTATTTCGGAAAAGGAAAAATATATCAAACCCGAAAACAGGGTTAAAGTAAAGAAATCGCAGGTCCGCGAATGGACCGATGCCATTATTTTCGCCGTTGTAGCAGCATCAATTATTCGGATTTTTATGATTGAAGCTTATACCATTCCAACTTCATCGATGGAGAAATCGATGCTGGTAGGCGATTTCCTGTTCGTAAGCAAGCTGAGTTACGGCCCTAAACTACCTAACACTCCGCTCGCATTTCCGTTTGTTCATCATACCATGCCCTTATCGAAATACACCAAATCATATGTTGAATGGATTAAATGGCCGTTTTACCGTTTTCCGGGTACAACTACTATAAAACACAACGACGTAGTGGTGTTTAACTATCCCGATGGCGATACAGTAGCGCTCAAACAGCAAAACCAGAGTTATTACGGATTGGTTCGTCAGCATGGCCGCGAAAGGGTTTGGAACGATAAATTTAACTTCGGCGATATTGTAGCCCGACCCGTTGATAAGCGCGAGAATTACATCAAACGATGCATCGGGTTACCCGGCGATACCATTCAGATTAAAGATGAAGTTGTTTTTATAAATGGGAAACAAGTCGATATTCCCTATTTATCACAGTTCATGTACATCGTTAAAACGGATGGAAACCCGATTAACAGAAGGATTCTGAAACAACTTGATATTACCGAAGAGGTTCAGATGACAGAGTCCGGCGACCAGGTTCTTACCCTGACTCAGGAATCAGCTGACAAACTGAAACAACTCCCTAATGTGAAGGCTGTTGAGAAAATCATACAACCAAAAGGTTTCTGGCAACCATACATTTTCCCTTTCGATTCGAGCTATGCCTGGAACGTGGATAATTTCGGTCCGCTATATATCCCGAAAGCCGGGGCAACTGTTCAGTTAACGCTTGCTAACCTTCCATTGTATGAAAGGATAATAAATGCCTATGAACTCAATACACTTGAAGTTAAAAACGGTAAAATTCTCATTAACGGCAAAGAATCAACTTCCTATACCTTTAAACTGGATTACTACTGGATGATGGGCGATAACCGCCACAATTCGGCTGACAGCCGTTTCTGGGGATTTGTTCCGAGCGA
>CAZOXJ010000024.1:0-29250 GCA_964583325.1 uncultured Lentimicrobiaceae bacterium
CAACCATTGAGCAAATCGTTAATTAAAACGTTAGCCTTAAACAGTCATTGTTTGTTAGGCACTTTGCTAAAATGCAATAATCACAATACCAAATCAATAAAGCAACAACTCCCCTAAAAACAAAGCAAATGCCCATCAACCGCGGAACCGTAACCATCAAACGCAATCCCGGGCAATTGTTAAAGCTCGGTGGGGAAATTTATGCCAAACACCTGCTGGATGGGGCGGAATCGCCTTTAAAATCGCTGGTGGATAATAACTGGGATGTAACCGGCCCTAAAATTGCCCTTTGCCTCCACAACCACCAGATGGCCGAAGAACTGAAACGCCAGATGGAACTTGCTTACAAGGAACGCGATAAAGTGCTGGCCGAAATTGAGGAAATAGTGCGCAACAGCGCGGCATTACTGAAAGGCATTTATCGCAATACCCCTAAAAAACTCAACGACTGGGGCTTTGAGGTAATTGACACAGCAACTGTAAAAAAAGCATTGACGCCATAAAGATTGTTCAATATCCGACAGATTATCCTATGATTTTTTTATATTCAGGTAAATTCAGCAAACTAAAATTTGATGAACTAACCTTATTGTTAACCAAAACAAGCTGTAAGAGTGCAGCCCTTTCAGTTATCCTGAGTCTTCGGACTCAGGATTTTTTTTCAGATGTACCATTGGTTGCGTAACACAAAATTATTAAATAAGAAACGCTTAAACCTGCTCTTCAATTTTCATTTCTCTCAATATCTTCAATGCATCCGACACATTACTTACCCTTTGAAATGTTATACTTAGCTTCCCCGATCCTTCTTTCATGCGGCAGGAGTTGGTATGCGTTTGCACATATTTAAGAACGGCTGTGAATATTTCGCTTTGGTAATATGCTGATGTTTCGTTGCTGATGAAATGGCCGGTCATAAGCTGGTTGCGCAGTATTAGTTTTTCGAAACCGATGGTCCTGGCCAGCATCCTTAACCTGAGGGCACTTAATAATTCCTGTGTTTCTGTCGGAACCGGGCCGAAACGATCTATCAGTTTTTCCTGAAACGCCATAAGTTCCTCTTCCGTTTCGATGTTGTCGAGTTCCTTGTAAAGGCTCAATCGTTCGGTTATATTGCTGATATACGCATCGGGTATTAATATTTCGAGATCGGTTTCAATCTGGCATTCTTTCACATATTTTGTATCGAGTTCGTCAGCATAAAGATCGGAATATTCGGCCAGTTTAAGTTCGTGCATGGCTTCGTCGAGGATTTTCTGGTACATCTCGAAGCCTATTTCGGTAATAAAACCGCTTTGCTCGGCACCCAGGATATTACCGGCACCCCGGATATCGAGGTCGCGCATGGCAATATTAAATCCGCTGCCAATTTCGGCAAACTCCTCAATAGCCTTCAGCCGCTTACGGGCTTCATCGCTTAAAATAGAAAGAGGAGGAGCCAGCAGATAACAGAAAGCTTTACGGTTCGACCTGCCTACACGGCCTCGCAGCTGGTGCAGATCGCTCAATCCGTAATTTTGAGCATCGTTGATAATTATTGTATTTGCATTAGGGATATCCAAACCCGACTCAACAATGGTAGTGCTCACCAGCACATCGAAATCGCCTTCTACAAAACCAAGCATGACTTTTTCGAGCTGATGGCCGTCCATTTGTCCATGACCAACACCCACGCGTGCATCAGGGACCAGTTTTTTTATAATTGCAGCCAGGTCAACCAGGTTCTGTATCCTGTTATTAACAAAAAATACCTGTCCGCCGCGCGAAAGCTCATAGCTGATGGCATCGCGCACAGTTTCCTCGTTGAACACATGAACCTCCGTTTGTACCGGATAGCGATTTGGCGGCGGAGTACTGATAATGCTCATGTCGCGGGCACCCATCATCGAAAACTGCAGCGTACGGGGAATTGGCGTTGCTGTAAGAATTAGCGTATCCACGTTTACCCGGAGTTTTTTGAGTTTTTCCTTGGCTGAGACACCGAATTTTTGCTCTTCGTCAATGATCATCAGCCCCAGATCTTTGAATTTCACATCG
Organism: uncultured Lentimicrobiaceae bacterium; assembly: GCA_964583325.1. Classification (GTDB taxonomy): domain Bacteria; phylum Bacteroidota; class Bacteroidia; order Bacteroidales; family UBA4417; genus UBA4417. Next base: position 2,038 of record CAZOXJ010000024.1, read on the forward strand.
GCACTCAGCAAACGGTGTGTTCCGATAAGGATATCTATTTTACCTGCTTCAAGATCTTTTAAAGTCTCGTTTTGCTGTTGAGTACTTTTAAAACGGTTAATATAATCAACCCGGCACGGGAGCGTTTTAAGCCTGTCGGAAAAAGTTTTAAAATGCTGAACGGCCAATACCGTGGTAGGAACCAATATAGCTACCTGTTTACTATCGGCAACTGCTTTAAAAGCGGCACGGATAGCAATTTCGGTTTTCCCGAAGCCTACATCGCCGCATATCAGCCTGTCCATCGGGTGGTCGGCTTCCATATCTTTTTTTACATCGAGGGTTGATTTAACCTGGTCGGGTGTATCCTCATAAATAAAAGAAGCTTCGAGTTCGTGCTGCAGATACGTATCGGGTGTAAAGGCAAAACCTTTGGCTGAACGGCGTTCGGCATATAATTTTATTAAATCGCGGGCAATATCCTTTACCCTGGCTTTGGTTTTGGCTTTGAGTTTATTCCAGTTATTGGATCCAAGCCTGTCCATGGAGGGCACATGACCTTCCTTACCCGAATATTTCGATATGCGGTGAAGCGCATGAATGCTGATATAAAGCAAATCGTCATTCTGATAAATAATGCGGATGGCTTCCTGCCATTTGCCGTTGTTATTGATTTTCTCAAGCCCGTCGAATCTTCCGACTCCATGATCGATATGCGTTACATAATCGCCGGGTTTAAGATCGTACATTTCTTTCAGCGTAAGCGCCTGCTTACCGCTAAAACTCTCCTTAAGCCTGAATTTGTGATACCTGTCGAAAAGCTGATGATCGGTGTAGCAGGCTATTCCAATATCCTTGCAAACAAATCCTTCGTGCAGCGAAAGGTGAATACAGGCAAAATCGAGGGGATTTTCATCCGGATGACTTTTTTCGAGGTCATCGAGGATAGTATAAATACGTTCGACCTGTTTAGGACTGTCAGCCAGCAGGATATTTTTTATTTCGCCTGTTGTATTGAGCTTCAGCTCAGCCATGAAAAGATCGAAATTTTTATTGAATGAAGGTTGCGGGTTTATCTGAAAACCGGCTGAAAAAGAATGATCGAAGAAAGTATGTTTTCCAAATTCTATAATGTTGAACCCGGTTAACTGCCGCAGAAAAGATTCCCTGTCAGAAAACAATTCAGCAGGTTCGAGGTGTTGAACCGGCCCGCTCAGCAAATCGAACGCTTTCAAGGCTTTTTCAAATTCAGCGCCGATCCGGTCGGCAGCAAACCCTGCATCATTAAGCCAGAGAATGGTGTAGCGGGGAATAAAGTCGAGAAAGGTTTCACGCATTTCGACCAAAGCCCTGTCCTGTACATTGGGGACAATGGTAATGTGATCGAGTGTATCAACAGAGCGTTGTGTCACCGGATCGAAAGTACGCAAGGAACCTACTTCGTCGCCCACAAATTCGATACGATACGGATTATCATTGGTAAACGAAAAAACATCGATAATTCCACCGCGCAGAGCAAACTGGCCCGCTTCAACCACATAGTCGGTGCGGACAAATCCATATTCATCCAGCAGATCGTAAATAAAATCGAGATCAACGGTTTCGCCACGTTTAACCTTCAGCGTTGATTTCTCAAGGTATTTGCGGTTAACAACTTTTTCGGTTATGGCTTCGGGATAGGTAACGATGATGGTATCTTTCCCACGGGTAGCTATTCGTTTAAGCACTTCAGTGCGCATCAGCACATTGGAGTTGTCGGTTTTTTCGGGCTCGTAAGGTTTTTTATAGGATGTAGGATAAAAAAGCACCTTCCGGCGGTGGAAATTCTCATCGGTATCGCCCAGCAGGTTTTCGAGGTCGTTGCAAAAATAAACGGCACTTTCTTTGTCGTTCAGTATCACAAGGTGGATTCCGGAAACAGCCTGGTGCAAAGCTGCAACAGTCACTGAAGCGGATGAACCCAGCAGCCCGTTTAATAAGACCCGCTGTTTCTCCGGACTTTTAAGTAAAGCCGCCACTTCCTGTATATTGCTGTTATTGGCAAAGGATGATATAAGATGTGAAGCAGAAAAAACTTCTCCAACAGGTTCACTCAATGGCACTAGCGCTAATTTATCGTTCCGATTCATTTAATGGAATAAATGCACAAAGCCGGAAAGGCGAATTTCCGGCGGATTTTATAAGTGACAAAGGTAGTAAAGATTCGTTTGCCGGAGTTTAAACGAAGTAAGACTTAATGTTGCACCTGGGATATTAGTCAGGGATTGACCTAAAGTTAAGTCCTTGCTAAAACAAATGATTTCAGAGAAACCAGTTCAGTCAAAATTAAGGCTTTAATATTATTTTCGAGCCTCGCATACTTTTTCGGATTATGCGTATTACATTTGTGAAACACAATATACAACAGTACCAAATAGTATATTTTAAAGTAGCAGAGTATAGGGAGTAAAACTAGTTATCGGTATTTTCGAATTTTGATTTATGAAATTACAACTGATTCAAAGCAAGATATATGAAATCCGAGGTCAGCGGGTACTGCTCGATTTTGACCTGGCGGAGCTATACGAAGTAGAAACGAGGGTATTGAATCAAGCAGTTAAACGGAATATTGGTCGGTTTCCGGCTGATTTTATGTTCCGACTTACACCAATTGAATGGGAAACTATGTTATCACAAATTGTGATGACATATCCTGCAAAACGGCCTAAAGTATCTCCGCCGTTCGCTTTTACGGAACAAGGATTGGCCATGCTAAGCGGGGTACTGAATTCTACCAAAGCTATAGAAGTAAACATAGCCATCATGAGAGCATTTGTGTTTATAAGGCAATACGCTCTGTCGCATAAAGATTTAACGGATAAATTGAAGGAACTTGAAAACAAATACGATACCCAATTTAGTGATGTTTACCAGGCATTAAACTACCTGCTTGAAAAAGATAAGCAGGAAATGGATCAAAGACAGCGGAAAAAGATTGGTTATTGAAAATTGTAAAAATTGCTACTGACGCAGCTATTCTTTGAGTGCATCCCTGACTAAATTCCGGCATTTGTCGGGGCGCGACTTTGAGTTGTGCCCGGATAAGTTCAAAAATTTTCTCCAAAAATCAATTGTGATTCAATTCACAATATCCTATCTTTACATTTCTGGAATTTACAAGCATAAGCATCGACAACTTATTAATTTAAAACAATATACTATGGAAAAGAGCATTAAAGGTACCCGTACAGAAAAGAATCTGTTGAAAGCATTTGCAGGTGAATCACAGGCCATGAACCGTTACCTGTTTTTTATGAAACAGGCAAAAACAGAAGGTTATGAGCAAATTGCTGCCATTTTCGAAAAGACAGCCTGGCAGGAACAACAACACGCTAAAAGATTTTTTAAATTTTTAGAGGGTGGCGAAGTTGAAATTACAGCCTCCTACCCTGCCGGAATTATCGGCACTACTGCCGAAAACCTGAAAGCCGCCGCAGCCGGTGAAAACGAAGAATGGACTCTCCTCTATCCTGAGTTTTCAGAAATTGCCAAAGAAGAAGGTTTTCCCCAGATTGCAACGGCATTTAAAATGATTGCTAAAGTGGAAGCTGAGCACGAAAAACGCTACCTCCGCCTGCTTGCACGCCTCGAAAAGAATGAAGCTTTTAAACGCGAAGAAGCTACTAAATGGGAATGTCGGAATTGCGGTTATATTCACGAAGGCAAAAATCCACCGGAAAATTGCCCGGCCTGCCAGCATCCGAAAGCATTTTTTGAGGAAAAGCAGGAGAATTATTAAGAGCACTGATCATATTCTAACAAAAACCGGTTTCAGGAAATTATGCCCTGAAACCGGTTTTACTTTATACAGCTAACTATCGTCTATTTACCAAAAGTTACAACCACGCCAATGCTCATTTTAAAAGCGCTGTAAATATCATCACTAGTGTCTGAAGAATTTGAGCTTTTGTAGCCAGCTTCGTCAATTTCAGATTTGTCCACATCCTTATTGTATCCTAAAAAGAGGTCAAATCCAACATTTTCACTCAGGAAATATGTAGCTCCTCCGCCTATTCTGAATGTAGACATTTTGTACTTTTCATACTCTTCCCCATTCAATTCAGATTTGCCAGATCCGAATCCAACACCAACACCTACATAAGGCCATAATTTTTTATATTCAAGGATGTAATACTTTGCAAATGGGCCGATGATGAATGAATTGCTTTTCCAGGTATCGTCATCTGCCTGATTTATGTCTTTATAATAATTATAATCGATGAACAATCCTGCAGCCAGCTTATCTATAACAAAATATCCGGCACTGGGACTAAAATTAAATTCAGTGTATTTGTATTCATCAGTTATACCATTTGAGGATTCATATTTAGTCTTTCCGATATCGAGCCCGAGGTTACTGTTACCGGCTATATACCATTTCCCCTTTTCGACCTGGGAAAACAACAAACTACTGCACAATAGCAGCAGCATGAGAATTATATATTGTTTTTTCATTGTTTTTCGTTTTAGGTGTTTTCGTTTTTGATTTAGTAAATCCGATCAGTTTTTTATTAATCACCAATAGTGACAACAACCCCTATATTCATTTCGAATGACCCGTATTTTTCGGTGCTCTCATCTTCTGAACTCATTTGTTTGGAGCCATTGCTATAATCTGTTTTATCAGTCCATGCGTCGTAGTCGTAACCCATAAAAAGATCAATCCCGACATGATTGGTAACAAAATAAGTAGCTCCGGCGCCTAGTTTGGTGGTAAAATAGGACCACTTTTCTTTATAATCTGAATCGTTGGTATTGGTCCATTTCTCTGACCCAAAGCCCACGCGCCCTTCGGCATATGGCCATAATTTTTTATACTCCATGATGTAATAGCGCACGAAAGGCCCAATAATGATTTTAGTATCGAAACCCTTATCCCCGTTATCATACTTATGGGTATATCGGTCGAAGTCGAGGAATAACCCTGCAGCTAGTTTATCAATAACAAAGTATCCTGCTTCAGGTGAAAAGTAGAAGTCGGAATACTTGTAATTCTCTGTTGTTGTGCCGCCTGATTTAGATTTATTAGTACCGATATCAAGGCCAAAGTTGCTGTAACCGGCTATAAACCATTTGCCCTTTTCGACCTGGGCAAACAAAATACTGCTGCCAAAAAGCAGTAGTAATAGAACAAAAAATCTTTTTTTCATGGTTAGTGGTTTTAATGGTTGGTGTAAATATAGTTATTTATGAAAGGAATAGCAATAGGAGCTTTTGAATTGAGCAAAATCAGGCTCAACTATTTAAACCCTGTAAGGTTAAACTACAGGGAATAATTTCTGGCATTTAGAAGAGACATCCTCAATTTGCTGAATAAATAAATTTATTGAATAAAAGTCGGATGATGGTAGTACTAAAAAGCAAGCATCCTGATTTAAACTCATACTTTAATGGATAATTTGGCTATCACCCTTGCAATTTTTAATTGTGTAATGATGTTTTTTTCCCTGTACTCAAACTCCGGAAACAGAAACAGAGCCGCAGGAAACTACAGCTCTGTTTTTTATCGCAATTTCATAATCACTATTATTGAACTATAATTTTTCTGCTGATAAACTTCGTTCCGTAGTAGATTTTCATTATATATATTCCTTTGGCATAGCCTGTTAAATCTATTTCATTTGAGGTTTGCTGCTTGAAAGTATAGTTTGAATAAAGCTTGTTTCCGGTTAAACTATAAATTTCGATGGCACTCACAGGATTGCTGCTGTTTACGGAAAGCTTCCCTTTGCAAGGATTAGGATAAAAAGCAACATTCGGCTCTTTGGAATCGGGTAACCCGGAAAGCACTGTATGATAATATACATGCATGCTGTCACCCATAGCTACTGAAGTGCCGTTTGTATCCCATTTTTTCCAGACAAGGAACTTTAAAAAATTATTAGCATCGTAACCATAGTTACTTTGATAGAAATTCAACCAGGTACTTCCATCCCATGCATACACCATTATATTTGTCTGATTTTGGTTTTGATCGTATGTATAGTAAACCTTCTGTAAATTCACCCATTGGCCCCCGTCCCATTCCTGTTCAATTTGGCTTATCATGTTGTTGTTGGCATTATAACTATAGTCTACCCTACTATAATTCTCCCATTCGCTAAAATTCCACACCTCAGTAATTTCACTTGTAAGATTATTATTAGTGTATGAATAGGTGCTTTTCTGTTGATCGAACCATTCAACTGCTATCCACAATTGCATAAGGGAATTAATTTTGTTGTTACTGGCGTTATAGGTATTGGATTCCTTCATAGAATTCTCCCAGGCCGCCCCATCCCAAACCTGATATAAAACGAGGGTTAAATTGTAATTTACATCGTAGGTATAGGTTACTTTTTCCGAATTTTCCCAGTCCATGCCTCCCCACGATTGGTAAATCATGCTTGTTGGATTATTGTTAGCGTTGTAAGTGTACAAAGTCTGGTTCTCATTAACCCAGGTGCTGCCATCCCAGCTTTTTGTTTGTGTACTGGTCTCGTTGCTGTTGGCATCGTAAGTCCATATGTTCATCATATCGTTAACCCAGGCATTATTGCTCCAGGTTTTTAATAACTCACTTAAATTATTATGATTTGCATCATAAGTGAATGTGGATTGTTCTGAATTTACCCAGCTAGTCCCGGTCCAGTTCTGATCAGTGGAGCTTATTAAATTGTTATTGACATCATACACTACATTAATCATTCTGCTGTCGAGTTTCCATCCGTTACTGTTATCATCCCATGACCATGTATAGAGGCTATCGAGGATCTGGACTGCTGAGAAGACAGAACCAGGATGACGAAGAATACTTTTTTCGGTTGCGGACAAGGAATAAAGACTTTGTGTTTTTAATCCCACATCCTTCGCCCTGCTCTGGATATTTTCTATCGCATTTATTGAAGAATGTTTCGGGAATTGTGCCGGCCGTTTGTTTTGTGCAAAAACGTTAATTGATAACGCCAGGATTGCAAAAAGTAGAATTGTTTTCATGTTGTTATGGTTTGTAGTTCGTCCTACTCATTTGGCTTTTCAGTACCGCCCCGTTTTTTGTGTAGTTTCTGGCTCTACAATGGTTATTATTTTGTGTAAGGTCACATTCCGTGAATCAGCTTTATATTTTTTGGTTTTTCATCAACAATCATCCTTAAAAAATAAATCCCGGGATTCAACAAACTAACCTCCGTAATATTAATCTGGTTACAACCGGCAGGAAATTCTGAATTTACAATCTCTTTGATCAATTTCCCAGATGCATCAAATAGGTTAATCCCGATTTGCGCACAATTCTTTTGTTCCCAATTAAGTATAAAGTGATCAGTAAACGGATTTGGCCAGGCGGAAAGGTTGATGTCACCCGAATAATTCTCAGCCATAGATGTGGTTTCCAATACAATTATGTCGCGCGAATAACTGATAGTGCCAGAACCATCGGTTACCCTGCATCTGTATACACCGGCATCAGAAAGTTGCAGGCTGCTAAAACGTAGAAAAACATTATTGGCATTGAGTATATCCTGTCCGTCTTTCATCCACTGATAAGCAGCACCTGTTAAATCCGAATAGAAATTTACCTGTGATTCAATAGATTGGGTCATATTAATATATTGGGTAACGTTCCCGGTAATATCAACTATTGAATTGTTGTCAATGGTTCCATAATTGGTAAGGTTGCCGTAAATTTTGAGGTTCATGGATTGGATACTATTGTGGTTCAGCAAATGCTGGTAGCTACTGAACGTTCCTCCATAAAAGGTGATATCCTTCATCATTCCCGTGTTTTCAAGCGTTCCATCAACAGTACAATTCGAAAACCTGTTATTCCCCGAAAGAATTAAACTTCCGGTAAATGAGGCAGTCCAAAAATCACTATTTCCTTCAATTTCAGACTCTGAATTAATTGTTCCGTCATAAAAAGTGGTATTTGCCGTAAGTGTATGATTACCACAGTCAAGGGTATTGTTGTTCAGATGAAACGTTGGCACAGTTAGTTCAATATCTGAATCCAGGAAAATAACTGAACCTGAATTATCACTCATAAACTGAGTGCCGCCAAACGGATGACCGGTAGTTTGAGAGATATGCTTTTCACCCGTTCCGGCGAATTCCGTTTCGTAACTTTCCCAGCTACCATCATTAAATATGTTTTTTTCAACCTGAACCCAGGAATGACTCATAATGCCTTTATTGACGAAATCACCTTTCAGTTTCAGCGGATCGCCACCAATGCCGGAAGCAAATTGTATATTCCCAAAATTAGTAGCCTGGTCATAAAAAGCCAGATTGGTATAACAGATGATGTTTCCTGTTAATTTGTAATTTCCAGTTAAATCAAGGCTCGAAATATTTGCATCGAATTGCAAGGTATCGGAAGAATGAATTCTGCAATTGGCAAAATGTCCACCTTCAACTTTAAATTTATGATTTCCGGCATTGAGTTGCGAAAACCCAAGATTAGATGAATTGGTAGTATTTAAAATTACATCACTTAAAAGTGAGAAATTATGCAGCGAATCATCCGCCTGCAGTTGCGCGTTAATGCTTGCCCCAGGGGCACAACTTATGCTGTGATCCATTCCGGCAAATAACAGATGGTTATCAACTCCAGCCCAGGGCTGATTATTAACTATGTTTCCTGTTAAAACATAATTCATTGACCCTAAAATAGCTCCATTGTTATACAATGAACCATTAATGTAAAGGTTTCCTTGGTTCCCATTTCCACCAAGGGAACCATCGCTTGTGATATTCAGCGATTTACACTCACCGGTATAACTTAGCATGCTAACCGGGCCTTGCAGCACAACACTGTCGATGCCTGATGGCACCGCTTCAATCCACGTGGTGTTAGTTGGCCATAAGCCACCGTATATGGTCGAATGTATGGTTTGTTGTGCCTGTAAATGATTGATTCCTGATATCATAATTACAGCAACAATAAAAAGTAAATTTGTTTTCATGGTTTTGGGTGTTTAATTATTGGGTTTTTGCTTTATTTCGTTTTCTTGTAGCATGTAATCCGCGAACAAATACACCCTAGTGCTTTTTAATTCCCGAACGTTTATATCCTTTTACCGTGATATCCAAATCCTCATTTGGATGATAATTCAGGTTATCGGAATAAATTACATCGCCCTGTTCATTCTCCCATCGGTAGCTCCATTCGTTTGTACCACGCTCGGTTTCTCCGGTAAACGGGTTGGTGTAGTCTTCCTGTCCGGTCAGGTCGAGGTACATTTGATGATTTATTTCAGAATTTGTGCGCGAGCGGTGTTCGGCTATTTCGCTGTCGATACGGTTTATGTCGCGCTGTGTTTGCACGGCGATGTTACTATTGGTCTGCTGACTGCGGATTTCACGTGAAAGCCATTCAGGATTGAGTTTTACCGAATTACCGATGGTTGCAAACAGGGGAACATTAGCTTCGAAAACTGATTTCTCGGCCCGCACATACCAGGTTTCTTTGTTCCCCCAAATTCCTGCGCCCAATTGCCCGTAATCCTCGATGATGCAAACCATTTTTTCGAGAAACTGAATGTTATTTTCAGTGTATTCGAGTGATACTATTGCAGCCAGGTAGTTAAACTGATAGCCCTGAAGCATTATGGCTGAGGCATTACTGAATTCTTGGGCCAGTGCGGGCAATTGCTGAACTTGGGTAAACTGAACATTTCGGGCGTGTGGATGTGTGAACGGAATAGCCACAGAACGGATAAAATCGGCTGGTGACAAAATCCCCATTACTGTCATGCCATTGTAATTACTGCCATCAGGAAACATAGGGGCTGCCAGGTTTCCGGGATACCTTCGCATATCGAAAAACCGGGTATCGGGTAGCCAGCCTATCTCGGCTTTGTTATCTGGCGCCGAGACTTTCATATACAATTTGGCCTCAATGGCATTGCCTGAGCCACCTGCTGCATTGGGATCAACACGGGTAATACCTCCTGAAATTGACCACCCCTTTGGAAGCAGGAATGTGAAGGCATTTTCGTTAGGTTCATTATTCCTATGAAATACTGCTTCAGTTTTGTTTTCGGTACCTAGCTCCGATTTTACTTTATTAAATTCATTTTCTGCCACATGGCAGCTCAATATTGAAAAAGCCATTGTTATTAATACAGCCGTGTAGCTCATATATTTCATTTTGTTTCAGTTTCAGAATTGTTCATTTTATTGTGAGCAAAAAAAATCTGCCAGAATAATTTGAAAACTGATTCAAAATTAAGACACAAAATACAAATACCTTATTTTTAATACCTTACAATAACTTAGCAGCCACCCTACAAAAACACTCAAAGGCTGGAAAACACAAAAACAGGAAGAAAATGGAAAGAAAATGCCTAAACTGCGGCTATAAAATTAGAAAGGTTGTGCTCGTGCGGAATATTGAGTTTCTTACGGATGCGTGTACGTGCTACCTCAATACTTTTTATCGACTGACCTGAAAGAGAGGAAATTTCGCGGGTATTCATATCGAGGCGGACGAACGAGCATAAACGGCGTTCGGCAGGTGTAAGTTCCGGATAGTTTTCAAGTAAGCGCTGCTGGAAACCCGGATGAACCTCATTAAACGAAAGTTCGAACTCTTTCCAGGCATTGGGCGATAATTCCTGCTTCAGTTCCATTTGCAGGTTATGAATTGTGGCAGATGAAACATCCGATTTTTTGAGCTGTTCCAGCTCAGATATCAGTTTTTCGAGCAGTTGGTTTTTCTGGTTTATCAACATGGTCTTGGAAGTCAGCTCCCGATCTTTGCCTCCGATATCCTCACTCAGCTTTTCAATTTTCTGATCACTCAAATGCTTAACCAGACCAGCTTCCTTTTTTGTTTGCAGATTGCGTTTGTACACAAGCCAAGCCAAAGCAATACTGAGTACCAGGCAGATAGCCAGTAACAGTAAAAACAAATTCCTGTTATGAAGAGCTTGTTTTTGCAATAAATTATTCTGTGCCAGCATGAGATTTTCATTTTTAAGCCCCGACTGTACAAAACCGGCTTCTATTTCTTCAATGGTTCTGTTTTTCTCTACATTAAAAACACTGTCTTTCAGCATCATAGCATTGCTTAAATAATTTAAAGCTTTGGCAGGGTCTCCTTTCTTTTCATAACAATCGGCCAGGCATTTATTAGCAAGCAACAATGTTTTGAGTGCGCCAACTTCTTTAGCCAGCATTTCGCCGGCGTGAGCATGCGCTATTGCATCATTCACCAGTTCAGCCTGCAGTTCGGTAACAGCAAGTTCAACCCAGGCTTCGGCTTCTTCGGCCCGGGCTCCCGATTCTTTAAAAAGAGAGGCTGATTTTTTATGGTATGCAACAGCAATTTCGAGTGCTCCTTTAGCTTTGTGAAGCTTACCGTATTGCGCGTAGCAGGATGCCAGATTTGATTTATCGCCCGCTTTTTCGGCCAGTTTGGTTGCATCGTCGAGAAATTGTTCTGCATTTTCGTAGTCTTTAAGTTCGGTATACGTATCAGCAAGGTTTTTCGACCGGATAATCATACGGTAATTGTCGTTCCTCACTTCAGGAAAACTGATGGATTTATTATAATATTCAAGTGCTCTGAAAGGGTCGCCGTTATCGAGATACAGATTCCCGATATTGTTGAGGCAATCGGAGGCAGCCAGTTTATCATTCAGCGCATTAAATTTTGTAATCGCTTTCTGGAAGGCTTCCATTGCTTTAGCAAAATCGCCCTGCTTGCGGTACACATTCCCAAGGTTGTTGTAGCAGTATGCTTCTGCATTTTTCATACCAGCTTCCTGAGCCACCTTAAGGGCTTTATTATAACACAGAATGGCATCATTAAAGTTGCCACTTTGTTTTTGAACAATACCCATGCCGGCGTAGCACCAGTAAACACCATCCATGCTTTTGGCTTTCTGATACTGAACAAGTGCCGCGTTGTATTTCTGCATGGCTTCGCTATGTCTGCTTTGTTCGAGGTAAACCTCCGCAATGTAAAACTCGCAGTCGCCCATGAAGTAAGGCTCTTTCAAAACGGCAGCATGTATGAAGGCTGAATTGTAGTGAGCGAGCGCCTCCTTATAATCAATCTTCTGATAATATACGAGTCCCAATCCGAGATATCCTTTCACCAGAAAACGTAAAAGGGGTTTCTGCTCTGATGATTTTATAACCGGTTTCAGATTTTCGGTTGTCAGCTGTATCGCCTTTTTGTAAAGCAATATAGCAGAATCGGATGAAGCATCTGCCGCCTGCCTGAGTGAGGAAGAAATAATTGCTGTATCAGCCGGAGCATTTGCTGAACGTGCTTCGCCGCCGGCAAAGCCGATGAAAAGGATATTTAACAGAAGTAAATAATACCTGAGATGTACGTTTTTAAAATCCGGGACCTTCATATCGGAAAATAGAAAATAAAGATAGTGATTATTCCGTTTCTGAAGCAAATCACTACTTTTTTTCGGGTGTATTTATGAGCTTAGCCACCTTGTTCCAGTCGATTTCATTCACCAGTAATTGACTGTAAAAAGGATGCCCGTTATTTTTGTACGATTCAGCCAGTGCGGCTTCATCCATCTGCGGATAATAAAAAGTCATAAACTGGATGGCTGTATTTGGCAGGCTCCGATTCCAGTATGCCGGGTTAAAACGCATGAGTTGCAGCCCTTCCCTTTTACCATTTACTTTCAACACAAAATGTTCATCATGGCCTAAAAAAGCAGGAGAGTTAAGTTCCTCTTCCGATAATTCGGAAATTTCTTTCTGTAGTTGTTCCAACAGCAGGCGATCCATCTCAATTTTGTTTCGCAATTTATAATACTGCAGATGCATTTCAGCCATTTCCCTAACTGTAACCGGAATCCAGTAAGGAGGTCTGCCGGGGTTGTATACCACAAGGTGATGAGGATAGGCATCGGCCGCTTCCCTGTATAGATCAACGCCCGGCTCAATTTGTTTTACAAAATCAAATACCGGAAATACTCCGTTCATTTTTAATGAGGCATCATTTATAGCTTTTTCCAAACCTGGATCATCTTTGAGTTCGTCGAAATAGGGATAGTTGGCATTGGAACCATGCCCGGTTTCAGTATTGTTTATATCAAAAGAATAATGCGGCGGTTCAATCGTCCATTTGCCACCGGCACTGTAGAAAAGCTGAAAACAGAAATCCAGCTCGGTGCGTAAGCCATAATTGCAGTTATTCATTCTGTAATATTTATCCCACCCACCGTAGGTTGTAGCAGCAAGGTCAAATCCTTTCGGATTTTTAAGCATCGGGATATTGATGTGAAACCATTCGGCCAGGGATGCGATAACCTTGCTGTAGGCAACATACTCTGCCTCGGTGCTGGTTATATTGTTTGAATAGCTCCATTTACCGGGTTTGTCGGGCAGAAAATCGGAGGGGCTTTGAGCGGTTACCAGGTTGGAATGAAATATTGCAACAACAAGGAGGATGGGAAATAATTTTGTCATCAGCGTAAATTTTATTTATCTATTGCAGGGACTAATGAATTTATATCAAATGCTTCCAGAAACCGTTGAAGACTGTACCCGGCAGCGTTTTTTTTAAGCCATTCTTCCTTTGCCTTGGTATATATTTGAGTATTGGTCAGGCAGTTAAAGGTAAGTATTTGTATGGCCGAGCGGGGAAGTTTTTTGTTCCAGTATTCCGGGTTTAAGCGCACTACCGGTTGTGGACCGGGTACCGGTGTAATTTTTAAAAAAGGGCAACGTTCGTCGTAAGTATTGTTATACGCCCAGCCATCGCGCTCGCTTTCAGGAATCTGAGCATACTCAGCTTCAAGATATTGTAACATCAATTCAGATTGAAATTTCTCAGGGTGAAGTTTCCAATACTCGATGAGCAACTCGGCCAATTCACGGAACTTAACAGGCTGGTAATATGGAGGCCTTTCCGGGTTGTACACAACAATAAGTTCGCTTTCGTACCTGTCGATTCCATTGCCAAGTTCTTCCTTTTGACCGGGGAGGTAGATAATATCATGAAGTTTGTCGCTAACGCTTTTCCATTTTTCGTAATTAAACCCTTCTTTTGGTTTTTCAGTAGGTTTTGAGGCTCCAAGGCTGAAGTTACCACCGAAAACATTATCAAGGCTATTAACCATGATGCTCCAGCTGGGTGGTTCCATTTTATAAAACTTTGCTACTCCTTTGTCCATGAACCAGTCACCGAAATCAAACCTGATTTTGCAGGGGATTCCATAGCCATATTTATTCGGGCAATTTTCAGCAAAAACATAGGCAAAGCAGTTAAATCCCTTTTGATTAGTAAATACCGGATTTTTACGCACTAACTCTGTGATGCCAAGAATCTTTTGGTAGTTGGCGGTTTTTTCAGTTTTTGTGAAACCACAATCCCAATGAGTGTAAACGCCCCAATCAATTACTTCAAATGTACCAGGATGATCGGGGATAAGAGGGTAATCCTGTGCCCGGACAATTACCTGGCTCAATAACAAAAGGCTGATGAGGATAGAAGTAATAGTTCTCATAATTTCGGCTTTAAAAAAATACTAGATTTTTGTTTATTTCTCAATGGCAGGCAGCAACGTATTAACATCCAACTCATCAAGCAACCGGTAAACATAATAATAGCCATCCTCCGCTTTCAGGTTTTCTTCCAGTTTACGTTTCACCTCTTCCTTTTTTGGAATTTCAAGCCACATAAACTGTATGGCAGACCGTGGAAGTTTCCGGTTCCAATATTCGGGGTTAGGGCGCATAACAGGAGTTTCGTTTTTTGAAGAACCCATTCTTGAAATGGATTCCTGGCTCCCGAAATAGGCAAAACCATCCTTTTCAATTTCCGTGAAATTTGAGAATTCATTTTCCAGCATGGGAATAATTGTTTCCACCTGGATTTTATCGGGTACCTGTTTCCAATAGTCCATCAGTAATCTGAATACTTCGCGGATGGTGACCTGGTTCCAGTATTCAGGTCGGTCGGGATTAAAGAGGATCAGGTTGTCGCCGTAACGATCAATCCCGGGGCTTACCTCCTCTTTTACACCCGGAAGGAAAAAGAGTTCGCGCAAAGCAACAGTACTGGCATTTGCACCTTTTTCGCTAAAATCTGGATTTGTCGGGTTATAAGCATTACTGAAATCCGATACATTGAACCCGTTGCTGCAAAACTTATCGGTCATATTCACCTCGAATCGCCATTGAGGAGGCTCAACTGTTTGTTTAACTTCCTTGCCTTTTCGTAAGGACCAGGTTTCGAAGAAAAAACAAGGTGTAGCGGGCAGGCCATACCCGAATTTCGTATTGCAGCGGCCAACGTTCAGGTAACAATAGCCATCGAATCCCTTAATATCTTTCAATACGGGATTCTGGCGAAAAATTTCCACAATCGAAACAAGGTTTTTAGTAACAGCATCGGATTCCGCTTTGGTGTAACCGCATGATTTATTGTATTGATCAGGACCATGACCATAAAGTGTACCGTATGTTATTTTAAATGTGCCGGGCTTTTCATACAGAAGTAATTTATCCTGGGCACAGAGTTTAAAAACCGACAGGAAAACCAAAACGGGTAGAAGAGATATTTTTTTTGTCATTTTCTACACTTTAAAATAAAAGGAGAATTCGCTGCAAGATGATTTCTACGGTAAATCAAATTCATTTAAAATCATTTTATTTCTGTATCGGTTCAAGTGGTGCTAATTCAAATTCTCCTTCAGGCTTTACTGTTGGATTAGGTGATCCATTTAATGGTTCGAGCGGAGCTATTCCAACCGGATCGAGAGGAGCAATTTCAGGAAGGCCTGAGGGTTCGAGAGGAGCCAGTTCGATGTAAGGGGATAAATTTATGGTTAAGGAAATGCTTTCTTTTGATGTAAAATTGTCGTCTTTAATCAAGCGGTTGCCTGAAGCTTCGATAGTGAAAGTCCCGGCAGGATTAAGAAGAAATTTTTCAAACTCCTTGTAATTGCTTATCAGAAGCGGGTCATAGGTTTGATAAATATCGGCACTGCCGTAAGGTTCGCTTATAACGTATGGAATACCTACATTAAGTTCGCCCTGAACAGGAACAAGTCCAGGTATATTATCGTCCCACCGCATTGCGCTTCCGCTTCCAATGGAATGTTTGCTTAAATGTTCAAGGTATTTCCCACCCGTTAACCATATAACGTAGTGAGGCGAGAGAGGGGGCAATTGCCCTTCGCCGGCAACATAAGGTTTAATCTCTATAGTAAGTCCTTCGAGTAAGGTCGTATCCTCTAAATTAGACATATACGTTGTAACAAACTTACTTTGACCTTTAATATCTTTCAAATCTATTTCGTTTATAATTTTCCTGACATAAACCGGATAACGATTATTGAACAGTATTTTGGAATAGTCGTAGGGATCCCTTGCTTTAAGATCAGATCCCCCGGATACAACACCACAATGCATGTCGGGACTGCAATCCATACGCGATTTTGGGTAATCAATTAACTGTTGGAGCCGAAAAGCGAATATCTGGCAAGTGATGTTACCAATAATCAGTGTTTCCTCTGATTCTTTACTGGTATATTCCTTCATATCCGGATGATAGCTATCTCTTAAAATTTTAACGGCAATATTCCCACTCAGGAATTCAGCAGGAGCTACGGTTGAGTTTTGAGGTTTGAACACCTGCTTACTGCTGCTTTGGTTTGTGGCTGATGCGAGCATCGCTTCCTCTGAAAGCTGACTATAAGCCAGCATACTGATGAAGAGGGAAAGAATAAATGTACTTAGTTTTTTCATCTTTTATGGAGTAGCTTTTAAGTTATAATCTGGCTTTTTCAGCAGTCAGGGAATACACCCTACCAGTTCTTCCAGCAGTATTTCATTTCAGGTTTTTACATTCGTAAAACTCTGAAGAAAGCGGCAAAACAGGATTAAAGGTGTAATTCTCATTTACAGGATGGCTATACAGCATTAAACATATTGTCTATTTGTTTTTGCTTTTCAGGAATCATCTGATTTTACTACCGGATTATTTTTGATAAGTCTGAACAGGTGTTAATGTGGCCGAAATTGATCCCACTGTGGTTATATATTCTGTCCCGTTTACACTGCTTTTCTGCTCATTCTTATTCACTGACCAGGTTATAATGTATCCTTTTTCGCTTTTAATTATGCTGCAATTCTCATCACTTAGCGCATCCCCGCCACCTGAGCACCAGATACTATAGCTGTCAACATCGTTTACATACTTCGACCATTCACCGGAAAACCGATGCTCGACGTATGTGCCAATGGCATTTATGGCAAGTCCTAAACTAAAGTATTTGCTATCGGGAGAATAATCGAATTGAATATCGGTTTTTAATAATTCAAATCCACGAACATTATCGCTTCTGGTTCCTGCGTTACTCAGTTTCCCATCAATTGTTTCTCTATGCATCGAAAACTCATCATGAAATCCTTCGGCAATTACAAGCATAGTAAGTGGCTCTGCTTCGTCAGTGAAATAATGAAAAGATTTGGTCGGATCTTCAGCCATATTTTCAATTACAGCAATAAGTTTCGCCCGGGATTTCGTTTGAACTCTGACACTATTTCGATTAACTTGCTGCAATCCACCCATATCAAAAGTCATTACTGTATCTCTGTTCAAAGTAGTTGAAGAAGTAATTGTGGCATTTAACACCCAGAATTTAGGTGGGAGCGGATCAATCTGAACCATGGCCGAACCCATAAATGCATCAGCCCTTCCACAAGGTTTCTGATGAGGATACCAGGCCACAATCTGTCCGAACCCGGCCTTGTTCCCTGCTTTGAACTGAACAGTAACTTTACCGGCTTTATCGGTAATTGCAACCCGCGGAGTTATTTCACCCCCTCTGGTCCCTTTAAGTGGCATCTCAGGCGTTTCGGGCGTAAGCTGAACGGTAGTATCATTAAATAAAATCCGGCGATTGGCTAAAGGCACGCCGTCACAATCAATCATTGTAATTTCAACATCAACCGTTTCACCCGTTTTAATAAGTTTTTTTTTGGGTGTAACGATAATGTCGTCAGAAGTATTTTTTCTCCATAAATCGCGAATAGCAAAGCCAACATTGGAATTTCGCTTATCAATTTCAAATTTCCTGATGGTTTCAAATAGTGGCATCATCTGCATGGCGGCCTGCTTACCTGCATTGTTGGCACTTTCAACAGTTGCAATGAATTCTACATCAACTGCTTTCACTATTTCCCTCGATTCGGCTGCTTCGAGAAAAAGGGTGAAAATATACTTATTGCCATGCATTAATACATGACTGGTAATTAAATAATCTACTGAATTTATTGCTGCGGAAGGAGGTACGTTCGCATATTCAGAACCAAATATAAGTTTACCACTTTGAAGTTCGTTTGCATTTAACAAGGCACCATCCCTCCAGACAATACAACTTTCCTTCGGATCGTTGGCGCGGATGTGCCCACGAGCAGCTGCAGCAGGCCAATACAGGGTTTGCCATGCAATAATGGAGTCGGGATCGGCGGGTCGCTCTACAAACATATAGCAATCGTAGAGTGCCACACGAGGAAAGGAACATTCGTCGCAAGGCTGGGCAAAGGACGAAACACTAATGATCAAAAATAGAGCAATAAGCAGGGTACTTTTCATTTTTACAAGTTTTCTAACTGAAATTATGTTTACTGAACCACCAAAATTTAACTGATCTTGATTTTTGATGATTTTTTCATCGGCAGAAACTTTAAAATTACTGGCATGAATTGATGGCTTTATAGTTATTTTACATCAAGCAAAGCTTTCAATGCGTTACCATCGAGATGTTTAACAAACTCACAGTGCCTAAGGTATTCGAGATGAGGGTCATCACAATTTCTGTCAAATGATTCCGTCAGGGTATGCACCGCTATCAGTTGAATGGAAGTTCGCGGCAACGACTTATCGAAATAATCGGGATTAAACCGCACCAGCGGACTGTTGTTTTCGACTGCAGTAACTCCTGATATGTTTGCTGTAGTAAAATATGCCGGTCCGTTCAGTTGTTCTGTCGAAAAACCCCTTTTTTCTTTTTCGATTTCTTCAACAACATATACGTATGAATTGTCCTTTTCCTGAACAATATTAAAGTATTCTGTTATCTGATCGAAAAGTTCACCGCATTTTACGGGAATCCAGTATGGACTCTTTGGATTTGAAATAATAATTACTCCTGATTGATATGCCGTTACGCCCTCTGCCAGTTCTTTGGCCACTAATGGTTTGACAAATATTTTACTCAGATTTTGTGCCGCAATTTCAAGTTTTTCAGGTGCAGGATTAAGTTCGGAAGCTGAATAGTGCAGGTATTTTTCGGAAGTAGCTTTTGGTTCGTTCACATGTACGTCGCAACTTGTCACTTCCATGCAGTGTTTCCTGATGTTCCCGTTCTCATCTTTATATAATGGGCAAAATTGTATTGCAATCCGCGACCCTACAATATCATCAGCAAGTGATCGCAGTTGAAAACCAGATTTATCATCAGGCCATACCCTCACGTTGACAGAAGGTTCAATACCAACAGGATTTTTGAGTACCGGATTTTGGTGCAGCGTTTCAATCACAAGGTCTATGTTCTTCTGATATTCAGCCAATTCAGCCGGACTGAGTTTGTACTTTTCTATTTCGCCTGTAATCTTATGGTGATACGACCATTTTCCCGGTTGATCAGGAAGCCATTGCGTTTCGTTTTGCGCATACAGGCAACCGGCAACAATGGTAACAAGAAGTATGGTAAAAAACAATTTTATCATTTTATGATTTCTTATAACTCAACCAAATCTATTTACTTTCTGTAATTTTAATATCAGCCGGAACCTCAAATTTCTCAGCCGGTATAGTTGGATTTTCTTCAAATTTTTCGGCCAGAAGATTCATTTTCATGGACCCCAGGTCGGTTTCTGATTTCAACGCTACCCCTTTGTAAACCAGGAATGTGCCTTTCATGCCCATCTTTTTATTATCGATGCTCATTTTTTCGCAGGTTTTACCCAGGAATTCCTCTGTTCCTAATTTTTTCAGTTCCATTTCTTTTACCATTTCTTCTGTTAGGTTTTCAAAATCAATACTTGCATTGGCCATGTTAATTTCCGGGCTTTTTGTTCCGGTTTTTTTAACCATATCAAGATTGTAGATAAACCCGTCTTTTGTAAGATTAACAGTATGTAATTTTACGCCCATCATCTCCATTTCCACATCAGTAGCCTCTTTTTTGCCGTAGTCGTCGAAAGTGAGTGTTTGCATAACCTCCATTCCCATCATTTCGGTTTTGTATTGAACAATTCCTGATTTAATGGCATACTTGCCTTTGGGAGTTGATGTTTCGGATGCTGCCGGATTTTCGAGGGTAGCAGCACTTTCAGAAGTTTTGCTTTTGCAGGAGAAAAGCAAGGTGGCTGATGATAATAAAGCCAGGGCAATGAGTTTGTTTGTTTTCATATATCCGTTTATTTAGTTTCATTTTGAATTATAGGTACTTACTCTTACTTTATATAAATCTGGTCTTTTAATACCCAATAAACTGTGCTCCCCAATCTGTATTCAGATTGTATTTAAAAGCATCGCCTATCAGGCTCCTGTAGCTGCCAACTCGTCCCATAGCTATTGCTCCCGGCTTAAAATCAGGGTTCCTTATTCCGACCTGCCGTTCACTTAATTCTACCTGCATTTCTTCCAGTTCCGAATATTCTTCCATATGTTCAGCTATATAGCCTTTGAAACCTTCAACCGTTTCGAGGTAATCCGGGGTAAACTTCTCGCAATATTCTTTCCGGATTGCAATAATTTGATTGATAATCTGGTTGCTGTTGCCATTACCATCGTTCAGGTCTTTATAGAGTTTCTCAATTAGAGGATTCAGCTTCGACATGGATGAATCTGCCTTACTATCAATTTGCCGCATTTTATCCTGATACTTGTTTTCGCCAGCTATGAGTTTATCCTGCAACCATTTTATTTCCTGCTGTAGATCGAGGTCTTTTTTAATTTCGAGTTGTTTTTTTGTATTCTTTTCAGAGTCATACTGGGCATCGGCCATCATCATTGTACTCTGTGCTTTCGCCCAGCGGCGTTGGGATGCTGTGTCGTAATCAGCTACCTTCTTTGCCTCGCCCATTGACATGTTGTATTGGTTCATCATCACCTGGTTTGCCAAAGCTTCCTGCTGTTCTTCGCTCAAATTATCTAGATTCTTCATTTTTTCGGCTTCTTCCCTCGAATAGCCGGCTTTCATTAGCGAATTTATGATTTCTTCATCCTGGTGCTGTTTATGAAATTTTTCATTTCCTTGTTGGATTTCATCCATCTTAGCTGAATAGCTAGTATCAAAACTGGCAATTTTATCAAGGAATTGCATTTTCTGTTCCATTGTTGCGTTGCAGAGGTTTGAAGGTGGCTGCGGAACAGCATTTAAAAACTCCATTGGGGTGTTTTGCCCGAAAATAAGTGACGACAAAAAGAAAATAGGAATAATTGCAGTAATCCGTTTCATAACTGACTTATTTTTTGATTATGAATTAAATTATTCCCGAGCAAGATCAAAGCTGATGGTGTAGGTAATTATTTCACCACTTATTGGATTTTTCTCAACAATCGGGTCGGGATGCTGTGTAAGAAATTCGTCTTTGGCAGTTCCTTTGTAGGGTCCGAAGAAATATGTCAATGGAATATCTATTTTATTTTTAATGGTTTCGGGTGGCTTATTTTCGTTATCGCACCAGCTTTCGGCATTACGGTAGTGGATTTCAGAAATTTCAGACTCTTTGGAAGTAGCTTCAATCTTAATGATGTAGGTTCCGTCATCATTAAAAGTAATCTCGACCCTGGCATCACTCACTTGTTTTCCATACAATTCGCTTTCTTCCGAAACTTCGTCAATTTTTCCTGATTTTGAAATCGTTTCATGGTAATACCTCCTGGTTTTCCCTTGTGGGCAGGAATAGCAACCGTCATCGATCTCCCTTTCCGATTCTTCAGAAATGGAATAATCAATAAATGATCGGGCCCACACTTTGGTTTCTTTTTCGAAGGTCCAGAAATGCGCTGAATGTTTTGTTTCCTTATAGTGTAATTTGTATAATTTGTCCTGTTCGTTGCAATAAACAGGATACTCCTTTTTTTGATCTACATTCAAATCGGTGGTCACTTCTACTTTAAGCAGGCCTTTGTACGGGCATATTTCATATTTCAACAGTTCATCAAAAAACTTTTCTGCAAGTTTATCTACCACGCTAAATGCATCTTCATTAAGCGGTGCCTGATCTAAAACATTCACTATGGTTTTTGCTACGTCCATCTTCATGCATTTCACATTCATAACAACCGATTGCCCCATTTGAGTCATTTTGAGCGAAACAAGGTATTGTGCCCCCACAGCACCTGCAATATCTGTCATGAAACTTTCATTCTCAGGCCCACCAAGAAGCAGCCTTTCTCTTTCATTGTCCAGAATAGTTACAATATTCCTGTAACTGGTTTTGGTAGCACAAGGCAAATATTTTTCAATTCCCTGATAGAATCCGTATTCGAAACGATCACAGAATAAATCAAGTTTCCCCATTTCTGCTTTGCTTTCACCCTCGACTGTCCATTTAAGGAAAAACTTGGTCTTTTCAGCTTTTGAAACCGGAACAATCAAAAGCAACACAAGTATAAGGATAGCGATTTGTTTCATTTGACAAGGATGTTACAATTAGGTAATATGGCTTTTATCTGTTCGATTTCACTTTCGCTGATTTGGGTCTTGGCGATCCCGAGCGTATCGAGCATTTTCAGCGAACTTATTGAAGGCATGAGAGTAGAGACTGGATTTAAGTCAACATATAGTTTCTGCAAATATCCAAGTTGAACTATTGAAGCAGGCAATTGGTCAATGTAATTGTTTAACAGGGTTAAAATCTTCAGTCCCTGAAACTGACCGATTTCATCAGGAATATCATTCACATACTGCTTAAAGTTTATGATATGCAACTGCTCAAGAGGGTAGTTTTTAGCACGTGCCAGCAGGTCTTCCAGGTCAACAGCTACAGGCTCTTTACTGCATGTGATCATCAGTGCCTTAATAGATTTGAAGTTCTCCATCTGGTCGATGATCCGTTGAATCGTAGGAACCGACATGTCAATACAAAGAAAGGTCTGTTCTTCGAAATACTCCGGGTTTTTAACTTTTGGCGACTCATCGTTTTTGTATGCTTCAACAATCTTTTCACGAAGCGGTTTGGCCAGCAGTATATCACCACTCTCGCCCTGATCCACGGCCGCCATCATTTGCTTCCACAACCCCATTTTGTATTCGGCTTCTTCGTTGAGTTTGGCACTGTCGACAGCAACTCCGGCCTGTTGCTGTTGCTCTGCCTTGCGGATAATCATCAGCTGCTTGGAGAGTTCTTCAATTTTTGCCTGTGATTTATTGGCTTCGGTCTCGTTGCTCCAGTCGGTATTTTGTCTGATTTGTGCCATTTCTTTTTTTAACTCGTCAGCACTTTTTTGCTTTGCCTGCGAAAATGCCGCACAACCGAATAAAAGCAGAAGGCAAATGATAAAGAATCTATTCATTGTTTAGCAGATGGTAAAAGTTTATGTTACGTTATTTCCACATATATGCGAAGCAGGAAATAAAATTTCCGGTCATGGTTCAGCGCCAACTTCACTTTTAACTTCCATTTCCTTATGGCTAACAAGCCTGTACTTCTGAATCTCACCTAACTTGCCAGCATAATCCTGCACCGCCAGTAAGGCTGACAATCCAAGAGCTCCTGCCGGCATCCTGACACCGGTTTGCCGGTAGTTGATTTCGACATTTAGCTCATCCATGCGGTCGCAATCAGCAAATGTTCCCGGGAGGTATTGGTCCAAACCTTTTAATATCTCAACATACCGCGATGTGAGCGGCTCACAATACAAATATTTTAGTAAATGGATTTGTTCCTGTAATTCTTTGATAGCCTCAAAAGTCTCCCTTCCCGATTCTTCGTTTTCATTTCCCGCTTCTATACGGCGTGACTGTGCCTCACTTAACCTAGCCATTTCATCTTCATAGGGCTGTATATGCCTTTGGAGTTTAACCCAGGCTGAGTCGGCATCTTTCTGAAGAAGGTCCAGTTGCTGGGTAAATTTACCTCCGCCCCCGTTTAGCTTCGCCTGTATGTCGAATAATTCTTTTGTTAAATCTACAGTTGATTTCATTTTAAGCTTTTCGGCATCAATTTTAGCCTGGTCAGCCGGCTGATCCGCCATATTTTCTGTTGCATATGCCTGGGACCAACGTTTAAGAGCAGCGGTATCATCTTTTTCGGAATCGGCTTTCCTGGCCTGAACTTCCTTCATCGAGATATTTGCATTTTGCTGCATCATCTCGTCGGCCATCTTCATCTTTTGCTCCTGGGTCATATGCTTGTTGTCCTGCTTCATTTTCTGCATTTGCTCAGGAGTAAAGGTGAGACCGGAGTTTTTTAACATCGTTTCCTTCATTGCTTCCTTATGGCCTTTCATATAGTCGTTCACTTCCTTCTTTCTGGCTTTTATATCCGGTCCAAGTTTTTTATTTACTTGTCTTAGTTGCTCCTGATAAAGCCTGGTTGCCAATGTGTCACTATTGCATGGATCAAGCAATGGACCGGGCAGTCCCTGAAAATAAGTGAGGGCACTTATTTGACCCTGGCAATTGATCAACATAGCCCAAACAAACAGAATTAATATAAACCGTTTCATCCTGAAAGGTTTTAAGTCAATATGAATTCAGATATTTACATTTTGATAAACTCCACCCTCCTGTTCATCGCTTTATTGGAAGGTGTATCATTAGGTGCAACCGGCTGGCTTTCGCCCATGCCGTCAGTTACAAGGCGGTCAGCATTAACGCCGAATGTTTTGCCCAGTTCGGCTTTTACCGAAGCGGCCCGGCGTTTCGAGAGGTCGAGGTTGGCAGCGTCGGCCCCATCAGCATCAGTATGTCCGACTATTTTTACTTTTACATCAGGTACTTCATTCAGGATTTTAGCAATGTCTTTAAGGGTTCCGTACGATTCGGGTTTTACAATATCCTTATTTACATCGAAATAGATACCATAAGTAACCAACTTGCCTTCGGTAAGGAGTTTATTACGGGTATCGGGCGAAGCTGTAGTAATTTTAACATTGGTGATATACGAACTGCAGGAAGCTCCCCTGTAGAGTTGAAATGCCAGCCGGGTAAATTTACTGTCCTCATACAGGTTAGTAGGCATATCCAATACCTTTTCACCCTGATGGTAAATACGAACCCGCCGGTTCTGAACCCAAATTATTACGTGATTAACCTTCTCTTCTACAACAGGTTTTAATTGTGAGTTCCCGGTTATTTTAGGGCTCCCGGCTTTTATGCCTTGTGATTCCCAGCCAGTTTTTGCCACACTTATAATCAATCCGGTTTTACAGGTAAACGGATCGCTCATTTCTTTAAAGCCATTTTCACCATAAATAGCCACGCCAACTGCATATCGTGGGGCTCCTTTTTTGGGCACAATATCGAATTCAAGAATAAAATTTTTCGGAAATTCAATCGGTTTCAGAAACCACCAATTCCCTTCAGTTGCATTCAGGTTTAACCAGTTACCCGGTGCAACATTTAATGTATTGATTTCCCCTGATTTATTGGTTGTCCAGAGTGCAGGAAAATCGCCTACAGCATCCTGGCTGAAATCTTCGTACAATAATACTTTATCGCCGGGCACAAAATCGTAATTGGAATAGGCCTGTAAATTTTGTTGGGCTTGTTTTTCGCTACCTCCTTCAGTTTTTCCTGCCTGATTTTCGGGGACTTTGCCTTTTTTTTCCTGGGTAGAGGTGTTATCGTCTTTTGCTGTTTCATTTATATCCTTCTCAACCGCATCCAAACCTTTATCTATCCCACGGTCAATTTTGTTGTTAACCCTATTAACAACTTTATTTTCAACGCGTTTCGGCACATTAATTATCTGGGCCGAAGCATTCAGCCATGAACCTAAAAAAAGAAAGGCCAGGATTGTTACCACAAGAGCTTTCATGATCCTAAAGATTAATGAGTTAGAAATTGAATTGATATATTTGTTTTAGTACAAATTTACATCAGGTCATTTCGTATCACATCCCTGTTTTAAGGGGTTTTGCAGCAGGACTTGTTATATCAGTATAATACATCTTAGTGATGTAAATATAGTGAAGTCTGGCTAAAAATGTTCTTCCCTTGTTTAAAAAAAAATCCGGGCCTGGCACTGAATACTATTATATACCTACAATAAATGGCGATGCCATAAAAATTTTGTTGGCTTCGCTTCGGAACTGACTAACAATTACTCTACATCCAGCAATTTTATTAAATCACTGCCTTTCATCCCCTGAATGAATTCCCAAACCCTGTGTGCACTAATTTCTCCCCATTCGGGATAATCCGCATGACCTTCAATGGTAATGGTGAGTAACTGTAAGCTTGTTCGCGGAAGTGCCGGATCAAAATAGTCCGGATTAATTTTGTAAAGGGCTGATGTGGAATCCTCTTCTACGGTGCATATTCCGGTAAGGGGTCTTTCTGAATTCCCATTGATGTAAGCAGGCATCATCATCATCTCGGGAGGAATAGCAGCTATTTCACTTTTTAAGTAATCTATCGCCATTTGAGTAATTAAACCTTCCTTTAGCGATGCATTATAATACTCCATCATCCTGCTGATGTATTCTTTGTTTGTAACAGGCATCCAGAGGGGGCGATCATTTCGGGCAACAACAATCCGGTTCTCGTAATACCAGTTATAGAGAAAAACGCCACCACCAATATCTGCTAACTTTTGGGGAAGAATAAAAATTTCCTTATATTGGTTAAGAGCTTTCTTGTCATCCAACTTATCATAATTCACAGCTGTTTCGTAAACCGCAGATTCATCATTGGTTCTCATTTTAATATAGGAAACTTCCGTACAGGCATTATCAATCTTTCCATTGCTATGGATAAGGTTGCAAAAAGGGATATAGATTTCGGCTTTCACTCTTTCGCTTGATGCATTGGCATGATCATAATGGTTGTAAAAAGCCCTGGACTGTACATTCAGGTTCACACCAAGCGGTTTTTGAGCTATGGGTTGCTGATGCAGGTAATTGACCAATTTTTCAGTAGTGGCGTGGTATTTCTCCAATTCAGTAGCATTCATTTTGTAATGGCGCTCCCCAAACCACTCACCCGACAAGTTATTATTGGTATAGTTCCACTTGCCGGGATAGGTCGCCAAGTCGCTGTTATCCTG
>CAZOXJ010000025.1:0-1836 GCA_964583325.1 uncultured Lentimicrobiaceae bacterium
TATTATTTTGCCTGCGCAATCCGAATAGAAGATATTTCCAGATCTCCGTTTTCGGAATATAAACTCAACCGGTTATTATCTTCACGAAACCACTTATCCTGAGTACTGATATTGATTATGAAATCGGTGAGCAATTCAGAATTGATGTTTTTCAGAACAACACCCCCGTTTTTTCCGGAGTTTTCGCTGCCATAGTTTATAAATAATTTAGGATTCGATTTCCCTATAATGCGGGCTCTTATGATAAGGTAATTGTTTTTTCGTAAATTAACATCTACAGGCTTGAAACGAAATTGCTTTTCAATGTCCTTCTTCAGTATAAAACTTTCATTATTAACTTCAACCACGGAGTTATCAATCAAATATTTCCTGATCCGTGCGATCATCTGACCGGGATATACTGCGCCATGTTTGATTTCAAGTGCTTTTGAATATAGCAAGACCGCCTGGTCCATATATTGCGATTTGTAAGCCTTATCAGCATCGTTAATAGCAATTTCATAAGCTTCCTTTAACGCTTTTGCTTTGGCAATGAGTATGCCGGCGATTTCATCATACCTTATTTTCGGGTATTCTTCACCTGGTTTGAGCAGTGATGCCATTTTATAAGTCTCCTGCGCTAAGGGCAAATCCTGATTTGTATAAAATGCATCAGCCTGACTTATGTAGCCAGCATATTGCCTGTTGAGTTTTTCTTTATCCAGGGCTAAAATTCCATTGATAGTTGTAATTTTTTCACGGGGATAGCTTTCTTCCGGTTTATACTCGAGGGCTGTCTGAAAGCCGGAGACCGCCAGCAGGTAATCTTTGGCTGCAAGCGCTTTTTCGGCCGCCATGATGGCTTTTGCATAATCTGCATTTGCAGCTTTCTGCCGTGCTAAAAATGCATTTATAGATTCGATCTGATCTTTTGGGTAACTTTGAGATGGTGATAAGGCTAATGCCGTTTTATAGTCACTTAAAGCTGTTATAAAATCATTATTGTTATATGCCTGATCGGCAAGTAAAATAGCATTGTTATACTTCTCCTGCAGGGCTTTTTGCTGACCTAATCTTACATTGATAGCAGCAATTCTTTGTTTTGGATAAATCTCCCCGGGCTTTATTTGTGCAGCTGCCTGGTAGCCGGTCAAAGACTCTTCATAGTTCTTTTCAGTATAATTCTTATCGGCTTCTGCAATGGCTTTCTGATAGTTTTCCTGCTGTTCGCTAGTTTGCCCGAGCAATGCATTCAGTTGAGCGACTTTCTCTTTCGGATAGGCTTCAGATGGCCTTAATTTCAACGCTGAAGTATAGGAAGTAATTGCATCCTTGTATTTCTTTTCATCAAAGGCACGATCTGCGGAAGCAATAGCTTTGTTATAGTTTTCATTTAATGCTTTCTGCTGCCCAAGAATGTTGTTAATTGATGCAATTTTTTCCTTTGGGTATTTTTGTGCAGGATTTAATTCCGATGCTTTCTGATAGGTTGTCAATGCTTTCGTGTAATCCTTTTCGGAGAAGGCTTTGTCAGCTGATGACAGCAGTGATTTATAATTATCCTGTGAGGTATTTGACTGACTTTGAATCTGATTTATTGTGTTGATTTGTTCCTGCGGATATTTTTCAGATGGCTTTAGTTTAAGTGCCGCTTTGTATCCATTTACTGCAAATGTGTAATTCTTTTCGTCGCGGGCTTTGTCGGCAAATTCAATAGCCTGATTGTATTTTTCAAGGTCTGTATTGTGCTGATTCACGGTTGGTTTGCCAGCCGGAGACTTGCTAACTTCAGTTTTTTGAACTGGTGTATTTTTTTGTTTCACCTGGCCAGAGTGCGAAGGCTCAGACTTTGCTTCT
>CAZOXJ010000025.1:1936-24543 GCA_964583325.1 uncultured Lentimicrobiaceae bacterium
GAACATCAGTTTCAGTAAGTTCACCCGTTGTGCTTAGGGGAACAGGCTCATTCTGTGAACTTAATTCGACAGGTTTCGCAACGTTTACCGATTTATCGATTTGCGGTTTTACATCATGATTTGCGATTTTTGAAGGTAATTGCGGAGAGAGTGCAAGATCCGTTTTTTCCTTATCAACTGCTTTTTTATCTGTAATACTGCTGTATTCAACTGCTTTTTGAATGGTTACGATTTCAGAGTCTGTGCCTGGTTTTACTGCGATAGAATCTTTTATTGAAGCCGGATTATCCTTTTTGACAACAATTTCGTTGTTTGAAACTGATTGTGTGTTTTCTTTTTCCTGCTTGCCCTTTTGTGTGATAAGCTGAATTTCTTCAATTTTTGTTTTGGGATATGTTTCTTCAGGCATAAGCCAGGAAGCGTACCGGTATTCTGATAAGGCTTTAGTGTAATTGGATGCTGCCAGCGATTTGTCTCCTTTCGTAATGGCAATCAGGTATGCCTCCCGGTTACTTGTATTTGGTTTCGCCTGTTTTGTCAGTTCAGTGATCCTTGATTTTACATAGCTGTCACCAGGGACAAATGCATCACACCGTTTAAAAGCAATCAGGGCCGCTTCCTGATCTCCGGCTGAACTCAGGATATCCGCATTGGCAACAGATGCAGCATAGTCCTCGGAGGAAGCATTAGCCTGACGCTTATTGTGCTCAATTTTTTTAAGCATACTTTTAGGATACTGCTCATCCGGCTTCATATTAAGAGCTACCTGGTAATGGATCCCTGCATTATTATAATCCTGCAACCTGTAAAATGCATCAGCGTCACTAATCAGTGTGGAGTAAGTTCGTTGTCCTGTAGTATTGAAATGGAGCAAATGATCAATTAATACAATTCTTGCGGCCGGATAGTTCTCTTTAGGCCGTAAGGCAGATGCTTTTACAAAAGCGGTTCTTGCTTCAGTCCATTTTGTTTGGTCCATGAAATTGTCAGCTTCCGCTATGAGGCGGGTATACGGATCCATACCGGCTGCATTTTTCTCCTTAAGGCTTATGGTTTCAGTGATTTCTTGATTTAACCATTGTTCCGCTGGTTTCATTAAAAGTGCCTGTTGGTAAAAATTGATAGCCTTATCATATTGGGCACGATTTAAAGCCTTTCCCGCATGAATAAGAATAATCCTGTAACGGGTTTCATTTTCAGGATCAGCATAAAGCTTTGAAATCTCACCTAGCCTCTCCTTTGGATATTGGGCCGCCGGATCAATCCGTAAAGCATTATAATAGTTAATATTGGCATTTTTATAATCTTTAGCCAGAAAACAGCTGTCGCCCTGATGGATTGTTTTTTCGAAAAGTGTCTTGCTTAATGCCGGATTGGCAAGTGTTTTAGCGATCTGCTCAATTTTTTTTTCGGGATACTTTTGCCGCTGGTAAAGATTCCAGGCTCTTTCATATTCATTTAAAGCCTGCAGATAATCTTCTTCAAGCAACAGTTTGTCAGCATGTGAAATTGCATCTGAATATTCTTTGTTTGACTGTACGCCGGAAGGTTTTTGTGTATAACCACTATGAAATGCAAAAACCAGGAGCAAAATAATTGAACTCCTGGAAAGCAATTTTAACAGATCAATATCCTTATCAGGATAGTTACACATACTGCAATTCTAAAACTATGGTATTGAATTACTTAAAAACATTAACCGTTAATATAAGTTCAGTCTTCAGGCAAGTAATTATCTCGTATATTTTTTTTCGGAATGGCAACCCGGGAAACAGGATCCTCCATTTTCGACCGGTATAAACCGTATGGGCAATTCCCAGTCACCGAATTTTACCTTGTCTTCAATCAGGTGCTCATTGGCAGATGCATGCACATTATGACAAATCACACAACTTCTCGACTTTTTCCCGTTCATATGAATAAAATGAAGATTACGGTCACCATCCCTGAATTCGGTAGCGGCATCGGTTTTAGCCAGTTCCAGCAGATCGCTGTCGTGACATTCCCAACACAAACCAAACGTGTCTCTTACAGCAGGAGCGTAGTTGCCTTTTGGGAATGAACTGATAAGCAAATAATTATTTGGAGAAGCGTGAGGCTGATGGCACACAACACATCCGTTTTCTACCGGCGGATGTATAACTTTAGCAGTGGCAAGGAGGCTTTTTATATTTATTGTTTTTTCACCTTTCGAAGTAGCATCTTTATTGTGACAGCTCAGGCATAGCTTTTTCTGCTGCGACACCAAAAGTTTTTTCTCATCGGACGAATGTGGGGAATGGCATGCGGTGCAACTGTTTTCGAGGTTCATTGCCTCATGCACATTTGGTGAAGCATCAAGGTCTGTTTTTACTTCGGTATGACATTTGTAACACAAATCAGGCATATTTTTCACCAGGTTCAGTCCTCTTGCACCGTTTTCAGTATGATCTTTCAAATTAACTGTATGGCAATTCTCACACGATTCGGCTGCCGGTCCGTGTTGTAATGTGCTCTCAAGCAAGTCGCTGTGGCAATCAGTGCATTTCTGTTCTTCTGCAAGAGCCTTAGTATAAGCCAGTCCGGATTCAGAGTTCCTTCCTTCTTCAAATGTACTTTGATTGAAAAATCCAAGTAATGAAATGAAGGGGAGCAAACCAAAATAGAGCAACGATTTTTCCATGATTAAAACTTTCTGACAACTTTAAAGTATGTTCCTTTGAAATTAATTATCTCGCCAACATAATTCCGCTTGTAAACCTCCAATCCTACAGTAAAATATAGGCGATTTCTCATTGTTGTAACTTCAGTCTTCGCAGTCATCAGATCCAGGTCAATGCCGCGTCCGGTCTGCTTCCGGTACATTAAATCGAGGTTGATGTTCGTATTCCCGTAAATGGTATAGATAGCCTTTCCGGTCACATCCAGATATTTTTGATATTCCGGCTCAGGTTTATCGAGCATCACATAATCCTGCATATTGCCGTTAAGCATAAGCATTAACTTCTTCCCGACATTTTTCTGTAAAGTGACATAATACCGCCACATGTGATAAGGCAGAATTGAACTCCTGTAATCCTCGTATTCGGCACCTGCGTTTAAAAAATTATAATCGAGGCGGAATCCGGCCAGGTTCTGTGTAAAATAGTTCAGGGTGACAAATTCAGTATTTACAAGGTTTGAGTAGTCCTGCGTGGAAAATCTGTAATAAAAGGAAAGCAAATTATCAAGGAGGTAAACACTTGTATTGAATACATGTGTGTTGGCATCATACTTGTACGAGCCGGGCTGAGTAGCGGTATAATCAATAAGTATAACCGAATTGTCTGCAATTAATCCTCCCGGAATTCGTCGGATTTCAATATACTTATTTCTCTCGATAAGAATATAATCGAGCCCGATCTGATAAATAAGTGTTCCTGTACCGTCTTTTACAATTACTGATTCAGTTTCAATATCAGGTAGTCGTAGCAATACAATTTTAGAGTCTGACAATGTGTATTGCTCGTTAGTGATTTTAAGATCCGAAGGATCGGCCGTATAATTCTGGCGGTATTTATCAAATTTGTAAGATATCAATAACCGGCCATGCGGTATTTTTTTTGAATAATTCAGATCAAAGCCGGTCTTGGTGTTATACTCCTGGTAAACGGTGTGCCTGATAAAATTATATTCAAAATTAATTCGTGATTGAAGGCTTTGATAAAGTTTGTGTTGCAGGCTGCTGTTTATATTGTGTTGAAGCAGGTCGCTGGATTCAAAATGGGTTTTAAAGAAATTGTAGTTGCCGAAGAGCGATAAGTTCGCCGGCAGTTGAGCATGAATGCCTTCACTGGCCTGAAATCGCTTTATATTTGTATATCCGCGTTGGTTTAAATTTGTTATTGTAGTATTGAGACTGTATTTCTGTTTGTCATCTAGGTCTATTCGGCTTATAAAGTCGATATTGTCAATCGTATTAGCAACTCGGAACAGATTCTGGTTTACGTTTACATTATCATCGTGCGAATAACGTAAATCATTTTTGTCGCGTTTTGTAAATGATTTACTCAATCGGGCACTGAACAGGTTTTGGTCCAATGTATAATTCCGTCCTGTCTGTAATTCTTCTTCATTCCATTTTTTACTATGAAAATCCAGTGTTACAGGCAGGTATTTGTTGTTGTAGTTTAAAATGCTCCCCCAGTTGCGGTCAATTGATTTAACATCAGTCAGGTTTTCGCGGGCAAAATAGCGTTCTTCATAGTTCCCGAATACGTTTAGTGTAATGTTCTTTTGTTGAAAAAACGTTGCACTGATACCACCAATTTTTTTTATCGTACTTACTTCTGCCTGATCGGGTATAACAAGAAAATTATCCCTGCTGGTGGCAGGCATATATCCGGCATCAATATCAAGTGTTAAGAAATTTTTGTGCAGAATCGAGCTGTTTGTTTTTACAATCACGCCTCCCGTTAGGTAGGAGCTTTTCTGATATTCATTTATATCAAGGCCGGTTCGTTCCTGTTCCCTGTAAAATCCACTGAAAAGGAATTCGCCGGTAACAGAGTGTAGTTTCCAGAAATATTTCGAATCGCTGGTACTTTGCGACAAAGCATCACCTGTTATTACCAGCAGAGCCAGTATAATTATCAGGTATTTTGCTTTTATACTCATCGTATTAACGTAAAATATTTCTGTCTTCTCCTCCGTGAGGATTATGACATTCAGTACAGTTGGTTTCTTTATTATCCTGATGAACAGCGGTTTTGAAAATTTCTCCGCTTTCGTGACAATGCAAACATTGCGACTGGCCTGTCCGAACTAAAAGATCAGCATTCAGAGACATGTGTGGACTGTGGCAAACACTGCACTGCCCTCCGGCAACAGGGCCATGCAATACTTTAAAACGGGTGCTGAAATCTTCGTGACACTGGTAGCATAATTCAGGCAGGTTTTTGATTAGTTTACCCATCTTGCTCTGATCGTGGCAGGAATTGCATTGCTTATCCTGGTATGGCGAATGAAGTTGCATTTGAGGACCTTTATTGACCGGATTTAGTGCTAATGCTAATGTATCCAAGCTACTAAGTGAATCGATTACCTGCGTTGAAGCCGTTTTTGAAGGATCAGGAACTCCATCAAAGAAGAAGGAAAGAGTTTTAAAATTATTTGAGGTTGAGCATCCGGATAGGTATACAATAAAGACCGCCAGCAGCAAGATTGTTACTTGCCAACTGGAGTTTTTAAGCATCCTTTTTGCGGATTTGCTGAACATAATTTTATACACAGTTAAATCTACTTTTGCAGCTTGAGTTAAAACATCGGTTCTTTCCTGTCCCCTTTGCTCTTTTTGTTACTTCTGCCTGGTTTCTGCTTTCCTTTCTCACCTGCTTTACGAGGTTCGATAGCGCCATAAATGGTTATTTTATCCGGACCAAACTGATTTGTAACCAAAACCAGGTATTTGAGTTTGTAGTCCGGATCAACATATTTTTCAAGGTAGCTGAGGTTATCATAATCAAGGGTGACTTTTGCCGGAAGCCACATATCGCCGGGGCCTTTATAGTTGCCCCCAAAATACATGAGTAAATCTCCGTACTTGCTGAAAATCTGCGTGTTTTCAAAACCAGCATCAACAACATATAAATTTGACTCACGGTCAACAGCAATCCCTTTCGGGCGAATAAATTGCCCGATCCCCTGCCCGTAGGAGCCTACTGAACTGATGAATTCGCCTTCAGGTGTATAGGTTTTTATTTTAAAATCACCAAAATCAGTAACATACACTTTGTTTTCAGTAACAAACAGGTTCGTAGGCGAAAACAAGCTCTCCGGATTATTTTTATTTACCTCAGGGAAAGTGTTCAGCAGCGTATAGCTCGAATCATTGCTGTAAACATTCACCTGGTGCCCTGCCAGGTTAGCAACATAAATCTTGTCATTTTCAACAAATACATCTGTAGGTTTAAAGGTTTCAGCCTCGCCAAAACTATTTATATAATTTCCGTTTTCATCAAATACAACCACCTGTTTCCTCTCAGAATCAGCAATATATCTGAATCCTTTCTTATCGACAAAGCAATTGATCGGGACTTTAAGTTCACCTTTACCTGTGGGGATAAATTGTTCAAATGTATTTTTCTCCATATCAATGATCACAAGACCATGGATGAAAGTGTCACAAATCAGAATTTTGCCTTTGGAAACAGCAATTCCATAGGGTTTGTTAATCACTATATTTTCGGGTTCGCCAAAAATAAATTTTGAAAAGGAATTCCGGTTCCCGGTTACATCCTGAGAGCTGCTTATGTGTGTTAAAAATTGAATACGGGCTGTATCGGGAGGTGCCGGGTAAATAACCAGGTTGTCGGGTCCTGAGCCTGAGGTAATGGATCGGCTGCATGATAGTAACAGTGATGCAAAAAATAGTATTAGCAGTGTTTTGAAGGCCATTTTAAGGATGTTATTCTGACAAAAAAGTCAATTAAACTTTTGGTGTTGTTATAATTCTACCTCTGTTTAGCAGAAAAAAAGGGCGAAAATCTTCCGCCCTCTCTGACTAACATTCGCTAAACCGCGAACTTCAAATCTCTTTATTTATCGTGGCAGGTTAAACATAAAGCACTTGCTGTATTCGCTTTAAGTAACAGACCGCCTACTGTTCCGGCACTGTTATGAACATCATGACACGACGAGCATTGCATTTTATCACCAATGAGCATAGTAGCACTTATAGTACCGCCCAAACCGGATTGTGTGTTAGTAGGATTATACAATCCACCGTCAGCAGCAGCTAGTGCAGCATCGTAGGTAATTGAAATCGGGTGATCATTGCTTAAATCTGTTCCCATCAAAGCTCCTCCGATCATTACATTAGTTCCTGATGTTACTCCACCAAAATTTTCGAGTGCAACAGTACCATCATGACAACTCAGGCATAATTTTGAGCTTCCATCTGGCTGGCCTGCCACTGAATTCATTGTAGCCGATGAATACATGGTATAGGTTGCCACAGTCGAAAGAGCATGATTCCATAAAGGCGCATTCAGAACAGTTGTGTTTGCATTGTGTGGAGTGTGACAAACAATGCAAATTTCAGTAGTGGTGTTCCAGCTTTGGGTCGAGAAATCATGCGCAGAACCGGTGATTTGCGCATAGCCGAGTTGTGAAACCAGCAACAGGGTAGCTAAAGCGAAAAATAGGTTAAGTTTTTTCATTTGTTATTTTGTTTGGGTTAGTAAAAATCTGAATACATATATAACAATATACATGCCAATATATATAAGATGTTCGCATACAGGTATATATGCAATTTATTCTCGAAAAAACAATTGATACCTTGCGAAATAACAAGGAAATTAGATTTAAGGCAATAGTGATTTATTTATATGCCACTCTAGCGTAAATAGCTAACAAACAATAGTTTAAATGGGAATTGCGATTCTTGCAAATAAAATTTATTGCTGCCTTCAATGACAAGTTACTCTGGTTTAGCTTGCCATTCCGTTATGTATAGCTCTTAAATTGCTGATTTACAGAATTTAAAGAATTAAATTCATATTGCAGACTAGAAATGACCTGCAGCATTGAAAAGAATGTTAAGTTGGGCGAAATAACCCAATGCGGGTGGGTGAAATAACCCACTGTTCGTTACAGCCTGTATTTCTTGACTTTATACCTGAGCGTATCTCGCGAAATCCCTAGTAGTTTTGAAGTCTGGGTCTGGTTATTGTCAGTTTTTTGCAGAGCCTGTTTTATAATTTGCTTTTCAATATCGTATAGTGAAAAGCCTGATGCTGGAATATTTATCTCAAATGGGAGCAGGTTTTTTTCGATTTCAATAGGCTTAATATCTGAGGCCGGGGCAGGCGATTTGGTGATTTCGTGCGTAGAAACGATTTCACCAGGCAGGCTATCCGCATGAAGCGTATTCATAGTTTCGAGAATTACAGCACGTTCAATTACATTCCTTAATTCCCTTACATTTCCCGGCCAGCTATATTGCATTAATAAGCGCACAACCGAATCATTAAGCTTTGTGATATTTTTTTGAAACTGTTGATTATAATACTTGATGAAATATTCAGTAAGGATAGGGATATCCTGAATTCGTTCGCGTAACGAAGGAAGTGTGATTTGGAATACTTTGAGCCGGTAGTACAGATCTTCCCTGAATGATTTTTCATCAACCGCTTTCTTCAAATCCCTGTTGGTAGCTGCAACAATTCTGATATCCACAGGGATATTCACTGTTCCTCCCAGGCGACGGACTACCCTGTTTTCGAGCACCCCAAGTAATTTGATTTGAGTTGCCTGGTTAATTTCACCGATTTCATCAAGGAAAACAGTGCCTCCTTCTGCAATTTCAAAAAGCCCTTTTTTCAGATGTTTTGCATCTGTAAAAGCACCTTTTTCATGACCAAAGAGCTCGCTTTCCAGAAGTGTTTCAGGAAGGGAAGAGCAATTAATAGTTACAAAAGGTTTTTCGTTACGGGTACTTTCGTTATGAATTGCATGAGCAAACATATCTTTGCCGGTACCGCTTTCGCCAAGTAAAAGTATAGTGGTTGATTTTGTCTTTGCTATTTTCTTCGAAAGCTGAATAATCTGCTTGAAAAGAGGCGATTCGCCAATAATATGATCAAAGGTTATGATATCTTTTTGCTGCCTTCTAAGTAGCTGGATTTCTTTAATTATGCTTATTTTATTTTTAATGTTATCCAGAATTACTTCAATTTCCTCAAACGCAAAAGGTTTGTTGATGTATTCGGTAGCGCCGGCTTTCATGGCATTTACAGCAGTTTCAATTGAACCGTAGGCAGTCATGAAAACGATAATGGATTCGTCGTCAAGTGATTTTAATTTCAATATAACTTCAAGTCCCTGTAATCCGGGTAGTTTGTTATCAACAAAAACGATTTCAGGACGGTTTAATTCGAAAAGTTTTATTCCTTCTTCCCCCGATTCAGCTGAAAAAACAACATATCCTTTGGATGTAAGGTGTTTCTCGAGCGACCAGCGGATCAATTTCTCATCCTCAATAATAAGGATTTTTAACTGTTTCATTCAACGTAGTATTTAAATTGTGATCGAAGATACTCGATTTATATGGGTAATGAAATGAAAAATGTACAACCTGAATCCATATTGTTATGAAACCAAAGTCGTCCATTGTGCTTTTCCACTATGTCCTTGGATATGGCAAGGCCAAGTCCGGTTCCTTTGGTACTTGTAGTAAAAAATGGTTTAAATATTTCTTCGGCTTTTCCAGGAGGAACTCCGTTTCCATTATCCTTTATTGAAAGTATTACTGATTTTTTAACGGAATGGTACCATGTTTTATAGGTTATAATACCTGTTCCCTGTATTGCAGATATGGCATTAAAACTTAAATTAAGTAACACATTTTCAATAAGTTCGTGATCGAAAGAAAACTGAGGGATGTTTTCAGGCAGATCGAGTTCAAAAGTAATAGCCTTGTCATGTGCCTGGTTTCGCAGGAAAAAGACCAATGATTTAATTACTTCATTAATATCGCCGTGCTCTGACGAAAGATCTTTTGATCGTGAAAACTGCAACATATTGGAAATGGCCTGGTTTACACGGTTAGCCTGACGCTGAATTTCTTCAAGTATGGGTTTGTGATCCGATTCTTTCATATCAGAAACAATTATTTCCATTGCCCTGGCAATCCCTGTTATCGGATTCCTTATTTCGTGAGCTATCCTGGCCGACATCTCACCTATGGTAGCAAGTTTCTGCGAGTTTTGTAATTCTTTCTGATGATAGGTTTGAAGTTGCGCCTGTGCATTTTCAAACGTATCGACCATTTTATTGAAATCTTTACCTAGTGTCCCAAATTCCCTCACCTCCGGAATAGCCAGCCGGTTTTCGAGGTGGCCTTCGTTGATTAGTTTTATTGCTGAACGGAATTGATTCAATGATTTTCTGATATACTTGTAGTGAAGGAATGCTACAAGAGTGAATATGGTAATTAAAATGAAAAGTGTGTAATAAATGCTGAATTTCCTGGTAAGGGTTACTATCTGCTGGGTTTCGTTATTCGAGATGTCCATCACAATCATCCCAAGGTTTTTTTGCGTGGCGGGATTGTGGCATGAATGACATGTAGGTGTATTCTGTAACCGAATAAAAATACGGTAATAGGGCGTGGATGCATTCTGATAGTTGACTATTGAAATGTCTTTGTCCTGCTTATACAATCCTGCAAACTTAGTTGTGTCCTTGTTGAGCAGAGAATAGTTATTCGGATATATAACCTGAGATTTGGAATTAACAAGATAAGCACGCAGCACTTCTTTATTTTTCTCAATATTTTCCAGAATTGATTTTATAGTTTTTCCTTTATGCTGACTGATAGTAAAATAATACTGATCCCTTAACAGATTGATCTGGTTGTATGTTTCTTCGGTATGATTCACCAATTTAGCACTTAAAAAAAGATTAAAAAGAGCAAATGACCCAATGGAGAAAAGAGATACAACAAGAATAATTGTCCCAATAATCTTAACACGGAAACTGATTATTTTCATATCAATTTACATTTATTCTCTTACTAATAACTGAGCGGGTTATGGTTTTCGCCATGGCATGTAAGGTAACAGCGCCCCTGGTGCAAACCCTGATCGTCAAACCGCCTTATGCCTCCTGAGCTATTGGCAACAATTGTAGTCCAGAAATTAATAAGATTGCTATTGTTCGTACTATTTCCCTGGGTGCTGCTGATACCATGGGCATCATGGCAAGTTATACAAGGGGTCCTTTCGCCTACAATGTGCTTACTGTGTTCTTTAAAGGAAATATCCCCAAGTATAGAAGTGCGGCTGTGGCAACTATAGCATAATGCATATGCCGCCGCCGATTCAGTTGTGTTATCAGCGGTTAAATATTGAAGTTTAAGGATTCGGGGATAAATTGATCCGTGGGGACCGGCGGGTGACCCTACCCCATCGCTGGCATGACAGTGGGTACAGTACATTCTGCTTGATGTTGTCCATGGCGAAATGAGGCTGGGAACATTGGGATTTACTCCAGCCGCCGCAACGGAATGATAGGATGGATTACCTGGAGCAAATTCAAGGCGTGTATTGTTTTGAACAATTACCCTTGGAATGGTGGAAGCAGGAGCCCCGGCACTACCGGCATGGCAACGATAACAAATCTCGAACGAATTAATAGCCGGATTTATTGCCACTCCATTTTGGTTAATCCCTTTCACTCCAGCCAGAAATCCATTTATAGCAGGAGCCGTTGCAGCCTGGTTTTTAGCCGCATGCGGATTGTGACAATCAACACATTCAACATGCATACTGGTAACCTGTGCCGGTTCATTGGCAAGGTGAATGTTAGTATAGCCTGTAATATTATGCTTGTAGGTTTTGGCAAACTGGGTTGCAATGTTTTTTGCCGCCACACTTCCTGAATGGCAATCCAGGCAGTTGCTCTCTTCAGCCTGGTACTTTAAAAGCATAATATTTGAGCCGCCGTTATGTGGATTATGGCAACTTTCGCAGGCATTTTGAGCAACTGTAGTCATGGTAGGCTGGGTATAAGGCCAGGGATCCGGGCCTGTACCATTCCAGGTTTTGGTTGAGGTATTATGGCTGCTTGCTGTCCAATAGGTTCGTTGGTGACAGCTGTTGCATAAATTTGAATTTTGTGAGGTTACCACAAGGAAATCGGAATAAATGTTCTTGTGGGGATCATGACAGGAAGTACATTGTACTTTGCCACTTTTCAGCGATACCGGGGGAGGTATGGCTGAAGGGTCCTTTAATTGCCCGTCAGCAGCAGCAAGGGCTGCATTATACAGAAATGAAACAGGGTGATCGTTCCTAAGATTTTTTGTGAGATTACTAACACCGGCAGGCATAAACGTACCTGTTGACATGTTGATTGTTGTTGGCCGGCTAAGCACACTGCCTAAAGCAACCGTTCCATCGTGGCACGAGAGGCATAGAATTGTGGTTCCATCGGGCTGACCCGGTAAGGCGTTCAGCATCGAACTGGTATAAAGTGTATAGGTTAATCCCGGATCATTCCTGTTCCATAGCGGAGCAACAGGTCTGCTGTTATGTGGCGTATGGCAAAAGAGGCATATTTCAGTTTCACTTGTAGCTTTAACTGTTCCCGTGCCGCTAACTGACAGGTTGTGTTTGGTAGTAACAATAGATTGTGCAAATACAATGGTTGGAAACCATAGCAAAAGTGTCAGAGTAGGAGTTAAAAGCTTTCTCATTTGCTATCAGTATAAATAAGTTTAAAAACCTGTATCCTTGAGTTGTACGTATCAGCCACATAAATCAAATCGCTGGCATCTATAAATATACCGGCAGGCATCCAAAACTCACTGTTACCATGGCCCTGGCTGCCAAATTTGTACAGGTAGTTTCCTTTTGCATCAAATACCTGCACCACATGAAAAAGAGCATCTACACTGTAAATATTCCCGAATGAATCCGTTGCAATACCTTTTGGCCTGGCCAGGTAACCGCTTGCATCGCCGGCTTCTCCGAAAACAGAGATTACTTCCCCTTCCTGATCCAGAACCTGTAACCTGAAGTTCATGGCATCAGTGATATAAGCATTTCCTTTAGGATCAATCCAGATATGCGTCGGGTAGTTAAATTCGCCCGGAGCATTTCCTCTGCAGCCAATTCTTTTAATCAGTTGGCCTTCTTCATTCAGCACTGCAATGCAATGTGCTTTGGTTTCAACAACCCAGATTTCTTTCTTTGCTGCCAAATAAGCTATTCCGGTTGGTTGCTCTAATGCCAGCGTGTCGTTTAGGACTCTGAGTTTCTTTTTTTCAGAGCTAAGAGTGTAAATTTTCTGAGCATGGGAATCAGTAAATAAAATACTTGAATTGGGTCCGGAACAGATTCCAACAAGTGATGAAAAATCAAAATCAGTTTTCTGGACAGAGTGGGGGATTTCACCCACCCCTTTTACAATCTGAAATATTGTTTTATTTCCCTGGTCAAGTACCCAGAAGTCATCAGTTGAATATGCCAGAACTGAGACCGGATTACTAAGTTCAGGTGGGTTAATACCAAATAAAATGGAATTAAACTGACCCTTAAACTTCTTCTTCTTTTGATCTGTTTCTCCTGAAGGCCAATTGCTTACCCATTCAATGTGCGGATAATTATCGGCAACAGGTTTAAGGGCAGCATTTGTATTCTGAGCAGCACAATTGTAATTTGTACCCAACCACAGCAGTAAAGTAGTAACTAAAAACTTATGGGGATTGAGTATGGCTGGGTACATTAAAACGGATAGGTTTTGGTAACAGAATCAAAGTATTTTGATCTGCAGTAACTATGCAGTGCAAATTTCGTGCTAAACCGGAATAGCTGGTAAAAACAAGGTTTCATCTGTATGATTTTCAATGTTTTAAAAAAGTCAAAGATGATTGTTGCGTTAACAGACAGATAAATCCGAAATCAACAGCTTCTAACAAATCTTTTAAATGAGAATGCGCAGTTTTGGATCAGTGAGTTAAATTCTGCTATTCCCAATCATGCATTTATTGAGATTCAGTATTTTCAGCAGTTGATTTACTTTTTAGTGATTTCTCCTTTAATCCTGATGCCACAATAAGCGCGATGAGCGAAAGTATCAAACCCCACGCCCAGAGCGGGAATACTGGTGTATCGCCGGCTCCGTAACTATGCAGACCTTTTGAAAGATAATAGTTTACACCGACAAATGTCATGATCACACTTCCGAAACCCAATACCGAAGCTACATTGAAAGCATACGTGCTTCCCAGTTTCGGAATAAAACGCATATGAAGTATTAATGTGTAAGCCAGTACAATTATTAGAGCCCATGTTTCTTTTGCATCCCATCCCCAGTATCGTCCCCAGGATTCGTTTGCCCATACGCCACCCAGAAATGTACCGATTGTTGCCAGTACGATTCCAACAGTAAGATTCATTTCATTTATACAGGTAAGCTCCGAAATGATTAAATCAAGGCGCCCCTGGTTTTTTATATTTTTAAACAGGTTGATAAACAGATTTATCAGCCCAAGAAATAAGCCCAGTCCGAGAAACCCATAACTGATAGTTAACGTAGCCACGTGAATAATCAGCCAATATGATTTAAGTACCGGCTGAAGATTGGTTAACTGTGGATCGTAACTGCTGTGGCTTGCAGTCATGAGCATGAAAAAGGCCAGCAAGGCAGTGGCAGCTAGAGTAATTTTCGAATACCGTAAAAAACTAAAACCAGCAAGTAAACCACCCCAGGCAACCAGCAACAACGACTCGTAACCGTTACTCCATGGTGCATGTCCGGTTAAATACCAGCGAAGTATAAGCCCGATTGTATGATAAATAAAACCCAGGCCCAACAAACCGATGGAAATATTGAGACTCCATGTTATCAGCTTGCTCTTTTTGGTTTTGAGATTATCAATAAAGGCCAGAAAAAGTAAAACCACACTCAGCAGTGCGTAGAAGTTCCGAAGTGCAATAAAAATCTGAAGTTTATTATAAAGAATCTCTGTATTGATTTTTGAATCGGATGCTAACAATTCGGTTCCGGCCGATTTACGCTGAATACTACTTATGTAGCCAAGTATTTTGTCGGCATTACTGTAATCACCCGAAGTAATTCCAGCAGATACTTCAGCAATGTAAGCGATCATTATATTCCGGTAATTGAACTGGCGCAGTTGCAGGTCTTCATTTATAATAGTAACTGAACCTGATAGCGGTATAACGGATGCCTGATCGTCAACGCTGATCCATTTGTTATTTTCAGCGGTTTGATCAGGGAATATTTTTAGCATGCTTCCGTTAAGTGCCATCGAAAAAATATTCATGCGTTCATCCACTTTTATGATTTCTTTGTCGAAGCTATTCTGCTCCGATTGCTTTTTGCGAAAGGCTTCATCAACAAATTTCTGAAGCTTGTATTCGTTATTACTGCCAAAGAAATCAAGAAATGTGGCATATTTTGTATTTACCCCGATGATATCCTGAACTGATTTTTCTCTTACATAAATCATTCGCTGCTGTTTCCAGAAGTCAGGAAACAGGATCATATCGAGCAGAACCTGGATGGCATTCATTTTGCCTTTTCCTTCAATGTCGAATTTATCCTTCCTCGAAATTTTATGCATCACATCATAGGCAAGCGAATGAACAGGTTCAAAACGCCCGTCGTAAGTCTGGCTTAATAAATGCCCGAATTTATCGGCATGATCAAGCGAAACTGGTTTTTGCGGGGCCTGCTGGCCAAAGGAAAACATTGTGATTCCAAACAGAATAACAGAAAGAAGTGTTCCGGCTTTTCTCTTGAGTTTAATTTCATTAATCTTTCGGGCTAGCATATAAAAACGGGAATGTTTGTTAAAGAGGGTGAGTATAAATCCGATAATCAGAAGCAGGTACCCGAGGTATGTGATTTTTGTGCCGTAGTAATCATGATTTACTGACAGTATTGTGCCTTTTTCATCCCTATCGTATGAGGATTGGAAAAACCTGTATTTATTGTAATCCAATACATTATTCATAAAAATCCGGTGATTTTCTTTCAGGTTATTCCTGGTATCAATTAAAGTTACTTCACTGGCATAAGAGGAAGGGCTCATGGAGCCGGCATAGCGATCGAGGATGAAATCATTCAATTGTATAGAAAAAGGCAATTCAA
Organism: uncultured Lentimicrobiaceae bacterium; assembly: GCA_964583325.1. GTDB lineage: Bacteria > Bacteroidota > Bacteroidia > Bacteroidales > UBA4417 > UBA4417. The sequence continues at coordinate 17,582 of CAZOXJ010000025.1, forward strand.
TAGGCTTTTCACCATACCCGATCTGCAATTGCAGATCTTCAAAATTAAAATTCTGCATTTTCATTATATATCCGGGACCACCCAAAACCGGTGCTTCATGTTTTTTGCCGTTTACTGTAACATCCATTAATAAAATACCTGTGCCTTCGGTATCTGCCGCACCTGCTACCCATTGGATTTTCGCATTTTTGTGCATGGCAGTTAAGTGGAAAACTGCGCCTTGTATTCCATAAACCTTTTCATTCTGAAAATCAGTAAGTGTTCCTGCCGCAATAGTATCTTCGGGTTTCATCGACATATCGCCAACTACAACTTCTGATGAAGTCAGAAATTTCATAACACCGCTATCATTGATTATTTCCAGGCTGTTTTTCCCGGTTTTGGTATTGAAACCGATCGAAAGGTTACCGAAAGTTTTGTTGTACCCGTTTTCGATGAAGATATTCTGCTGCCCGTCCTCATTGGCAACAATTAATTCAATCATATCTTTTCCGTCCTCAACATTCGCTTTTATGTTCTGAACGGCGTTGGGAATAAATTCCTTGTAATCCACTTCTATTTTACCGTTTGTTTCGGAAGTAAACTCAATATGCTTTGAGTTTTTAGTGAACTGGCTTACGATAAAAGGTTCATTAAAGTTTAATTCTTGGCTTTTATCCTGGATTGAAACCTGCAGATGAGGATCAGCACTATAAATGATATTTGATGTCTGGCCTTCGCGGATTGGCATTGTGCCCTCAAATCCGAAATAGCGTGTAACTCCGGCTCCTATTATAATGACAATAAAGGCAACGTGAAAAAGCAGTCCAGCCCATTTTTTCCGGCTCAGCAAATTGTATTGTTTAATATGACCTAACAGATTTAATATCAGAAGAAGAAAAATAAATTCAAACCATTTGGCCTGGTAAACGAGCTCTTTGGCAGTTTGTGTATCATATTTTTCTTCAATAAAAGTAGCAATTGCCAATACCAAAGCAAGTAAGGACAGCAAAATGATAGTCATGGGTGAAGAGAAAATAAATCTGAAAATGCGTTTTATCATTAGTTTGGGTTTATAAAGTTCAGTAAATAGATGGTTCGTATTGTAAAAGATGATTAGTTGTTCTGCCCCTGGCTCATTGAGTTATAAATTTTTAATTCTTCTTCTGCCTCGGCAGTTTTACCTGCTTGCTTCAGAATCACGGAGAGATTATAATGCGATTGAGGGTGATTGAAATTGATTTTAATGTTTTCGCGAAGAAGACTTATCGCCTTGTCGGTATTTTTCAGGTTCAGATAGCATGTGGCCAGGTCACAGCGAACGTTGCTGTTGTTCTTATCCAGCTTTAAAAATCTCTCGTAATATTTTATAGCTTCCTCATTGCGCTGCGTATCGTAATACAAGTTACCCAGGTTAAAAAGTGTTGCCATATTATCTTTGTCGATAGTATTAATGATTTTATAATGATAAATAGCTTTTTCAAAATCCTTGTTTGTGTAATAAATTGCTGCCAGTTTTAAGCGGATATCCGTATTAAGCGAATCGGTTTTAAGTATCATTTCATACGATTCGGGACTTTCCATTGAAATGGATGGTGAATTCTGTTGTAAAGGCTCTGTGTTTTCATTTTTATCACTGCTAACTTTAAGTTCCGAATTGTTGCACGAGGAGCTAATGAGTGCAACAAAACACATGGCACAAATAATTTTAATTGGATTTCTTAACATATGAATTTCAAGATTAAAATTGTACAATGAAGGATTTTCTCATCTATAAAACCCGGCAATGAAAAGCCCGGCACTTTAAAAATCAGCCCTTTACTTTATGAGTTTTGAATCTTCGAGCAGGATTTCATACAAATAGCCGTAACCGAAATCTTTGTCCAGCGTCACTTTCCCTTCGAGTGTTATGGTTTCGCCAACGGCCACCTCAACATTAGTTGTGGCAGTGAGATCAAATTTTCCGGCGTATTCCGTTCCATCCTGGATATGGATCCAGTTATGCTTCATTATTTTGGTATTGAACTTGGTTACCTTTCCTTTAACTCTGACTGTTTTACCAGCATATTTCTCTTTATTTGCAATCAGTTCGGCAATTGTAATTCCCTGTTCGGCAGGTTGCAGGTTAACTTCCTCTTTTTTAACTATAACCTGGGCAGTATATTCAACAACTGCTGAACTGTCGGCAGGATTCAACATTCCTGCATGAGGGTTTGCTGACGGATCACTGGCAACTAAATCTGGTTTTGTACTTATTGATTCAAGGAAATATACTGTCGGAAATTTTTTCCCTAATTCTTTGCTTTCAAAATCGGTCATTTTAAAACCGTTACGATAGTAATACGTTTCGCCGGCATTTGCCTCCATTTTTGGTAGTGCCAGCCAGTTTTCCTCTGAATTTTCGCGCACCAGCAAATAAGTGTAACTGCTGGTTTGAAGTACTTCCGTTACAACAACTTTGTGCATACCAGCAGGCAGCTGAGCCATAGCCTGTGAATTCTGGCCGGGTTGGCAGGCACCTATTAAACATACAAGTAACAGGGCGAAGACTAAAAATTTAATTGCCATAATTAAGTATTTAAATGCATAAAAACACAGCGGCAAAAATACATATAAAAAATTACATATTTCCAGGGGCTCTTAACCCGACTTAACCTATTCAGAATTAATATGGCTGATTCTGATTACCTTGAATTACAGTTAGATTGGCGGATATTTCCGTAAGCCAAAATGATTTTCAGAAATTATCCTGTTTATTATTAGTTTTGCGAATCGAATTCATGGTTTGTTTTGAGGCCGTGAAAAAAGGTCCGGATCGTCTCCGGGTAAAAGAACTCGATAAACATGGAAGACAAATTTATAATAAGCAAAGCTGCTAAAGACGCAACAAAAGATTGTAGTCACGATTTCTCATGTTTATCCAATGAGGGTGTTTGCATGGGAAAAGTTGTATTTTGTGTGAATTGCAAAATACATGGAATACTTTGCAGTAATGACGATGCCTGTTCTTATCGGTATGAAGCCGAAGAGAGGACATTTTGTATCTGCCCGATCCGAAAAGAGATTTACTCCAAGTACAAAGTATAACACGGATCTAATAAGTTTGCCAGTAAATTTTCCTGATAAGCAAAAAAACGTGGATTTCTCCAGGGCGGTGGAAACTCTTCAAACAAAACAATCTTTAGGAAGTCAGTTTATCTATTTTTATAAACTTTTCAGAAGTGGTCATTGATATACCCCAAGGTATTGGAGATTGGAATCATACGTGTTTCCGTAAATAGGGCATATATAGAAAATCTTAGCCAGTGTTTTTGCTGCTTAGCTTTCGAGTTCCCCAAGCGCTTTTTCGTATAATGGTTATGCTTTTTGAGGGTTTTATAAGCATAATTTAAACTGATAAGTGCGAGTTGATATCTGTTAAAGGATATTAAACAAATTTGAATTATTGGCATCTCAATATCTGTTGATTTTGGTGAACCCTTTGTTAAGAATCAGCTTATTATATTTATTTAACAAACTAGTCCTTTTCGTTAAAATGGATTGTATTACTTTTGCCATGACATGAAAATATTCCCGAAAAAGATTTTTAGGATTTTCTTTTTAATGGCAGTTCTTACCTGTCTTGGGATAGATACGTATTCAAATTCCGGTTTTCATACCTATAACATCGAGTTTTCGGGCGAACATCATAAGTCCGGAAATAGTGTTGCAAAAGATAATGATACGGGTAACCACGATGAGATTTTACATAAATATAAATACAGCATCGTAAAAGAGTCAGCCGGACGGATTCCGGTTTTACAAAATCCTTTTTTAGTTTCTGATTTCTCTGCTTCCATTTGGCAACCGCCAAAGATTTAACCGAAAATTCATTATTGTATCACAAGTTGCTCCGGGGTATTTAACCCAGGAGTGAATAAATTGTGTGTTTTAAGCCATTATAAAAAATGGCGAATTTTATTTTTATGCAAATCAGTTTAATAATCAGATAAAATGGAATTAGAAGATCTTTTCGAAAATAAACGAAACCACCGTGTCAGCTACAGGAAACATAATTACCACGGTGAACACAGCGATCACTACAGCCAAAATAAGTATGGAGAATCGTATGATTCGCGACATTCATACCGGCGCAGGAACAGCCATTTCGACTGGATGCAGGTTTTGACAAAAATAAAGGAAAACAGGAAATTGAAAATGCTTGTTATAATAGCCGCAGTGGTGATTTTGATACTAGCTATTTTCCTGGTAATTGCATTGTTGCCATTATTGGGTAAGATTTTTACTTTCATTACTCAGCTGGACCTGAAAGGCTTACAGGATTATATTACAGGTTTGCTGGCCAAAATTTTAAATGGTTAGCCAAAATGAATACAGGAAATATTACAGAATGAGGAACTGGTTAAAATCAATACAGCTATGGGGTATGCATTGGGCAAATACCAAATGGGGTGCATGGGCATTGTTTATCTGTGCTTTTGCCGATGCATCCTTTTTGCCTTTGCCCACACCAATATTCTTCTTAACATTAACATTGCTTAATATATCGAAAGCATACAGGTATGCATTATTCGGGACTTTCGGCGTGTTTTTCGGCTCAATGGCAGGGTACGCGGCAGGATATTTTTCCTGGCTTGACGCGGCAGGCGATTTTTCGGGTTTTGCGCAATACATGTTTACTGTTGTTCCCGGGTTTTCCATAGAAGTGTATAATGCAATATTTCTCCAGTTCGAAAAATGGGGATTCTGGATTTTGTTTGTTGTGTCCTTCATGCCAGTGCCCTTTAATATATTTTCGATTCTTTCAGGGGTATTTGGCATCAATATTATAATTTATGGCATAGCCATTCTGATTGGACAGGGAATGAGGTATTACCTGCTTGCACTTTTAATAGTGAAGTTAGGTCCCAGGGTTAAAAAACTATTTGAATTTAACATGAAACCTTTTGCAATTATTGCAGCTGCTTGTGTTGCAATAGCAATTGTTGTAATAAAAACTTTTTAAAACTTACATATGAATTGGTTGAAACAAATGTATAATTGGGTTCTGAAATGGGCCGAAACACCTTACGGGCCTTTGGCTCTGTTTATACTGGCTTTTGTTGAGTCGATATTTTTCCCTATACCACCCGATGTATTGCTGATTGCGCTGGCATTGGGCAGCTCAACCAAAGCCTTCCGCTTTGCATTAAATTGTACCATAGGTTCCGTATCCGGAGCATTTGTCGGCTATGCCATTGGGCATTTCGCATGGATAACGTCGAGTGGCGAATTTACAGGCTTTGCCAACTTCTTTTTTAACAATATTCCGGGTTTTTCAGTCAGTTTGTACAACAGCATTAAAGCATTGTTTGTCGAATGGGATTTCTGGATCATATTTACGGCCGGGTTTACCCCTATTCCTTACAAGGTTTTTACAATAACCTCCGGGGTATTTGATATTAATATCATCATGTTTTTTATTGCTTCCTTAATAAGCCGGGGAGCAAGATTTTTCCTTGTGGCTTTCCTGATCTGGAAATTCGGGCCAAGCATCAAACGATTCATCGAAAAATATTTTAATATGCTGGCAATGGGATTTACCGTGGTTTTAATCGGAGGATTTGTGGCGATCAAATATTTTTTATAACATACCTTTATACAGTGGTCTGGTTGCAGTATTCCTTATATTTGCGGCAGGATTCTCATTTAATAATCTGGCGTGGATAAAGCAATAGAATAGTAAAGGATATATTCTAAAAATATATGTTTGAAACAAAACAACATTTACTATTAACATGCAACCAAAATCACTGAAAAAGTTTATTTACCTGGCAATTGCAGCAGCTGTTGCAACAATTGCGCTTAAACTCTTTGCCTATTTTCTTACCGGTTCAGTTGGATTATTTTCCGATGCGCTTGAATCGGGCGTTAATCTTATAGCAGCCGTTGTTGCTCTTTTTATGATTACCCTGGCCGAGAAACCGGCAGATGAAGAACATGCCTATGGTCATCATAAAGCCGAATATTTTTCCAGCGCCATCGAAGGTGGATTGATTGTACTTGCAGCCTTCAGCATTATTTGGTCGGCTATCCCAAGACTGATAAACCCTCAGCCCCTCGAAAATGTCGGAATCGGACTTCTGGTGTCCTTTGGCGCATCTGCAATTAACCTGGCAGTTGGTCTTATCCTGATTAAAAACGGGCGAAAAAACCATTCTATTACTCTTGAAGCCGATGGCAAACATTTAATGACCGATGTTTATACATCAATTGGTGTTTTAATCGGAATTGGTATTGTAAAACTAACCGGGTGGCTTATCCTGGATGCAATAGTCGCTATTGGTGTTGCTCTTAATATCGTTTGGACAGGATACCAGCTTATGCGCCGGTCGGCGTTGGGTTTACTCGATTCATCCCTTCCTGAAGATGAACGATTGAAAATTACCAATGCCCTGGATAGGTATAAAAAACAACAACTCGAATACCATTCTCTAATGACCAGGCAAGCCGGACAGCGGAAGTTTATTGCTCTTCACATACTGTTACCCGGTCAGCTGACTATTCAGGAAGGCCATGATATGGTCGAAAAGATTGAAAGAGATATCCGTGACCTTTTCAATGCTCCGGTAACGGTTTTTACACATCTTGAACCTGTTGAGGATCCTGTTTCGATGCACGACATAGGAATTGACAGGCATGATCTGATTATTTAAATACTTATGGAAACACAAACAGTGAAGATCCTTTGAAAAAATTAACCCGCCCTGATAATCAGGCCGGATAAAAAGTTTGAACATCAAAAAGCAGTATGGAATTTAAAAGCAAAAAAGGTGGATTGCTCCACCTTTTTTGCTTTTTCATGAAACATGATTTCGCTGTTTTGCCAATTTCTAATGGTGCCCATGATGGTGCCCATGTTCACCATGATGATCTTTACTAAGGTTCTTCATAATTTTGTTATTGTTGCAATGGTGCGTTATTTGTGTAGAATTAACATTGCA
>CAZOXJ010000025.1:24643-28888 GCA_964583325.1 uncultured Lentimicrobiaceae bacterium
TCATAATTTTGTTATTGTTGCAATGGTGCGTTATTTGTGTAGAATTAACATTGCAGATGAAAGCCTGAGATTATTAAGGTTTGACCCTATAGAAGTTGAATCTTTCCATATTTCAAAATGATACAATCATGACTGTATAGCCACAAAAAAACATAAAGGTTTTACCAGGTTATAATTCCGTGAATTCATCATTTCATAAAACCTATAGTTAATATATTTGTTGTGTAATAAAACTACACTATTGAACTCTGAAAAAACTAAAAGCGTATATGCCGTTACAGGCATGATGTGTGCCGTTTGCGCAGGCAGCATCGAAAGCATGCTTGCATCCCTTCCTGGTGTAAGCAGTGCATCAGTAAATTATGCCGGGGCCAATGTTTTTGTAAGTTACAATCCGGCTGAAGTATCGCCGGCCGACTTTGTTAAAGCCGTTGAATCTATTGGGTATGGACTCATTATAGAGGAAGATAACCTGAATGAAAAACTAGCTGATATTGAACAAAAACATTTTAAAGAACTGAAGAAGAAACTATTGGTGGCCGTTATTTTTTCAGTTCCTGTATTCGTTTTATCAATGTTTCACCATATTCACCTCGATTATAAAAACTGGGTTTTACTTGTATTATCACTTCCGGTTATTATTTTTCCCGGATCCGAATTTTACGTCAATGCATGGAAACAGTCAAAACATTTCATGGTAAACATGGATACACTGGTTGCTTTAAGCACCGGTTTTGCATTTATTTTCAGCACAGTAAACACCATCTTCCCTCAAATCTTTCTTCGGTCCGGATTACAACCTCATGTGTATTTCGAATCAGCAACCGTGATAATTACTTTTATTCTTGCCGGTAAGTTCCTCGAAGAAAGATCAAAAAGCAAAGCCTCGTCAGTGATACGGAAACTGATGAACCTGCAGCCGAAAACACTTACAGTGATTCGCGATGGAAAAGAAATGGAGTTACCTCTCTCGATGGTTTTACCCGGCGACCAGGTTATGGTTCGACCAGGCGACAGGATTCCGGTTGACGGAATTGTCGAAAGCGGCGATTCGTATATTGATGAAAGCATGATTTCGGGTGAACCGCTGCCTGTATTCAAAAACTCAGGAACAAATGTTTTCGCCGGAACATTAAACAGCAGCGGTAACCTTGTGATTATCGCCTCAAAAACAGGCAAAAATACCTTGCTGGCAGGAATAATTGCCATGGTTCAGGAAGCACAGTCCGGGAAACCGCCCATTCAGAAACTAGCCGATAAAATTGCGTCAGTATTTGTACCGGTTGTATTGGCTATTTCAGCTATTACATTCCTTACCTGGTGGGTGTTGGGTCCCGACCCATCCATTACTTTTGCTTTTCTTACAACCATAAGCGTATTAATTATTGCCTGCCCCTGTGCACTCGGACTTGCCACACCAACTGCCCTGATGGCTGGCATCGGCAGAGGAGCAGAACTGGGAATCCTGATCAGGAATCCTGAAAGTTTAGAGACAGCCTGTAAGATAAATGCCGTAATTTTTGACAAAACCGGTACACTAACTACAGGCAAACCGGAAGTAACAAAAAGCACCTGGTTTAAAAAAGATGATATTTCGGAACAGCTATTATACTCTATCGAAAAACGATCGGCTCATCCGCTTGCGTATGCTATTGCGTCTCTTTTCGAAAATGTAAAAATGCTGCCGGTAGATAATTTTAAAGATTTTCCGGGTAAAGGTATTAGCGCAGACTTTATGAATTATTCGTGCCTGGTAGGGAACAGATCTTTTTTGGAAGAAAACGGCATATCAATACCAGCAACATCAGAAGAAAGCAGTTCAGTGTTTTTTGCAATCAATGGCGAAGCCTATGCTGAATTCACAGTTGAAGATACGCTCCGTAATACATCTGCTGAAGCGATACAGTCTCTTTATAATGAAGGAATTGAAGTATTTATGCTTACCGGCGATAAGGAGTCAGCTGCTGCTCAGATGGCCACGAAAGCGGGAATTAAAAATTATACTGCAAATGTGCTTCCCGCAGATAAAAACCGGTTTGTCGCGGAACTGAGAAATAAAGGATATAAGGTTGCGATGGTAGGCGACGGCATTAATGATTCAGCAGCTCTCGCCGAAGCTGACCTGGGTATAGCGATGGCAACCGGTTCGGATATTGCACTCGGGAGCGCCGGAATAATCCTGATGCATAGTGATCTCAGGGCTGTTGCACAATCAATCCGATTATCAAAAGATACAGTGAAGATTATCAGGCAGAATTTCTTCTGGGCATTTTTCTACAACATTATAGCCATACCTGTTGCAGCCGGATTGCTGTACCCGTTTACCGGATTTTTATTAAGCCCTATGATTGCTGGTGCTGCCATGGCAATGAGTTCGGTAACAGTTGTACTTAACAGTTTAAGGCTGAAACGGATTTTTATAAATGAGTCATAATCACAACCATAATCACAACCATAAATCAGAAGCTAATCTAAGAATGGCTTTCTGGCTGAATGCCGTATTCGCTATTATCGAGATAGCTGGCGGAATACTGACTAACAGTATGGCAATTCTGTCCGATGCTTTTCATGATCTCGGCGATTCGGTTGCTCTGGGATTAGCCTGGTATTTTCAGCGGTATTCAGCGAAACAACGCGACGACATTTATACGTATGGATATAAACGGTATTCACTTGTTGGTGCAACAATAAGTGCTCTGATATTACTTGCAGGTTCGGTAATTATAATCACAAATGCAATTCCGCGTTTAATTGAGCCTCAGCCTGTTCACACACAAGGAATGCTTTATCTTGCCATCGCCGGCATCATTATCAACGGGCTGGCCATGTTCCGGTTAAAAGGGGGTGAAAGCCAGAATGAAAAAGTTATATCTCTCCATTTACTCGAAGATGTAATGGGATGGGTTGCTGTACTTGCAGCAAGTATTATCATGCGTTTTTGGGATATTCCTATACTCGATCCCATTCTCTCTCTGATAATTACGTCCTTTATTCTTTACCGGGTTTTCGGCAATATGAAGCAGACTTTCAGAATATTTATGCAGGCAACACCATCCAGCGAACAGATCAGCCATTTTACGAAACACCTGAACGAAACAGAAGGAGTGATTGGAGTTCACGATATGCATTTCTGGACCATGGACGGCACCTATAATATTGCCTCAATGCATGTAATTGTTGATCCTGAAATTACTGTCAATCAGACTGAAACAATCAAACTAAAGATACGAACTTACCTAAAAAGCGAAGGATTTGATCATTCAACAATTGAAATTGAATCGGATGGAAAACATTGTGAATTACATGATTGTTGAACAGGCAGTATTCAAACGATTTGGGTAAAAAAAGGAACTAATACTTATATACAAAAAAAATACATGGAAACTATCCGGTTTAAAACCAACCTGAAATGTGGTGGCTGCGTAAAGGCTATTACTCCAGGCCTCGAAAGTCTTAATAGCATTAATACATGGAGCGTTGACCTTGAAAATCCCGATCGTGTACTCGAAATTACAGCACCTAAAGACGTTACGGAACAAGTAATAGAAAGCGTAAAAAAAGCCGGCTATCAGATCAGCCGGCTATAGAAAACAAAATCAGCGGTTTACCTTTTGGCGATAATATCCCAGTCAACCAGTTGCCAGAATGCATTTACATAATCCGGTCTGCGGTTTTGGAAATCAAGATAATATGCATGTTCCCAAACATCGCATGTGAGCAATGGTTTTAATCCATCGCGCATTGGGTTTGCTGCATTTCCGGTGGTAACAATTGCAAGGTTTCCTTCAGCATTCAGCACCAGCCAGGCCCAGCCTGATCCAAACTGGGCAACAGCTGCATCATTGAATTTAGTTTTAAACGCTTCGAATGATCCGAAATCGCGGTTTATCATTTCGAGTAATTTGCCTTTGGGTTCAGTTCCGCGGTTAGCAGAAAAACCTTCCCAATAAAATGTGTGGTTCCAAACCTGGGCAGCGTTGTTAAAAATACCGCCTTCGGCCTTCATAATAATTTCTTCGAGAGTGGCATTCTCAAAAGCAGTGCCGGGAATAAGGCTGTTAAGCTTTGTAGCATAAGCCTGGTGATGTTTTCCGTAATGGAATTCGATGGTTCGTGCGCTGATAACTGGCTCCAATGCGTCGGGCGCATAAGGAAGCGATGGTAGTTGAAATGTCATGATTTTTAAAATTTTTATGGTTTATGTTTGAGAGGATTGAGAAGATGGCGAATGTTGAGAGGTTGGAG
>CAZOXJ010000026.1:0-17438 GCA_964583325.1 uncultured Lentimicrobiaceae bacterium
CGGTATTCAGCATACTCAGGATCTTTAAAGTAGGAACTGTCAACAATCTGACCTGTCCAGGGAGTATTAAGTGTAATTTCATCTCCAATACCATTTGAACTTAAAGAACCCGGCAAATCCAATCCAGATTGAAAAGCCTTCCTGAACCATTCCTCTTTAACACCCTTATCATCAGGATCCAAAGCATAACTCCAACGGCCAGCGAGATCAAGGTATTGTTGAGCGGCTGTATTCAATGAAACAGATACAGCAAAAAGTATAAAACAAAGGACTACTCCAAAATTTTTCATATTTCCAGTACGTTAAAGGATTTCGCACCAATTTCAATTTTGAAACTGTTACTTTGTATGTTCAAATTATCAAACACAGGGATGACTTCATCAGGCTGATTCAATGTATTCTCCATCGAGCTATTCTCATGATGCAATTGTGTGAGCTTAACTGAAAAGTTTGAAGGTGGCAGACCAACAAGTGAAAACTCCAGTATTTGCTTTTTCATTCCAACATTTACAACTTTAATGATGACTTTACCTTTAGCAACATCCTTTACCACAGATAGGTATAAACTATCCTGAGCAAACGATTCACCGCCCTTCTTTTCAAAAGGAATAACATGAGTGCCTTTATTGGTCGAAAAAAGCTGCTGCACATAATAACTTGGTGTCCTTATCACATTGAGATTGTCGAACCATATGAGATTAGGTTTCCACTGCCAGTTATCCACATGAGCAAAAAGAGGTGCATATGATGACATAGTAACAACATCGGCATTACGTTCAATTCCAGTCAGAAATGCAGCTTCACACAGGGCTGCTTCAAAGGAATTTGCGGCTGCAGCTGCATGACAGGCATATTCACCTGCAAAAACTTTCGGTCCGCTTCTGCTGTAAGAATCATAACGTGAAGCGTTATTTAAGAACCACTGCGGGTCACGATAATAGTGTTCATCAACAAGATCTACCCCTAATCTTCGCATTTCTTTCCATCCGAAATCGAACTCTGGTCCTGAAGGGAAAGGCCCCGAACTTCCAACAATCTGAATTTCAGGATAATAATATCGTATTGAATCGATGAATGGTGAGGCACGCACAGAATATTGCTCTCCCCATTGCTCATTACCTACAGCAAGGAATTTAAGATTAAACGGTGCCGGATGCCCTAACTCACTTCGGATTTTCCCCCAGGTACTATTGATATCACCATTTGCAAATTCTATCAGATCCAAAGCATCCTGAATATAGGGTTGTAGTTCATCCACACGGCAATGATGGGTTTCATCTTTATTAACCCACTGACAGGTCAATCCACAATTAACTACCGGCAAAGGTTCGGCTCCAATGTCTTCGCAAAGAAGGAAGTATTCGTAAAATCCCAGACCGAATGACTGGTAATAATCAGGGAATCGCCGGTCGTTCACAATATAATTCCAACGGTTGATCATAACAGGGCGTTCCTCAACCGGGCCAATGGTATTCTTCCATTGATAACGGGTGTCCAGAGTTGTACCTTCAACCACACAACCACCTGGAAACCGCATTATTCCGGGCTTCAGATCCTTCAGCGCATCAACCAGGTCAGATCTTAATCCATTTGGTCGGTTGTTATAGGTTTTTTCCGGAAAAAGTGAGATATGATCGATATCTATTTCACCTTTACTTATCAAAAGCATCCGGAATCTGCCATTGGCCGTTGTTCGGGTTGGAGTAAGATTCACTTCATACTTACTCCATGTTTTACTGCTGATCCGAACATCCTGCCTTGAAAGAATTTCACCCTGGCTACCAAGTATCTGGACCTGAACAATCATATTCGAATCCGACAGATTCCTGCTATAAAAGTTTAAAGTGTATTTATCTCCATTTATTACCGATAAACCTTTGAAACCATTATTATCTATTCCGGTGCCACTCAGTTCATCCTGAAATGATAATCTTGCATAATGAGGATTATTTCTGAAACAAGGCTTATCATTGCTGATTGTAACACTGCCAAAAGGATCCCAACCCAATAACGGAGGATCAAATTCGAAGGAACGATTTTTTATTAGTTCTGCATAAATACCGCCATCGGCAGCAAAGTTGATATCTTCAAAAAAGATTCCAAACATAGTTTCAGGTACAGGAATTCCCGGATGATCAATTTTTATCTCAACCAGGTTATGCTGGGCATGGCCTGAAAACATTAGCCCGGGATTCAGTAAAATGAGCAAAAGAAATAAAGTAAAGAGTTTTGTTTCTGATATAACAGATTTAGTATTATTTCCCATAACCTTTTTCAATTTCTTCGAGTGACTTTCCTTTAGTTTCAGGTAATCGTGTATAAATAAAGAGTAAACCGGACAAACAAATGAATGCATATAACCAGAAAGTACCACTTGCCTTTAGCGTATTATTAAGCAACGGGAATGTGTAAGTAAGAATGAAACAAGCAATCCAAAGGCTCGTTGTAGCGATTGACATGGCTGCACCCCTTACTTTATTCGGGAAGATTTCGGACAGGATAACCCAGGTAACCGGTGCTAAAGTCATAGCATAAACAGCTATGGCAATCAGAACAAATATTAATACCACAATTCCTTGTAGCTCCAGATAATAGCTCAATCCAAGAAACAGGTAAACGATGGATAAACCGGCTGATCCAAGAAGCATTAACTTGCGGCGTCCCCACGAATCGACCATTCGCATGGCAATAATGGTAAAAACCAGGTTAACAGAGCCTGTGATAACAATGTTAAAAAGCATCTCCCCAACTGTGTAACCAGCTGATGTGAATATCTCTTCTGCATAATTAAAAATCACATTTATACCGCACCACTGCTGAAATACAGCAAGTACAATACCAATTATCAGCAATGGTTTGATCCTGGCAGATCGTAACTCCTTCCATTCTATTTTCGAACTTGGACCATGTAAACTATTGATAATCTCCTTCATTTCATGGGTAGCATGTTGCTCCCCAATGAGTTTCGTGAGAACTGATTTTGCTTTTATTTCATTACCAATCTTCAGAAGATATCTCGGACTTTCGGGCAGAATAAAAGATAGGCCTAAAAAGAACAATGCCGGTACCGCGCCGGCCCAAAACATCCACCTCCAACCTGTCTGCCCATTCCAGGATGATAGGATGAATTCAGTCGATGCCCCTTCAGGGACTTTATCAGCAATAAAATAGTTTATGATTTGGGCGGCAAGAATTCCCACAACGATTGTTAGTTGATTTATAGAGACCAATCGTCCCCTTAAATGAGCAGGTGCAATTTCTGCAATATAAACCGGAGATAATGCTGAAGCCAGTCCAATTCCTAATCCTCCGATCAACCGAAAAATAACAAACCAGGAAAAACTGCTTACTGCCCCGGTGCCAATTGCAGCTATTGAGAACAATATGGCAGATATGATTAATGGTAGCTTCCTGCCGATCCTGTCTGTCAGGTACCCCGACACAATCGCACCAAGGAGGCATCCTATCAAAGCACTGCTCATTGCCCAACCCTGAAGGGAAGGGGAATCATTGATTTGAAAGTAACTTTCATAAAATGGTTTTGCCCCGCCAATAACAACCCAGTCGTATCCGAACAATAAACCACCCATTGCCGATATACCGGTAATCAGTAATAAAAATACATGTTTGCTTTTCTTCATGGTCTTATAATGAATGATTCTATCGATATCAGGATTCCTGTTAATACAAAGATAATCCGTTGAATAGGGCTTACAGAATAGATAAAACTATTAAAACATGGATTATCTTATTATTTTTGTAAAAAAAGCAAAATGCAGAAGCGGGAAGGATTCCACGGGCAACAGATGATAGTGCTCCCAAAATCAGTTATTGAAGAAGTTAAAAACAATAATCTGATTAACAGCCTGTATATCACAGATATTGGTTACTACCCTCATGCTGAGCATCATTTTCGCGAACGAAAGCGGGGAGCTACAGGCAACATTTTAATCTATTGCGCTACAGGGATGGGATGGTGCAAATCATTTACCGAACAATATACCATTCAACCACATACTGTTTGTATTATACCGGCAGGGGTACCCCACAAATACGGAGCTCATCCGCAAAAGCCATGGACAATATACTGGATGCACCTCGAAGGACAAACCGCCAATCTTTTAATGGGGAAAGAAGTAGCAATCTTTGATTTAAAACAAGGAGTACCGGAGGAGCACATTCAACGGGTACAGGTTTTTGATGAAATTTTTCAGAATCTTGGAATTCCATACCAGAAAAGAAACCTGGAATATGCAAACTTTCTGGTATTCAGCTTTCTCACTTCCATTTTTTACAACGATTTTAAGCAGTCGGCAGCGGCAACAAAAGGAAAGAAGATAATAGACCGTTCGATTGAATACATGAAACAGAACCTCACTTCGAACATTCAATTACAAGACGTTTCGAGGCAGGCAGGACTCTCTGTTTCGCAATACTCAAACCTCTTTAAAAAACATGCATCCATGTCACCTATGAATTTCTTCATACACCTTAAAGTACAGAGAAGCTGTCAACTCATTGAAAATCCCTATATGAGAATAAAAGAAATTGCTTTAGAATTAGGATTTGATGATCCTCTTTATTTTTCAAGGGTATTCACGAAAGTGATGGGTATATCACCACTTAGTTTCAGAAAAACTGTTCTGGGTAATTGACAGCTTTTGTATATCACTGCATCATACAACATCGAAGCTAATAAAATCAATCAGATTTCTCAGGTTAAAATATCTTTTCTTCCCCGATCCTGAATACTCCTGCCATTATATTGCTAATCCCGGAAAAAGATCAGATATACTTTTATAGTTTCTGACTTTTTTATTCCCTCATTTGAGTTGGCACCTATGACTGAAAGGGAAAGAATGTTCATATAATTAAAAAAGCGGGAATCCTTTTGGAATTCCCGCTTTAAAAAATTATTTCAAAGAATGTTAGTTCACATCCCAGAAAATTTTGGTTGTCAGATTGTCATTGGCTCTTACAGCATCGTAATTAAGAGTATTATAGGTACTCTCATTTGATGTATAAATCCATCTGGATGGAGGCAGAGTCTGCTTATTGGTTGCATCAGGCTGGAAAGTTAAAGCCGGAGCGTTCAAACGCCTCTGCTCTGACCAGCTTTCGTAAGGCTGAACAACACTGTAATGTATCCACTTTTGATTAGCTATCAAAGTCATTTTTGCAGCAGTTGAAGTAGCTTTATCCCAATCAATCTGAGCCATAGCAGTATAAGCTGCAATCTCAGCATCATCAGTCGGGGTTAAATCACCTGCAACGTTATCATTACTAAGGGTTCTGAAGTAATAATAATTCTTTACTGACTGTGAAATACCAGCATTGTAAGCATCTTTAGCAGCGCCATCATTACCGGAATTGAGGTAGTATTCAGCTTTTATGAAACTAACTTCAGCAGCATTGATAAGCATTCCCGGGAAATAATCGTTCCTGCTTAATGTTGAGCGGTTATAGATAGTTACAGTTCCGGCATCAACTAAGGTTTGCTGATCATTTGACAGCATCAAAGGATCCAAACCGGCATACACACCCGGAGCATTTGCACCTGGCTCATACATAGCACGTAAACGTGGGTCAGCATTAGCAAGCATATGATCAATCATAGCTTTGCTGGCTAAGTTTCCGTTCCAGTCTTCGAGACCGGACTGGAATTGCTGTGAGTTAATCGGTGAATTCTGGTTGGTTACATTAATCTGAATGTTATCAGCATTATCAGCAACAACAGGATAACTTGATGGGTTAGCCAATATAGCTGCGATTTCGGCAGTTGCCCTCGACTGGAATGTGGAAGTACCTGAAACCCTGGTCAACATCCTTAAACGTAATGAATTGCAATACATTTTCCATTTGTTAATGTCGCCACCATTGATAAAGTCCTGAGTTTTGAAACCAGTTTGAATAGCAGACTGAACAGTAATCGTATTCAGTTCATCAGCAAATGCTTTCAAATCATCAAGCATTTTGGAATAAACATCCTCAGCTTTATCATATTTAGGTAAGGATGCTTCATAATCGCCTCCGTTGGTGCTTAACATACCGGCTTCCGAGAAAGGAATATCGCCGTGTAAATCAACTAATTTTTGTGTATGGTCATACAGAAAAATAGTTGCTGAAAGCATATAGATCCGTTTAGCTGCCTGATCATCAGCTGGAGTTGCGGCGTAAACTTTTTCAAGTTCCCTGTACTGTGCCATCAGGGTGTAATACGTTCCCCAATAAGCGCCAATACCTGCTTCACCAGGAACATACTGTCCGGATGCGTTAACCCAACCTACTGCCTGTGTGTAGCGGGTGAGGGTAGTACGGAGTACTACAAAATAATTCCAGTAATAAGGTAATACATACTCACGATTGGAACTCAAAAAACCAGAATACTGTTTTTCGACTGTAGTAGTAGAAATTTTTGAAGGATCCGGATATGCATCCTCAAAATCTGCCTTTGTGCACGCGGTACCAACTACCAATAATGCTGCGGCTATTATTATTAATATTTTCTTCATATGAACGATTTTTTGTTTTGTTATTAACATTGAACTTAGAAACCAATTCTCAATGCACCGCCAATAGTTCTGGTTGATGGATTGGTACCAACATTGTTAACCTGCTGGAACCACCTTGAACCTGCTGTTGCTGCTTCAGAATCCATATCTTTAATTGTTCTGTAGAAATAGAACAAGTTACGACCGAATACGGTCAGTGAGATATTTTTAGCTCCGATTTTCTTAGCTACATCAACTGGCAATGCATAAGTTAAAGAAAGTTCCCTCATTTTGATGTAACTGTTCTCTACAATGTACAGTTCATAACGGCTGTAGCTATACTGAGGACCGCCCCAGTTGTAAACGTTCCAGTAATAATAAGCTGAAGAAGCGATATAATCGTTCGGTGTTCCGTCAGCTTTTACACCTTCCTGTAAAATACCGTCATCATACACTTTCTCGCCATCAGGGCCAGTAGCTCCATCGGTTTGAACATTAATGGTATTGCCGTTAGCATCGGTAGTTACATAATAGCTGAGGCCACCATGTTCTTTATCCATTGCTGTAGTACTGATTTCGGTAAGTCCGCGGCTTGTCATCCAGTTGAGAGCGGTAGGCATAACATAACCACCAAACCTGAAATCAACCAAAGCTTCCAAAGTAAATCCTTTGTAAGTAAAGGTGTTAATAAATCCACCTACTGCTTTTGGCATCGCATTACCTATTTTTACCATTGTATCAGCATCAACCTGGTACAATCCGTCAGGATTCACAATTTTTCCACCGTTAGCATCAAGTTTCACAGGATGTGAATAAAAATCACCCATTGGTTCACCAACTTTCGAAATCAGCTGGGCTGCATTTCCGTCATAGTCAGCGTGGAGTAATTCGTCGGAACCGGAAGCCAGTTTTTCAACTACGTTCTTATTTTTCGAGAAGTTAAGTTGAACATCCCATTTGAAATTGGTAGTCAGCACAGGTGTACCGCTTAAAGCAATTTCGATACCCGAATTCCTTAAAGTACCAATGTTAGTAAGTACTGAAGTTGCTCCGGAACTTGTTGGTATAGTCAAAGGAAGAATCTGATCCTTGATAAGGCCGTTGTAATAAGAAATATCAAATCCTAAACGGTTAACAAAGAACTTAGTTTCCAAACCGAATTCATATTCATGTTTTTCTTCAGGTCTGATAGCGTCATTACCCATATTACCCGGAATAGTGGTGTAAAGAACAGGTTTGCCTCCTACTGCCTGAACACCTAAGGTATTCTGGTTGTATGCGATGTTAGCGCTGTACATGTCAGGATAGTTACCTACAATACCCCATGATGCGCGGAATTTACCATAACTGATAGCTGCCGGCATTGTGAATGCTTCTGAAAATACGAAACTTGAGTTTACTGATGGGTAAAAGAAGCTGTTATTCTCAGGGTTCATTGTTGATGTGCGGTCGTTACGAAGTGTTCCTTCAATAAACAGGTAGTTTTTGTAATTACCGTTTACTGTTCCGATCACAGCATCTTTAACGATTTCATAACGGCTTGAACCACTTGAAGGTGTATTTACCGAAGCTGCAAGGTCGAACAGGTTTTCGGTACTTAAACCGTCAGATGTTCCTCTGCTCATTGATGTTCCGGTTTCCTGCTGGCCGGTATAACCAGCCATTGCACCGATTTCAATATCCTCAGTTATTTTCTTATTGAACATAAGCATAATATCACCATAACGGATGTTGTTCTGATAGGATTCCAGGCCAAAATAACCGGAATATCCGAAAGCCAATGGAATTTCGGAAGTATTACTGTTTTCGGTTCCTCGGGCGGTATAGTCAGTAGCAATTCTACCACGAAGTTTCAACCCGTCAACAATCTGCCAGGTATTGGTTAAGCTTCCGATTAAACGATTGCTGGTTTCAACTGAATTGTTTTCATTTACTCTCCATACGAAATCGGCAATATCGCCTCTCATACCATTATAAATGATATTTTCGTCAGGGGTAAGACTCTGTGTACCGGCACCGGTTACGTACCTGTATCCCTTGCTGGTTTTGTATTTACCCAGATACCAGTCGCCATTATCGAACCTGCCCATCATACCGCCAAAGTTGTTAGTCAAACGGTCAATGGAATAAGGACGGTTGGTTACTGTTTGATTGATGTAATTCACAACCATATCAACGGTGTAATTTTTACCCAGTTTAAACGAAGAATTGAGGTTAGCAATGTTTTTAACATTTTCGGAACCTAAACTTATACCTTTGTTATCCTGATGTGTAACTGAAAGCCTGACGTTCGAATTCTCATTCGCATGTGTCATTGCAACAGTTGTACTCGAATTCAGACCGGTTTGGAACAGGTTTGCATAGTTATCTTCCTGATTTTCATAAGGCCTGATTTGACCATCCCATGACATCGTAGGCTGACCATCGAATTTAGGACCAAAGTTGATGCTATAACCAAGAATACCCCTGGTTTCTTTAACACCATCGCCATCCGTATCATAATATATAAAACCGGCTTCGTCCTGGCCACCATTACTAACATTCAAAGGAGCACCTGCACCTCTTTCTGTCTGGTAGCGTGGCAGATAAGCAATTTTGTCAGCACTGTAGGTTGTGTATAAATCAACGCTCCAGCCTTTTGTGCCTTTACCGCTTTTGGTTGTGATTAACACAACGCCGTTTACAGCTTCTGAACCGTAAAGAGCAGCAGCGGAAGCACCTTTAAGAATTGAAATGTTATCAATGTCTTCTGGGTTAATATCGAGCAAACCGTTACCCCTGAGGCGCTGGTCGTTCCAATAGTTGTTATTTTGAACTTCACCGTCACGGATAGGCACACCGTCAACAACGATCAAAGGCTGATTTCGGCCTGTAATTGAGTTTACACCGCGGATGTTAATGTTAACAGCACTGGTTGATCCACCCGGTGTTTGTGCGATACGCACACCTGGAGCTTTACCATAGAGAGCTGTTGCAAAACTGGTTGTTCCGGTTTTGGTAAGATCTTTGGAGTCAATAGTTGAAACTGCATATCCGAGGGCCTTTTGTTCCCTGCTGATACCAAGAGCAGTAACAACTACTTCCTGTAGTTGCTCCAACGAAGGTTCTAATTTAACGTTGATAGTAGCATCGGCTCCTACCGCAACATCCTGGTCGGTATATCCGATAAAAGAGAAATGCAGAGTTTGACCTGCAGTCGCTTTGATTGAATAAATACCATTAAGGTCAGTTGTTGTACCAGCAGTTGTGCCTTTAACTACAACGTTAACACCTGGAATTGTAGAGCCATCTTTGGCATCAGTAACCGTTCCGGTGATTGTTTTTTGGGCTAAAACGAACTGCCATGAGCAGAACAAGATCAGCGCCATCAAGAGTGTCACTTTTTTCATAAGCACTTTTGTTTGAGGTTTGACTTGAGGTTTGTTGGTATTAATTGAACGTTAAGAAAAGATTTTCATTGAAAGGGCGAAACTAGTAAAATATTTTATGAACTTTTAACACTAAGGTAACTTTTTTTATAAAAATTTTTAGAAAGTTTTCAACAAAATAGCTTATCTTCCTCATAATAAGGGGATAAGCTAATTTCTGCATGTATATATTTTTTGTTTTTGTTTTGCAAGTTCCATGCTCATTTGTTTTGCGGCTTAAAGTTAAAAAAAATAATGCCGAATAATACATTCATACAAATTTTTTTTTGAAAGGTCTATTGCAAATGAGGGATTCAGCTCCATTTCTATTTACAATATGCTAAAAAACTGCCAAAAAAAACAAGAAGAAAAATACACTTCCATTTTGATTTGGTTTCAAATATACTAAATTCACAGTTAAATAATTGATCGCTAGTTTCTTTCACTCTTCAGGTGCTACTATATCAGTTTTCGGATGGGTTGTAATTTTAATCCAACATTGTAAAAACGATGGGCGCAAAAAGCTGAATCGAAAATTCAACGGGCGTATTCAAATTCCCGAAACAAAGAAATCAGCAAGTAAGTAGCTATATTTTCTGAAAAATGTAAACCGGAAATGATAATAAATGCATGAAAATTCTATTAATTTCAGAAGTTACTATCACAAATTGGCCTAAATATTACAGATTATCAAAGACTAAATCCGGAATTGCAGGATCAAGGTCAAACACTCCAGAATGCATTCCTGAAATCAATGTACAGAAGATAGGCAAGTATTAAGATATGATATCATATTGTTATACTGTAACTTACAGTAAAATTACAGATCAATAGCAAAATAATAATAAAATTCTTCGAAATCTTAGTAATTTTTTTTTCTATGTTGAACAATATTATTAATGATTGTTGTAAATTTACAGGCTCTTACTATAAGTCGAATCACTAACTACAAATCGTCTCACTGTATAATTAAGATTTTTACAATGAAAAAAAGTATGCTTTTTGGTAGCACAGCAGCAGATCCTAGGACTAACAGCTCCAAAAAAAACGCCCTCAAATTATTGATATTAAAAGAATTATATCAGAACGGATGTAAATCGATACCTGAACTCAGCAAGATAATTCACATGAGCACCCCTACTATTACCAGGGCTATTGATGAGTTGATTGAAAGCGAGTTTCTTGCCGAAGAAGGTATTGGTAGTTCGAGTGGCGGCCGCCGTCCGAACCTGTATGGACTAAATCCTCCAGCCAGGTACGTATTGGGAGTTGATATCAGCAGGTATCACATCAGGCTGGGTTTGTTCAATTTCAGCAACCAACCGGTTGTTGATATAAAAGTGATTGACGAAGGTCTTGAGGTTTCGAAAGATTTTATGAAAAGCCTCAAAACTGCAGTGAATGATTTTATCAAAGAATCAGGCATTGACGAAAAGAAACTGATGGGTATCGGAATTGCTCTTCCCGGTCTGATCGATTTGCATACCGGCATCAGTTACAGCTACCTGCAGGATGAAAAACCCGCAACCATACAGTTTGAAAACATTTTTGATTACCCGGTTTTTGTAGAAAACGACACCAAAGTAATGGCGCTTGGCGAGCAGGCTTTCGGTATGGCACAGGGAAAACAAAATGTTCTCTGTCTCAATATAGGTTCGGGAATTGGACTCGGGATGATACTTAACGGAAAGCTCTATAAGGGAAATTCAGGTTTCTCCGGAGAGTTTGGCCATATTCAGGTTGACCCCGACGGACAACTTTGTTATTGCGGAAAAATCGGCTGTCTCGAAACGCTCGCTTCAGGAACAACGATGATAAAACGCGCAAAAAAAGAAATCAGCGAAGGCGCAACCACAGTTATCCGCACCATGGTATCCGGTGATCTGAGCAAAATAACCATCGAAACCGTGCTTAAAGCGGCTCAGCATGGCGATCAGTTTGCAATCGGATTGCTTGCCAATATCGGTGAACACCTCGGACGTGGAATTGCCGTTTTGATCCATCTCTTTAACCCTGAGCTCATCATTATCGGAGGTGAACTCACCAAAGCCGACAATTACATTGTTGATCCTATTCAGCAAAACCTTAATAAATTCACCATTGCGAAAATACGCCGTGATGCGCAGATCATGACCTCAAACCTGGGCCAGAATGCAGGCCTCATGGGTACTGTAGCGCTTGTTATGAATAAAGTTTTTCAGAAGGAATAACCTAACAACTAAAATTAAATACTCAAACTGCTTTGGTATACCTTATATATATACCAAAGCTTTTGCATTTAACAGAAGAAGCAACTGCAATTAAAATGATAGTTTTAAAAAAATGATAAAGAAATCAATATGAAATTACGCTCAATCATACTTGCTTTTTTAGCCGTGTTCTTTTCAGGATTTTTTTCGCTGTCGAGTGCACAACAAATATCGGTTCCTGATTGGGAAAATCCATACCTGACTTCCTTAAATACACTCAAACCTCATGTAACCTACATTCCTTATGATACTGAGGCAAAAGCAATAAAAAACGTTGCATCGGATTCGGAACTATTTATGTTGCTGAATGGGAAATGGAAGTTTAAATTATCTGATAATTATACGCTTGTGCCTGAGGGATTTTTTCAGCCAGGGTTTGATGCAACTTCGTGGGCTTTGATTGATGTTCCTTCCACCTGGGAAGTTCAGGGTTACTCCTACCCTATCTATACCAATATCCCTTACGAGTTTTACTCAAAAAATCCTTTGCCTCCGCATGTTCCTCACGATTACAATCCGGTTGGAACTTACCTGGCGCAGCTTACAGTTCCCGAAAAATTTAAAGGTAAAAACGTATTCATTCACTTCGGTGCTGTAAAATCATTTTTCTATATCTGGCTCAATGGCAAATACATAGGCTTCAGTAAAGATTCAAAAACTCCGGCTGAATTCGACCTTACACCCTATCTGAAAGATGGTGCAAACACCCTGGCACTGCAGGTTTTTCGCTGGAGCGATGGCTCATACCTCGAATGCCAGGATATGTGGCGCATGAGCGGAATTAACCGCGATGTTTTTTTATATGCCCGCCCTGCGACCTATGTGCGCGATTTCTTTGCCAAAGGAAATCTGAAGGACAATTATACCAACGGAAACCTCGAAATAGATATTCTCTTTAACAAGTTATCGGCTGAGGATGCTAAAAACCATAAACTGCAGGTAAACCTTTACGAAAAAAGCAATCCGGCAAATCCGGTTTCGTCTGAACTTGTTTCACTTCAACCCGCATCCGGAAAAGATAGTCTGCGTTATGAAAAAAGTATCAATAAGGTAAAAAAATGGACTGCAGAAACTCCTGATTTATATATCCTTACACTAACACTTCTGGATCAAAACGGTAAATGTATCGAAAGCCTCAGCAGCCGCATCGGTTTCCGCAGCAGCGAAATAAAAAACGGTTTACTGTTAGTTAATGGCGTGGCAGTTAAACTTAAAGGTGTTAACCGTCATGAACACGATCCGGTTAAAGGCCATGTGATTTCGCGCGAACTGATGCTTCAGGATATTACACTAATGAAACAGAATAACATAAATGCGGTCCGCACCTGCCATTATCCTGACGATCCATACTGGTACGAGCTTTGCGACGAATATGGATTGTATGTGATCGACGAAGCTAACATTGAATCACACGGTATGGGCTACAACCTCGATCGCACATTAGGGAATAATCCCGTTTGGGAAAATGCCCATATCGACCGCACCCGCCGCATGCTTGAAAGAGATAAGAATCATCCTTCGGTAATCATCTGGTCATTAGGTAATGAAGCCGGGAATGGAACAAACTTTTATGCTACCTACAAATGGATAAAAACCCGCGATCTGAGCCGTCCTGTTCAGTACGAACGTGCTGGGCATGAGTGGAATACAGATATTTATTGCCCGATGTACGAAAGCGTAAACAGTATGCTCAGCTATGCTTCGAAAAAACAGGAAAAACCATTAATTCAGTGCGAATATGCGCATGCAATGGGTAACAGCACCGGCAACCTGGTTGATTATTGGGATGCAATTGATAACAACGAACAACTCCAGGGAGGATTTATCTGGGATTGGGTTGACCAGGGACTACAGAAATTTGATTCGACAGGAAGACAATTCTGGGCATTTGGTGGCGATTTTGGGCCTAAAGATGTTCCAAGTGATGGGAATTTCTGTACAAACGGATTAGTCTTTGCGGATCGCAAACCGCATCCGGCACTTTCGGAGGTTAAAAAAGTGTATCAGTATGTAAAATTCACTGCCGTTGACCTGAAGAAACCTGCATTCCGCATGACGAATAAATATGCGTTTCAGGATCTGAAAAACACCCTAATACAATGGGAAATAACTGAAAATGGCAAAGTCATTACCAAAGGAACTTTTACAACTGAAAATATAACTCCCGGAAATTCGCGCGATTACAGCATATTATGGAAAACGCCTTCAGCAAAACCAGGAAAATATTATCATCTTACCGTGTATCTCGTTACTACTGACGACAGGCCGCTGCTTGGTAAATTCCACCTCCTTGCATCAGAACAGTTTGAGTTATTTTCAACTCCGGCAACTGAAATAAATGCTTCAACTTTACCCTCCGTCGAAGCTGTCGAAACTGAAAGTAATATCACAGTAAAAGGCAAAACATTTGACGTTCAGTTTAATAAGCTAACCGGCACCATGGGTTCATTCACTTACAACGGACAGCAATTGCTCGAACAGGGACCACTTCCCAATTTCAGGCGGGCGCCAACGGATAATGATGTCGGAAGCAGAATGTTCGTAAAATGCAAACCCTGGTACGATGCCAGTGAAAACAGGAAGGTTAAATCGGTTGTATTGGATAAATCCAACGGGAAAGCAATTAAAATTACCGTTAATTTCCTATTGCCTGATGCAAACAGCGAACTGGTTACAATATATACCGTTACCGGGAAAGGTGATATTCTGGTTGATAACCACTTGAAAGCCGGTCAAAACCAACCCTGGATTCCGCGTTTGGGAATGAATATGCGCCTTAGCGGATCGCTGAAGCAGGTTGACTGGTTCGGGCGAGGTCCTTTTGAAAATTATATTGACAGGAAAGCAGCAGCCTATATCGGTCAATATCATACCACAACCGATGAAATGTACACAAATTATGTCCGCCCCCAGGAAAACGGGTATCGCTCCGAAGTAAAATGGTTTTCGATAAACGACGGAAAATTGGTTGGACTCTATTTTGAAGGATCGCCGAGCCTTGGATTCAGCGCGTTACCTTTTACATACGACGATCTAAAAGGGTTTGAACATAAAGGCAAACATGGAAACCTGGTTTCGAAACAATCATTTACTGATCTGAACATCGATTATCTTCAATGCGGTTTGGGTGGCGACGACAGCTGGGGAGCATGGCCTATGGAAAAATACCTTATTCCGGCCAGGGATTACAGTTGGTCGTATCGTATGCGCCCCTATCTGATTGCTAAAGAGAATCCTGCAAAACTGTGGGAAAATAAAATTGTAGTAAAATAAAAAAGTTAAATAAAAATGAAACTCGCTGATATTAAAGGATATCCTTCGGAATCGAACAGTTCGATGTGGAACGATGACGCATTTGTTACCCGTTTCGAAAAAATACCCGTTCAGGTTTACCCTTCGGCAGCAGCCGGTTCTGCAGAAGTGGCAGCCCGTATTGTGAAACTTGTTAAAGCGCGCCGGGAAGAAGGAAAAAATGTAGTCCTTGGCCTCGCAACAGGTTCAACCCCACTAATTGTTTATAACGAATTGATTCGCTGGCACAAACAGGAAGGGCTTAGCTTTTCGAACGTAATAACTTTTAACCTTGACGAATATTATCCGCTTGAGCACGACCATCAGCAAAGCTACAACCACTTTATGTGGGACAGGCTTTTTAAGCACCTCGATATCAAGGCTGAAAATATTCATATCCCATCAGGAAGCATTGACCAGGATGATGTAGCCGCTTTTTGCCGCGATTACGAAAGAAAGATTTCGGAAGCAGGAGGAATTGATATTCAATTACTTGGAATTGGCCGTACCGGTCATATCGGTTTTAATGAGCCAGGTTCGGCATACAATTCGAAAACACGACTGGTAACTCTCGACAGGCTTACGCGGAATGATGCTGCCGATTCCTTTAACGGGGAAGAACATGTACCGCATTTCGCTATTACTATGGGTGTTGGAACGATAATGGCTGCAAAGGAAATTTTCCTGATGGCCTGGGGCGAAGGGAAAGCCGAAATACTCGAAAAAGCAGTTGAAGGGCAGGTAACGGATGTAATTCCATCGAGTTACCTCCAGAATCATACCAATACTACTTTTATAATTGATCCGCCTGCAGCTGCTGATCTTACCCGCTTTAAATCACCCTGGCGTGTTGGTCAGTGCGAATGGAACGACCGGATGATGCGCAAAGCTGTGTTATGGCTCTGTATGAAAACAGAAAAACCGTTGCTTAAACTCACGGAACGCGACTACAACGATTATGGTCTTTCCGACCTGATTACAAGTCATGTTTTCAGTAAAATAAACATCAAGGTATTCAACGATCTGCAACATACCATAACCGGTTGGCCTGGCGGGAAACCTAATGTCGACGACTCGACCCGCCCCGAAAGGGCACTGCCTTTCCCGAAAAGGGTAGCACTTTTCAGTCCGCATCCTGACGACGATGTAATTTCGATGGGTGGAACATTTGCCCGCCTTGTGGAACACGGACACGATGTGCATGTGGCTTACCAGACTTCGGGAAGCATTGCCGTAAGTGATGATGATGCAATACGTTACCTCGATTTCGTTCGGAATTATGAAAAAATTTATGGCATTATTGAACCTAAAGCAGAATTCCTGTATAAAGAAACTACTGAATTTTATAAAAGCAGGAAAAAGGACAGCATAGAACCTTCGGAATTGTTATCAGTAAAAGCTTCTATTCGTCGTGGCGAAGCTAAAGCTTCGTGCCGGTATATTGGCCTTCCGGAGAAAAATATTCATTTCCTTGATTTGCCTTTTTACGAAACCGGAACCGTTAAGAAAGCACCTCCGACTGATGCCGATGTGCAAAAAACAATGGATTTCCTTCGCGAACTGAAACCTCACCAGATATACGCCGCCGGCGACCTAAGCGATCCGCACGGAACACACCGAGTGTGTATCGATATTATTATCGAAGCCCTCGAACGCATGAAAAACGAAGCCTGGATGAAAGATTGCCGGGTGTGGCTTTACCGTGGCGCATGGCAGGAATGGGACATCGAAATGGTTGATATGGCCGTTCCACTCAGTCCTGAAGAAGTGGTGATAAAACGGAATGCTATTTTCAGGCATCAGTCGCAAAAAGACGGAGCCATGTTTATGGGTGCCGATAAACGCGAGTTCTGGCAACGTGCCGAAGAACGGAATAAGAACACAGCACGCCTTTACGATAAGCTTGGAATGGCTGAATATGAAGCCATTGAAGTATTTGTGAGGTATGAGGTGGAATAATTATCGAATTCGACAATTCGACAATGTGACAATGTGATAAT
>CAZOXJ010000026.1:17538-25365 GCA_964583325.1 uncultured Lentimicrobiaceae bacterium
TGATAATTCGACAATTCGACAATGTGACAATGTGATAATGTGATAATTCGACAATTCGACAATGTGACAATGTGACAATGTGATAATTCGACAATTCGACAATGTAAAAATGTAAAAATGTGTTGATGTGTGGATTGAGGGAGATAGTATGAGAAGAAAGAGAGAGAGAAAATGCTTTTCCACCTAATAAAAATCTGCAATAATTGAACTGAAAAATAAAACCACTAACAAATAACTCTATGACAATGAACACAATACCTACGGCAGAAGATCGCAAGAATTACATGTTGTCCATCACTATAATCGGAGTGCTGTTTTTCATCTTCGGATTTATTACGTGGCTGAACGGGACTTTAATACCGTTTTTGAAAATTTCGTGTGAACTGAATAATGTTCAGGCCTATTTTGTAACCCTGGCTTTTTACATTGCTTATTTTTTCATGGCGCCACCATCGTCGTGGGTATTGCATAAAGTGGGTTTTAAAAATGGAATGGCACTTGGGTTGTTTGTGATCGCTCTGGGTTCGCTTGTTTTTATTCCGGCAGCTTTAACACGCACATTCGGACTTTTTCTTACCGGCCTTTTTATTCAGGGCACCGGACTAGCCTTGCTGCAAACAGCATCAAACCCGTATGTGGTAGTTTTAGGCCCAAGAGAAAGCGCCGCAAAACGTATTGCAATTATGGGTATCTGCAATAAAGTTGCAGGAGCCATCAGTCCGCTGATTCTCGGAGCAATTGTTCTTAACCAGGACACAACCAATATTGTAGCACAACTTGAGTCAATAACCGGTCTGGACCGCGTTCCTTTACTCGATTCGCTTGCCAATAAAGTAATTGTACCATACATCATAATCGCAATTGCACTTACATTACTGTCGATTGGTTTAAAATTCATTCATCTGCCTGATGTTGATACAGATAAGGAAGATGATACAGCAGCGGCAAATGGTTCGCATAAAACCGCATGGTACCAATTCCCGCATTTATGGCTCGGTTTCGTCACCTTGTTCCTGTATGTTGGTGTTGAAGTGATGGCTGGCGATACCATTATACTTTACGGTCTCTCGCAGGATATACCGCTTGCAACGGCGCGCACATTTACCACATTCACTCTTTTGGCAATGGTGGCTGGTTATATTATCGGAATTGCAACCATTCCACGTTTCATTAGTCAGAGTAAAGCACTTGCCATATCAGCCGTATTAGGTGTTTTGTTTGCCCTGGCAGCAATTTTCACTTCCGGGATAACAAGTGTTGCTTTTATTGCGTTACTGGGTTTATCCAACGCAATCATGTGGCCGGCAATCTTTCCGCTTGCAATTGCTGATCTTGGCAAATTTACCAAAGCAGGATCGGCATTGCTCATTATGGGTATTGCCGGAGGAGCTTTAATACCGCTGGGATACGGGCAACTCGTTGAATCATTCGGAAACCAGCAAGCCTATTGGCTGATGGTGCCGATTTATTTATTCATCTTCTACTTTGCGGTAAAAGGGCACAAAATACGCAGTTAAAAAACAAAAAATATATCGTTAATTATGAAACCAACCTTATTAGTACTTGCAGCGGGAATGGGCAGCCGTTACGGAAGCCTCAAGCAGATTGATCCTGTTGGCCCGTCGGGCGAAACCATTATCGATTACTCTATTTACGATGCCATCAGGGCCGGATTTGGAAAAGTTGTTTTTATTATCCGCAAGAGTTTTGAGCAGGATTTTAAAGATATTTTTATCAGCAAACTTCAAGCACATATCCCTGTTGAATATGTTTTTCAGGAAATTGACAAAGTTCCTGACGGCTCGGTAGTATCGCCTGAACGCATAAAACCCTGGGGAACGGCACACGCTATCCTTATGGCGAAAGATGTTATAAATGAACCTTTTGCTGTAATTAACGGCGACGACTTTTATGGTTCCGGGGCTTTTCAAACGATGGCCGATTACCTTAATTCGCTTACACCTGATCAGCAAACACAATATTCGCTGGTTGGCTACCAGGTTGGAAACACCATGTCGGAACACGGAACTGTTTCCCGTGGCGTTTGCCTGGCCGACGAACACGAATTCCTGAAATCAGTTACCGAACGCACCAATATTCAATACAAAAACGGTGGCATCGCATATACCGATTCGGATGGCGCTTTTGTTTTCCTGAAACCGGATACACTGGTTTCGATGAATTTCTGGGGATTTACACCCGATTATTTCAAACAGACAGAGCCTATGTTCGCCCATTTTGTAAAAGCCAACAGCGATTCGCTGAAAGCTGAGTTTTACATTCCTACGGCTATCGATAACCTGATAAACAGTTCACAGGCGAAAGTAAAAGTGCTGAAAAGCAATGCACGATGGTTTGGTGTAACGTATAAAGAGGACAAACCAATTGTGATCGAAAAATTAGCTCAACTAATCAAATCTGGCATTTACCCGGCCCAACTTTGGAAGTAATACAATGGAAAGAGACATTAAAAATATTATTTCACATTTCAACATCGCAGGCGATTACATCAGCGCGGAGAAGGTTATTACCGGTCATATTAATGATTCGTTTATAATCAAAACCTCATCGACTGAGCATCCGGGGTATTTCCTTCAATGGATAAATAACTATATTTTTAAGGATGTTGAAGGCCTGATGAATAATATCGCTGTCGTTACCAGTCATTTAGCCAAAAAACTCGCTGAAAACGATAAACTTGTTTTTAAAGTACTCGAAATTATTCCTTGTACTGATGGCAATAAGTTTTTTATTGATAACGAAGGGCATTACTGGCGCTTATACAAGTTTATCGACAAAATGCATGTGTACGATGTAGTTGAAAATACAAAAATTGCTTACGAAGGCGGAAAAGCTTTTGGGATTTTCATGTCGCTGCTGGCTGATCTGCCTGCTGACACCCTTACCGAAACTATTCCCGATTTCCATAATATGGAGAAACGCCTCGAAACGTTTTATTCGTCACTTAAGAACGATCCTGCAGGCCGCGTAAAAAATATTCCGGCTGAAATTGATTTCATTAAGTCAAGGGCTGAACAAATGCTCTCCATTCCAGCACTTATTAAGTCGGGTGAGCTTGCTATGCGTATTACGCATAACGATACCAAGTTCAATAACATCCTGTTCGATGAAACCGAACATGCCATGAGCATTGTCGACCTGGATACTGTTATGCCGGGTAGTATACTGTTCGATTTCGGAGATGCCATACGAACCGGTGCAAATACAGCCATTGAAGATGAAAAAGACTTATCGAAAGTCGACATTAACCTTCCGATTTACGAAGCATACACACAGGGATTTGTAAAAAGTACCCGGCATACACTTACTGAGGTGGAAATAGAAAATCTTGCTTTCTCAGCCCGGTTTATGACGTTTATAATCGGGTTGCGGTTCCTTACCGACTTTGTTGATGGCGATCCGTATTTCCGCACTTTATATCCGGAACACAACCTCGACCGCGCAAAAGTGCAATTCCGGCTTGTAGAGCAAATGGAACTGAATGCAGATAAAATGCATGAGATTGTTATGCAATCGCTTGAAAAATAGAGTATTCGGAAAAATAACCTTTTAAATGCCTTCAAAACGCCTTTGAAACTTTTCATCAGGCTCCTGAATTGTATTTCACCAATCAATCAAAAAAAATAAATCGTTCGTTAATTAACGGAATTACACATGAACCCAATAAGCAAACTTCTTATAATCAGCTTTATAATGCTGTCATATGCAAAAATTCTTTCTGCCGGATCAATAAATGTAGTTCCTGTCCCTTGGCAGGTTACCGAAGGAAAAGGAGTTTTTAATATTCAATATGGTACACGTATTCAGGTTGACGAAACTAACGGTACCATGGACATGGCTGAACTGCTGGCAAAAAAAATAAGCAGTTCTTCCGGATTGGAATTAGGTATTTCGTCCTATAATGCTGCTTTCCCAAAAAGCAATACCATTGTATTTACTACGCTTGGCGCCGAAGTAGCTCTTGGCAAAGAAGGCTATTCCATCGAAATCACTGAAACAAATGTATTTATCAAAGCAGTTTCTGCCAATGGATTTTTCTATGGCCTGCAGACTTTATTGCAGCTTTTGCCCCCTGATATCGAAAAACAAGGTTCAGGTCCGAAAGCCTATACTTTACCGGTTGTTAAAATAAAAGATATGCCACGGTTCGGCTACCGCGGTATGCACCTCGATGTGGGCAGGTATATGTACCCGGTTGATTTTATTAAAAAATTCATTGACATCATGGCAATGTATAAGCTGAATACATTTCACTGGCACCTCACCGAAGACCAGGGGTGGCGGATTGAAATCAAAAAATATCCGTTGCTTAAAACCATCAGCTCTATGCGAAAAGGTTCGCAGATTGAAAAAACTGATCAATCGGATAACATTCCATACGGTGGTTTTTACACCCAGGCTGAGGCACGTGAGATTGTTGCTTATGCCACTACCAAATTCATTACTGTAATTCCTGAAATAGAAATGCCGGGGCATGCCGTTGCGCTTCTTGCTGCTTACCCTGCGCTTTCGTGTACAGGCGGACCTTTCGAAGTGCGCTACCAATGGGGCGTAGCCGACGATATTCTTTGTGCCGGTAACGATTCCGTTTTTACGGTAATGCAGGATATCCTTACCGAGATTATGGATATTTTCCCCTCGACTTATATTCATATTGGTGGCGACGAAGCCCCGAAAGCACGATGGAAAGAATGCAACAAATGCCAGGCTCGTATTCATACCGAAGGATTAAAAGACGAGGCTGAACTGCAAAGTTATTTTATAAGGAGGATTGAAAAATTCCTGGTATCGAAAAACCGTAAACTTATCGGCTGGGACGAAATTCTGGAAGGCGGCCTGGCACCCGAAGCAACCGTTATGGCATGGCGCGGAATACAGGCAGCCATTGATGCTGCCACCCAAGGCCACGATGCTATTATGACTCCCGTTGATTATTGTTATTTCGATTACTACCAGGGCGATCCTGCAACTGAGCCTTTGGCTATCGGGGGACACCTGACACTGAAAACCGTTTACTCTTACAACCCTGTGCCACCGGTGCTTACTTCGGACCAGGTAAAGCATATTATTGGCGTTCAGGGTAATGTATGGACTGAATATATGAAAACATCCGATGTAGTTGAATACATGGCATTTCCAAGGGCAATAGCTCTTGCCGAAATTGCCTGGTCGCAGCAGGAACGCCGCAACTGGGATGATTTTATAAACCGGATGGACAACCAGTTTCCGCGTCTTGATAATCTGAAAGTGAACTACAGCAAAGGATCTTTTATTGCCGATTTCACAATGAAACGCGAAAATGACCGTAACCTGGTTGTGCTGAGCAGCGAAACCAAAGGAATGGAAATCCGCTATACCATTGATGGCAGCGATCCGGTTCCAGCTTCCGCCTTGTACACTGAGCCTTTTGAACTTACCAGATCCGCTGTGGTGAAAGCTGCCCTTTTTAACAAAGGTAAAATTGCGGGTAGTGTTAATGAGCGTGAAATAAACGTAAATAAAGCTTCCGGCAAACCGGTTACCATCGTTAAGCCTTATTCTTTCAAGTATCCGGGTACAGGCGAGCAGGCTATGACCGACGGACTTACAGGCTCAAACGCATATAAATCGGGATGGCAAGGTTACGAAGGAACAGATATGGAGTTTACCGTTGATTTGCTAAACCCGACTAAAATCAGTTCGGTGAGTGTTAATTTCGTTAAAAGTCCGGCTGATTGGGTTTTGTTTCCGGAGCAGGTTCAGTATGCGTTTTCATCAGATGGAAAATCTTGGCAGAACATAGAACCAATCAAATTTGATGCAAGCTCACCATCAAAAAAAGAAGTTCAGGCAGCAAAGAGTAAATTCCCTGAAAAGGAAGTACGTTATATTAAGGTAATGGCTACCAGCCCGAAAATACTTCCCGAATGGCACGAATACAAAGGTCAGCCTTGCTGGATTTTTGCGGATGAGCTTATAGTGGAATAAAAAGAAACAAGAAGATGTTGGATAGAGATTAACCACTAAGGCACTGAGAACACATAGATTCACTAAGTGAAAAACTCAAAATAACTTCCCTTTTTGTAACAAAGTCAGAAAATCCTTTCAACATTTAACCTGATGACTATCGTGAATTCTGCGCATAGAGTTTAAGCAGTGCCTGATCCCCTCTGATAGTCCGTAGGACTTTAAAATAAATAAAAGAAAATCAGAAAAAAAAAAATGATTGCCCGTAGGGCATTAACTGAAAAAAAAAAATGTAAAAAATGATGCTCAGTCCATGTTTCTGTTTTGTGGAAGTTATTTCGCAAGCTTCAATAAGGAAAAATATGAACGCAGTTTCAGGGAATTTTGAGAATTACTGGTTAGCAACGAAAAAAAATACATTCAAGAATAACAAACCGATTATGAATACACGTCATTTCATCGCTCTGATCACTGGTATTTTGGTTTTTGCAATTCCATCATTTGCAAAGGATAAACCATTAAAAATCACCGAAAACGGCAGTTCCGCATATGTAATTGTGGTACCTGCAAAAGCAACAGCCAGCGAACAACAAGCTGCTGAATTGTTACAGGAATACATTTCACGCATTTCGGGTTGTATGCTGAATATCGTAAACGACCAGGTTAAAGTTGCGAAAGCTGAAATCTCAATCGGGTTCACAAACAGGGTTCCATCCGGAACCACCGTAAAATTGCAGCCGGATGAGTTCAGGATCAGCACACAGGGAAAAAAGATTTTTATCCTTGGAGGTAATCATAAAGGCACGTATTACGGAGTGGTCGATCTGCTCGAAAAGCATTTGGGATGCCGCATTTTTGCACCTGAAGTTGAATATGTTCCACAGAATAAAACCATTTTGCTTCCCGCCTTGAATTATTCGGATAAGCCTGTAAATACGCTCAGGATTGTTCACGGGCAATTCAACGAAAATTCAGCCTACAAGGAATGGATGCGTGTTGACAACATTCATGAAGTGTTTGCCGATGGGTATTATGTTCACACGTTTAACAGGCTGGTTCCATGGGAAACCTATTTCAGTTCGAACCCTGAATATTTTGCTTACATGAATGGCAAACGGATCATCGACCAGCTGTGCATGTCGAATCCGGATGTACTGAAACTGGTTATTGACAAACTTACCGTTGAAATGGCGAAACAGCCTGACAAACGTTTATGGTCGGTAAGCCAGGGCGACAATTTTTCCTATTGCCAGTGCGATAAATGCAATGCAGTTCATGCCGAAGAAGGCGCGCCTTCCGGTGCATTGCTAAGGTTCGTTAACCAGGTTGCTTCAAAATTTCCGGATAAAACCATTTCGACCCTTGCCTACCAGTTTTCGCGTGCAGCACCAAAAGTCACCAAACCGGCTGATAATGTTCAGATTATGCTTTGCACCATCGAACTCAACCGCAGTAAAAGCATCGAAAGCGATCCGACAAGCCAGTCCTTCGTAAAAGATATTACCGACTGGGGCAAGCTTACTCAAAACATATACCTGTGGGATTACACCGTCGATTTTGCCAACAGCGTTACCCCTTTCCCTAACCTGCATGTGCTGCAGCCCAATATTCAGTTTTTAACCCGAAACGGAGCGTACGAGCATTTCCAGCAGACCAACACCATGAAAGGCAACGAAATGGCTGAGTTAAAAGCTTATATGCTGGCCCGTTTGCTATGGAATCCGGATGTGAATATCGATTCGGTAAAAACTGTTTTCCTCGATGGATATTATGCTGAAGCAGCTCCGTTTATGCGACAGTATATCGACAGGCTCGAAAAGGAACTTATAAAATCGGACGAGTGGCTCGATATTTACGGTT
>CAZOXJ010000026.1:25465-28810 GCA_964583325.1 uncultured Lentimicrobiaceae bacterium
GACAGGCTCGAAAAGGAACTTATAAAATCGGACGAGTGGCTCGATATTTACGGTTCGCCGGTACACCATGAAAAATCGTTTCTATCGGCCGAAAACATTGCGGTTTACAATAAACTCTTCGACCAGGCCGAAGCAGCGGTAGCCAAACGTCCGGAAGTGGTTCAGCGTATTAAAGTGAGCAGGTTACCGGTTCAGTTTGCAACCATGGAAATAGGAAAAAATGATATGTTCGGACCGCGCGGCTGGTACACCGAATCCGGCGGGAAATTCATTTTAAAACCGGAAATGAAAGCCATACTCGAAGATTTTAATACCGTAAGTAAAAATAATGGAGTAAAATACCTTAACGAATCGGCACTAACGGTCGATAGCTATTACAATGCAACCTTGCGGTTTATTGATGTTCAGGTTGATGATAATATGGCTTTCCGCAAAAAGGCAACTGCATTGCCCGAACCCAATCCCAAATACAGCGGCGGCAATATGGCGGTAATTACCAATGGCGTTCAGGGTGCCGACAGTTATAAAGTTCACTGGTTAGGTTGGGAAAATGAAGATCCGCAGATTACACTTGATCTGGGCGAAAACCGTTCGTTTACATCCATCAGCATAGGTTCGTTATGGGATCCCAAAAGCTGGATTTTACATCCCGTGCGGGTGACCTGCATGGTTTCAACAGATGGAATCACCTGGGATAATGCCGGCACATATGAAGTAAAAGGAGATCAGAAAAAAGAAGAAGTAACCAGGAACTATGTGTTTACAGGCGATTTCAAAAACAAGCGCTTTATCCGGTATTATATCACAGGAACTAAAAAATTACCGTCGTGGCATCCTTCGGCCGGCGGACTTTCGTGGGTATTTTTGGATGAGATTGTGGTGAAATAGATTTACAACTTGTTGACTATAAACAATATTCCCTTCATGATTATGATTAAATCATGAAGGGATCGTTGTTTTAAAAACTGAATTGGAATGTAAAACGAAATTGCTTTTTAAAACTCTCAACCAAATAATCCAGTTTCATTTCCATTTAAAATTGAAAGTTTTTACTGAAAAAGCCAATAGATTTGCTATCTTTAGCTTCAAAACAATTAAATTATGCGATCAATCCCTTTTCTGGCCAGCGTTGTCTGCCTGCTTTTTCTTTTTCAACATGTTACTGCTCAGCAAGATCCGACAAAAAGAGTTATTTTAATCGGTATTGATGGCGTTTCGGCCGAAGCTTTTCAGTATTCAAATACTCCGGTTATAAATACACTGATCAGCCAGGGAGCTATTTCGGTGAAAACACGCGGTGTTATGCCCACCGTAAGTGCGCCCAACTGGGCAACTATTTTGTCAGGAGCAGGTCCTGAGCAGCACGGAGTTACCTCAAATGAGTGGAGTCCTGTTAACCAGGGGTTTGAGCCTACTGCAAAAGATGCTGACGGGTATTTTACTTCTGTTTTTACCCTTATCCGCAAGCAGTTGCCCAAAGCGGTTACGGCGATGTTTTACGACTGGGAGTGGCTTGGCACATACGTGAATAAAAAGCTGATCAACAAAGAGCAGTTTATCCAGGGGCATGTAATGGTTACATCCATTGCCATGAATTACATCAAAAAAGATAAACCTGTTTTTACGTTTATTTATTATGGACTTCCTGATCATATCGGGCATACCAAAGGATTTAACACCAAAGAGTATTACGAATCAATCAATGAAATTGACACCGAAATCGGGAAAATTGTTTCTGGTCTGCAGGAAGGCAAAATGATGCAAAACACTACCCTGATCATTACTTCCGATCATGGTGGAGTGGGTTACGGACATGGTGGCGAAAGCATGCTTGAACTGGAAGTTCCGTGGATAATTTCAGGACCTGGTATTAAAAAAAATGCACTTCTCGAAATGCCCAACGACCATGCCAATACCGCTTTAACGGTTGCACGCATCCTGAATTTAAAAGCCCCGGTTGAGTGGATCGGCCGACCTGTAAACGAAGCATTTATTACGAAAACAGCAACGCCTAAACCTGCCGTATATGTCCCAAAACCATGGTGCTCGCTTGCTGATGGTGCTTTCCCCGGACCGCAGCAAATCGAACTAACTACAACCGGACAAAATGCATCTATTTATTATACGCTTGATGGAACAACTCCCGGCGCTGGTTCAAAAAAGTATACTGCGCCTTTTACTATAAGCAATAACTGCACGC
The DNA here is from genome assembly GCA_964583325.1 of uncultured Lentimicrobiaceae bacterium. GTDB lineage: Bacteria > Bacteroidota > Bacteroidia > Bacteroidales > UBA4417 > UBA4417. Next base: position 27,666 of record CAZOXJ010000026.1, read on the forward strand.
TGAAAGCGATTTCTATAACAGGCAGTAATCAGAGCCAGGTTATCAGCAGGATGTACACTTTTGTGCAAGGCATTAAATCCGCCACTTTAACCACACAACCCAACGCGAAATATCCCGGTCCCGGGGTTTCAGGATTGTTCGACGGGCTTATCGGCTCATCCAATCCCATGAACAAGCAATGGATGGGATATGAAGGAAATGATTTCGAAGTTACTGTGGATCTGGGTGAAGTTAAACCTATTACAATGCTTGGAATTGATGTTCTTCAGTTACCGGTAAGCTGGATATTTCTGCCTGAAAAAGTAGAGTTTTATTCTTCCGTTGACGGAAAAACTTTTACCCTGCTTAACACCTACTATCCTGCCGAAACCGATGACATTCGCTTAGATGGCCCGGTAATGCTGGCACGCAATTTCGATAATCTGAGAACCCAATTTATCCGGATTAAAGCAACTAACATTGGTGTCTGCCCTCCTACCCATCCCGGCGAAGGACAAAAAGCATGGTTGTTTGTGAGCGAAATTGAGATAGAATAGAGTTCAATTGCTTCGCGTTCAAGGCTGCGCATTCAAAGGTTCAATTGCCTGTGGCGTTCAAGGTTCAATTGCTTCGCGTTCAATTGCCTGCGGCGTTCAAGGGTTCAATTGCCGGTGGAGTTCAATGCTGCGCGTTCAATGCTTCGCGTTCAATGCCTGTGGCGTTCAAAGGGTTCAATTGCCGGTGGCGTTCAATGCTGCGCGTTCAATGCTTCGCGTTCAATGCCTGGGGCGTTCACTGCTGCGCGTTCAATTGCCTGCGGCGTTCAATGCTGCGCGTTCAATTGCTACGCGTTTAATTGCCTGCGGCGTTCAATGCTGCGCGTTCAATGCTACGCGTTCAATTGCCTGCGGCGTTTAAAGGGTTCTTGACCATTTGAACATTGAACGTTGAACTCTTCAAACTCTTTAAACTTTTGAACCCTTGAACGCGAAGCATTGAACCTTTGAACCTTTGAACGCGAAGCATTGAGCTTTTGAACGCGAAGCATTGAACTTTTGAACGCGAAGCATTGAACTTTTGAACTTTTGAACCTTCAAAACCCCGTTTTATACTTTTTCCCCTACCTTTGTTCCCTGAAAACTCAAGTATTATGACCTACACAGTAG
>CAZOXJ010000027.1:0-24122 GCA_964583325.1 uncultured Lentimicrobiaceae bacterium
AATAATGAAATGATTCCTTATTTCAAACAGAACGATTATTACGGTGGAATTAATACAGCCACTGATGTTCTGATTTCATTGATTAAAGGCGAATTTAAGGCTGAAAATTATGGCAAAAAGAAAAAAGGATCGTCAGCTGTTTTCGTTTTAATAATTATTATCGTGATTATATTCCTGATCTCGCGTAACAACAATAACCACCATACTATAAACCGAACAGGCTCTGGCGGACCTATTTTCTTTCCTTGGGGAGGAGGCGGTTTTGGCGGAGGCAGCAGCGGTGGTTTTGGCGGCGGCGGCGGTGGAGGATTTGGCGGGTTTGGCGGAGGAAGTTTCGGAGGTGGCGGAGCTGGAGGAAGTTGGTAATCCCTGTATAATCACATATGTTTTCCAAAAATTTAAAGTGATTTCTTATCGAAATAATTAGGCAGTCATCATATCAATTTCAAAAAAGGGAAGAATTTATTTCTTCCTTTTTTTTCGTCAAAACGTAAAGCAAAAATCGCAACATTCGCACCTAATCTATACTGTTAGCAGAAAAACGCCAGCAATATTTCAGACATTTATTTTTGAAATTCTCATGTTTATTATTATTATTTAATTATATTATTCAAGTATTGTAATACCTGAATCCGGAAATAATGCTGGTTATTTAGACTATCATTTGCAAATGTATATATTTGGATTCGTGCTTATTAATATCCGATTAATGCGTCATTAATTATTTAGACTAATTACAAACTACGCAAATGTTAAAAAAACATAAAAATAGTATTGTATAGAGATATCATATTATCTAAATTCGCTGTGCTGTGAAACAAATAACAAACTACACACACTTGCATGATTAAAAACTTACTTTTCTTAATTCTTTCCAACATCTTAAAACCATAAACGCCTCCGGGAGATGCACCAATGCTGCAATCTCCGGATGTCATTTTATATACCTTATTAATCAGTAAACCAGTATGCACCTACAAGCATCAAACAAACAGAAACTGATATCACTTAGACTGACAGCGCCATTGATCCTGCTCGTGGCCGGACTGCTATTCAGTTCAGTTTCGCAAGCTCAGAACAAAGGCAAGGAAATTTTCGAGAAAAACTGTGTCATTTGCCATAAACTAACAGAAGAAAAACTGGTTGGCCCTGGTTTGAAAGGCATAACTGAGAGACGTGAAAAAGCCTGGCTAAAGAAGTTTATTCCTGCATCACAGGATATGATAAAAGCCGGCGATAAGCTTGCGGTGCAGGTTTTCAACGAAAATTTGAAAATCCCGATGCCTGATCATAAGTTCCTTTCGGATGATGATCTGGATCAGTTGATCACATATATTGAAACGTACAAACCAGCCGAGGCAATTGCCGTATCAGTGGATATTACAAAGAAAGACAATTTCTGGCGCGACGAGATTGTTCGTGGCGAAAGACTTTTTTCCGGTGTACTTCCATTCGCAAAAGGCACAACTTTGAATTGTGTTTCATGTCATGCAATTGTTGCAACCGACACACTCAACTTCAATCCTTCAGCTGTTGATCTGGCTCAGGCCTGGCAGGAGCCTAACGGGATTAATCTTTACCAGGTTCTCAGAGTGCCTGCTTCCGCTAAAATGACCGAAGCGCATAAAGGACTTGATTTATCGGACAAAGAAATTTATGATATTTCCGCATACCTCTCGAAAGTGGGAAAAGATGGAATGATCTGGGAAAAGACTTTTCCGGCACGGCTTCTCCTTTTCCTTTTCCTTGGATTGCTGATGGCCTGGGCACTTGCTGATCTGATATGGTTCCGAAAAGTTAAATACCGTGTAATTCATGTTTTCATCATAATTATTGGACTTGGAGTGCATGGCACATTGGTTATTCAGGAAGGCATAAACCTTGGACGCACAAAGAATTATATGCCCGATCAGCCAATAAAATTTTCGCATAAGGTTCATGCCGGTCAAAATAAAATTGATTGCCAGTACTGCCACTCCATTGCATCTCACAGTAAATCGGCAGGTATCCCTTCGGCAAACCTTTGTTTGAACTGTCATAAAGTTGTGATTGCCGGAGCACGTTCAGGTAAATTTGAGATCAATAAAATTAAACGGGCAGTTGAATCAGGAAAAGCAATTGAATGGATACGGGTACACAAACTTCCTGACCACGCTTTCTTCAGCCATGCACAACATGTTGGAGCAGGCAAAATTGCTTGTCAGGATTGCCATGGTAAAGTGGAAGAAATGGATCTTGTAAAACAAGTTTCCGATCTGTCAATGGGATGGTGCGTAAATTGCCATCGTCAGACAGGAATTCAGGCAACTACCAACAAGTATTACGAAAGTTTCAAAGCATTGCATAATGATGCGAAAGCTGGAAAGAAGATCACTGCAGAGCGCCTTGGTGGAATTGATTGTGCCAAATGTCACTACTAACCAATCTCATCAGTCTCATCAATCAACAAAAAAAGAACCTTTTATCCTCCTATATATAAATGGAAAAGAAATATTGGAAAAGCCTTGAAGAGCAGTCGAATCTGCCCGTAATTAATCCAGGCCAGCAAGATGCGGATGCATCCCGTTCTGTGCTTGATCTGATAAATGAAGAAATTGATGGCAAACCTTCAACGCGACGTAATTTCCTGAAATTCTGCGGATTCAGTTTCGCAACAGCGGCTATTGCAACCAGTTGTAAAAACCCGGTGCAAACAGCTATTCCATATCTTAACAAACCCGAAGAAATTACCCCTGGCATGGCCAACCACTATGCTTCTAGTTATTTCGACGGGCAGGACTACAACGGAATACTTGTAAAAGTGCGTGACGGACGTCCGATTAAAATTGAAGGGAATGACCTCTCTTCCATCAGTAACGGGGCTACCAGCGCAAGAGTACAAGGTTCTGTTTTAAGCCTTTATGATGATGGAGCACGCTATAAAACCCCTTTCCTCAAAGGTAAGGAATCGAATTGGGATATGGTTGACAGCGAAGTAACTGCAAAACTAACTGCAGCAGTTACATCCGGAAAAACGGTTGCATTGGTTACATCAACCATTATCAGCCCTTCTACCCTTTCGGTTATCAATGAGTTTAAGACGAAATATCCTACTACCAAACATATTTCATACGATGCTGTTTCATCTTCGGCATTGCTGGAAGCAAATAATTTAACTTTCGGTTCGCAAACTATCCCTGATTATCATTTCGACAAAGCGGATGTTATTGTAAGTTTCGAGGCCGATTTCCTGGGTACCTGGCTTATGCCGGTTGAGTTTACCCGCCGTTTTGCTGCAAGCCGAAAATTGAACAAGGAAAAACGGAGCATTTCTCAGCTTACTGTTTTCGAATCGGGTATGTCGCTTACAGGTGCCAATGCCGATTATCGTTTCCCTATTAAGCCAGGTCAGCAAGCATCAGTTATTTTAAGCTTGTATAATGAAATTGCGAAAGCTACCGGCGGCACTGCCTATTCAGCGCCGGCTTCAGCGGTTGATGTCACCAAACTTGCTCAAAAACTTATTGGCGCAAAAGGTAAATCAATAGTAGTATGCGGCACTAACGATACTGCAATTCAGGTTGTTGTAAATGCAATTAACCAAATGCTGGAGAATTATGGCAGCACAATCGATTTTTCAGCTCCGCTAAATATCCGTAAAGGTATTGACAGCGAAATGAGCGCCCTCGTGACTGAAATGAACGAAGGAAAAACATCAGTCGTTATTTTTCATAATGTTAACCCGGTATATAATTACAGCGATCCAAAAGCACTGCTCGAAGGTCTTAAAAAAGTAGATTTATCCGTTAGCACGGCTAATGCGAAAGATGAGACAGCAGCAGTTTGTACGATTGTTGCACCTGATCATCATTTTCTTGAATCGTGGAATGATGCTGAACCTAAGCAAGGTATTTTCAGTCTTCAGCAACCTGCAATACGCAATATTTATAACACCCGGCAGTTGCAGGACAGCCTGTTGAAATGGTCAGGAAGCACAGTCCTTTTCAGTGCTTACCTTAAACAATACTGGCAACAGAATTTTACTTCAAAGCAATCGGAATTTTTAACAGCTTCCGATTTCTGGAACAAAACGCTGCAAAGGGGAATTTTTGAACTTCAGGCTTCAGCAACTCCTCCTGCGTTTAATTCACAATCACTTGCTGAATCAACTTCAAAAGCAGCTGCCATAAAATCAGCCGAAACAGAAATTACTTTTTACGAAACCATAGCTCTTGGCAACGGATCGCATACCAACAATCCATGGTTGATGGAAATGCCTGATCCTGTTTCGAAAGTTTGCTGGGATAACTTTGCAGCTATTTCACCTGCTATGGCTCAAAAACTGGCCGTAGTCACCGGTGATGTTCTTAAACTGGCCGATGGTATCGAACTGGTTGCCTTTGTTCAGCCTGGCCAGGCAGAAGGCACTGTTTCAATTGCATATGGTTATGGCCGGACAGTGGCTGGAAAAGTGGCCGAAGGTATCGGTTTAAATGTATTTCCTTTCATGAAAATGGAAGGCAGCAACCGTAAATCATATCTGGCAGCCGCATCTATTTCAAAAACAGGTATGAGGTATGAACTTGCCTCGACCCAGATGCATCATTCAATGGAAGGCCGCGATATTGTTCGCGAAACAACCCTTGCCGAATGGCAGGAAAAGCCAGATGCAGGTAACGAAATGCATGCTGAAATAGAAGCAAAACACCTTTCGCTTTACAAAAAAATTACCTTCGAAGGACACCACTGGGGAATGTCCATCGACCTGAATGCATGTACCGGTTGCAGTGCTTGCGTTATCGGATGCCAGGCCGAAAATAATGTTCCCGTTGTAGGGAAACAGGAAGTTATTAAATCGCGTATCATGCATTGGATACGCATGGACAGATATTATTCCGATGAGGTAGCAAATCCTTCGGTTTATTTTCAACCGATTATGTGCCAGCATTGCGATAATGCTCCATGCGAAAATGTTTGCCCTGTTTCGGCAACCAATCACAGCAGCGAAGGCCTCAATCAAATGGCTTACAACCGCTGCATAGGAACAAAATATTGCATAAACAACTGTCCGTACAAAGTTCGCCGTTTCAACTGGTTCCGCTATGCTACCAACGATGCTTTCGATTACAATATGAACAGCGATATGGGACGTATGGTACTTAATCCTGATGTAACTGTGCGCGAACGCGGAGTTGTAGAAAAATGCACTTTCTGTGTACAACGTATTCAGGAAAAGAAGTTACTTGCCAAACTCGAAAACCGTCCGCTTGCCGATAACGAAATTCAAACTGCCTGTATGCAGGTTTGTCCGGCCGGTGCCATCATTTTCGGTGATCAGAATAATAAGCAAGCTAAGCTTACCGATTTGTTTTCCGACCAGCGTAATTATAATCTCATCGAAGAAATTCACACTCTACCAAAGGTTGGATACTTGACCAAAGTCCGTAACAGGGAAGCTGACGATAATAAAGCATAAAAAGTTTCAGGATATTTATATTCTGAGCTGAGAACACAATAATAGCATAATAAATAACTGGCAATACTGATTTAATATGTATAAAGCAGATGTACGAGGTCCGCTGATTTTGGGTAATAAGGATTACCACCAGATCACCAGCGACATTATTGCACCGATTGACAATAAAGCACCCGGCTGGTGGAAAATAGCCATGGGCGTAGCTTTTTTACTGGCGAGTATTGGATTTTTCGCATTGTACTATACCGTTCGTTACGGTTTGGGTACATGGAATGTAAATAATTCAGTAGCCTGGGGCTGGGAAATTATCAACTTTGTTTGGTGGATTGGTATCGGTCACGCCGGAACAGCTTTTAGTATTTTCCTGTTAATCCTTCGTCAGAAATGGCGGACTTCAATCAACAGGGCTGCTGAAGCTATGACCGTTTTCGCGGTAATGTGCGCTGCTATTTTTCCCGCCATTCACATGGGGCGCGTATGGCTTGCCTTTTACATTTTCCCTTATCCTAATACCCGGGGTTCATTATGGGTAAACTTTAACTCGCCTCTTTTCTGGGACTTTATAGCCATCAGCGCATACCTGCTGATCTCAGCTTCGTTCTGGTATTTCGGAATGGTTCCTGATTTTGCATCCATCCGCGACAGGGCAAAAACAAAAGCAAAAAAAGCAATATATGGTTTCCTTGCTTTTGGCTGGACAGGTTCAACCAAAGAATGGCTGCGCTACGAAGGACTGAGTTATGTGCTCGGAGGGATCGCTGCAGTTCTGGTAGTTTCGGTACACTCTATTGTATCCACTGACTTTGCAAGTTCGGTAATACCCGGTTGGCATACCACACTGTTTCCTCCCTACTTCGTAGTTGGTGCAATATTTTCGGGTTTTGCCATGGTTATGACACTTATGATCGTAATCCGCAAATATTACAACCTCAAAGATTATGTTACTGATTCGCATTTGAATGCTATCGCAAAAATCCTGGTATTCATTTCGCTTATCATGGGAACAGCCTATACCACAGAGGTTTTTATGGCCTGGTACAGTGGGAACCCATACGAAATGTTTACTTTCTTCCACAACCGTTTAACGGGTGATTATTCATTCATGTTCTGGGCAATGGTTGTTTGTAATGCAGTTATTCCACAGGTAATGTGGTCGAAAAAAGTAAGAAGCAATACCACAGCCCTGTTTATCATTTCGCTTATAATTAACCTGGGGATGTGGTACGAGCGTTTCAATATTGTAGTTACATCACTTTCCAAAGATTACCTTCCTTCATCATGGACGACCTATTCTCCTACCTGGGTCGAAATTGGAATATACATTGGCACCATTGGAATTTTCACAATAGGTGTACTGTTCTTCTTCCGTTTTGTACCAATGATCGCCATAAGTGAAGTGAAGAGCGTTCTGAAACCAACCGAAATAACGGAAAAACATTAAAACAACGGATCACATGAATACGACACATATAATAGGTGTATTCGACAGCAAAAGCGACTTGCTGGCAGGTATTGAAGGAGCCCAAAGCAAAAACTTCACTATCGACGAAATTTATACGCCCTATCCTGTAATGGAAGCTATTGATGCATTAAAACGAAAATCGCGATTTACGATTGCAGCATTTATATACGGTGCCGGAGCGGTAATTGGTGTGCTTTCGTTTCTTTACTGGACTTCTGTTATCGACTGGCCGATTAATTATGGAGGAAAGCCGACCAATGCTTTTCCATCCTTTATTATTATTACACTGGTGCTTACCATTCTTACTGTCACACTTGGAAGTTTATTTACTTTTTCGCTCAGGGCCCGGATTTACCCGGGTAAAAAATATTTCCTGCCCGATGAACGTTCGACCGACGATAAATTTATCATGCTATTTGATAAAAAGACTTCCGGAGGCGGATTTGAATCCATTTCGACTGTTTTGAAAGCCAATGGTGCATCCGAAGTATATGAAAAGGAGTTTTAGAAATGTTACGTAAAAAAAACAATAATATGGGTTATTTCAGTAAAGCCCCGATCAGATTAACTGCGGCTGTTATGTTAACAGCAGTGCTGTTCACTTCCTGCGACCGCACGCGTATTCAGAAAGGATACGAGTATTTCCCGGATATGGCTCATTCGCTTGCCTATGAAACCTATGCCCCATCATCGGCAACTGCAAATAAAATAACGATGCAGCAGCCGGTTGCAGGTTCAATTCCCCGCGAAATGATACCTTATCAGTATCCGGCAACTGTCGAAGGGCGTCTGCAAGCAGGCAAAGAATTAATTTGTGATATCGAAGCCAGTGATACAAACCTTGTTAGAGGAAAAGAGATGTACACTATTTTTTGTAATAACTGCCATGGCCTTGCCGGAAAAGGTGACGGACACCTATTTACAAGCGGGAAATTTACGGTTCAGCCGGCATCCCTCGTTTCGGAACGAATGCTGGCAGCACCGATAGGCGAAGTATTTCATGTAATTACTGCCGGCTTCAATACCATGGGTGCACATGGACCGCAAATCAGGCCTGATGACCGATGGAAGATAGCACTTTACGTAAAAAATACCCTTCAAAACAATAAATAAGCTCCAAGTGTATGGATACCAAAGTTATATTTACGAAGAACTTTAATTATATAACCTACGGTCTTATGGGCCTTGGAGTTATTGGGCTGGCATATGGTTTCCTTACTGATACGCATCGGACCTGGGCCAATCTGCTGATGAATAATTATTATTTTTTATCACTTGCAATCGGAGCAGCTTTCTTTTTCAGCCTGCAATATATTACTCAGTCGGGCTGGTCGGCGATGTTCCGCAGGATTCCGGAAGCACTGATGGCTTACATTCCCTATGCAGCCATTGTTATGCTTGTTATGTTTTTCGGATTGCACGATATTTACCACTGGTCGCACGAAGATGCGGTTGCCCACGACGAATTGCTGGCACACAAATCGCCCTACCTGAATATTCCTTTCTTTATGATAAGGGTGGTTATATTTTTAGGAGCATGGGTTATACTTACACGTTACCTGCGTAAGCTTTCGCTCCAGGAAGACAATCTCAGCGGTACTGCTATGTTCGAGAAAATGGAGTTCTGGTCAAAAATTTTCATTTTTGTATTGGCATTAACATTCTCAATGGCTTCGTTCGACTGGATTATGTCAATTGATGCACACTGGTACAGTACCATATTTGCTTTCAAGAACTTTGCTGCTGCATTTTATCATGGTACATCACTCATTGCACTCATTGCAATTATCCTTCATAAAAAGGGATATTTCAAAGATATGAATGAGTACCATCTTCTTGATTTTTCGAGGTATATGTTCGGACTGAGCATTATCTGGGGATACTTGTATTTTTCGCAGTTTGCCCTTATATGGTTCGGTAATATTCCCGAGGAAACAGTATACTATGCCAGACGTTTTGAAAATGGCTGGTTGATTTTCTTCATAGCAAATTTTGCTATCAACTGGTTTATTCCTTTCATCGGGTTGCTGCCTCAGAAACTGGATAAAAACATTAATTTCGTTTATTTCATCTGCATACTGTTGCTCGTTGGTTTATACACTGATATTTTCGAACAGGTAATGCCTTATTTCTCAACCAGACCTCAATTCGGATTTATCGAAATCAGTGTTTTTGCCGGACTGGCAGGATTGTTCCTTTTCGCCTTCAGCAAAGCACTTGCAAAAGCACCATTAATTGCTAAAAATCATCCATATCTCGAAGAAAGCGTTCACCATCATATACATTAACAGAAACATTTCAATCTGCTTTTGATTGTTTTTTAAAAAATGCTAATATTTTGCTTTGCAGAGTATTAGCATTTATTGCTTTTCGCAAAACAGAAAGAAAATGATAAACTCAATAAAAGTTCAGATTTTGTTAAACAAAACAAGGCTGCGCTTTGTTAATAAAGCGTTAAACCTAGTTTAATACAGGTTCTCTATTGCAAAAGGAACCATACTTCTACTTTAAAGCCAGATTTAACTGAATAGATTTTCAATACTAAAATTTAATCAAAAATGAAGAAAACCATCAACTGGTTTACAATACTCTTATTATTGTTTGTTACCCTTATCAATACCTTTACCGCCTCTGCCGGAACAGAGAAAGAAATGGAAGTCGGGATCACCGAACATCTTGACGAATACCTTCCTTCCGATATAATGCTGACCGACCATAACGGGAACCTGGTTAACCTGAAACAACTTATTAATAAACCCACAGTTATCTGCTTTGTATATTATCGCTGCCCGGGTATATGCAGTCCGCTGATGAATGGCTTTGCCGAAACCATTTCCAAAACCCAGCTTGCTCTTGGTAAAGATTACCAGGCCATAACAATAAGTTTTGATAGCCGCGAATCCTATGACCTGGGTAAGAAAAAAAGAGATACTTATCTTAAAAAGATCAAGGATCAGAACGGTGAAGGCTGGACATTTATGACCGGCGACAGTGCCAACATCGCAAAAGTTACAAAAGCTTTAGGTTTTTCATACAAATTCGTCAATAACGAGTTTATGCACGAAGGCGCTTTAATGATGCTCAGCCCGGAAGGAAAAATTACGAGGTATCTCAAAGGAATCAGTTTTCAACCATTTGAATTCAAACTTGCCATTTACGAAGCATCCAAAGGAAAGTCATCACCTACGTTAATTAAAGTACTTCAGTATTGCTATTCATACGACAGGAAAGCGGAACGATATTCTTTAGATGTGACCCGAATTGCTGCAACGCTCACAATTATATTTGCCGTTTCATTGTTAACATACCTTTTAATACGAGGCCGCAGAAAAAAACAAAATCAGTTAACCAATAATCAATAATTATTACATGACCGGAAATTCTTCAACTCATCGGCTGCCCAGTTACCTTGAGTACCAAGGTAAATACACCGGAATCCGTGCCTGGATTTTATCTACCGATCACAAGCGTATAGCCCTGCTGTATCTTTACTCGCAGATATTTTTCTTTCTGGCAGGTCTGGTAATGGGTTTATTTATGAAACTCGAACTCATTGCACCAGGCGAACAAATCATGGGACCCCAAACCTACAATGCGCTATTTACGGTGCATGGTTTAACCATGATCTTTCTTTTTATTATCCCTGGTCTGGCTGCCTCATTCGGCAATTTTATGATTCCGATAATGATCGGAGCCAAAGATGTTGCTTTCCCGAAACTAAATTTATTCTCCTGGTATCTTTTCATCCTTGGGGCAGTAATTATTTTAATAGGAATTTTTTCAGGCGACGGACCTCCTGATACCGGGTGGACATTTTACGCACCCTACAGTCTGAAAACCAACACCAATGTTGTGCTTTCCGTATTCGGTGCATTTGTTCTGGGTTTTTCCTCAATTCTAACCGGACTCAACTTTATTGTAACCATTCACCGTATGCGTGCACCGGGCATGGGTTTCTTCCGTATGCCATTGTTTATATGGTCGTTATACGGTACTGCATGGATACAGCTTCTTGCAACTCCGGTAGTTGGAATTACCTTCCTGATGGTAGTAGCTGATCGTTTGCTCGATATCGGATTTTTTGATCCGGCCAAAGGCGGTGACCCTGTTTTGTATCAGCATCTTTTCTGGATTTATTCGCATCCTGCGGTATATATCATGATATTACCAGCCATGGGCGCTATTACAGAAATTATTGTAACCTTCTCGCGCAGAACAGTTTTTGGCTATAAAGCCATTGCCATGTCGAGCCTTGCCATTGCATTTGTGGGTTACCTTGTATGGGGCCATCATATGTTTACATCAGGGATGAGTGAAACTGCACGACTGGTATTTTCATTTCTAACCTTTTTAGTTGCCATTCCCAGTGCAATAAAGGTTTTTAACTGGACAGCAACACTCTACAAAGGATCCATTTCGCTTGAACCTCCTTTTTGGTGGGCAATGGCCTTTATTTTTATTTTCATGATCGGCGGATTTACTGGTTTGATACTTGGAAGCGTTTCCACCGATGTGCATGTACATGATACTGTGTTTGTTGTAGCACATTTCCACTACATTGTATTCGGCGGTGCAGGTATTGCTTTTTTCGCAGCCTTGCATTACTGGTATCCGAAAATGTTTGGGAAAATGTATAATAAGAAGATTGCCAACTGGTCGCTTATCGGGTTGTTTGTTGGTTTCAATGCAACATATATGCCCATGTTTTTCCTTGGTTATATGGGAATGCCGCGACGCTATTACGACTACCTGCCACAATTTGCTGATCTCAATTTCTTATCAACCATTGGCTCCTGGATAATGGCAACTTCACTTATAGTCGTTATAGTGAACCTGCTTCGTGCTAAAAAAGGTACACCCGAAGAAATGGATGATCCTTGGGGAGGTCGTACTCTTGAATGGAAAATTGAATCACCACCATCTCTCGAGAATTTTGAAGTGATACCAGTTATCAATCATGAACCTTATGAGTTAATCGAAAAATAAACAGTCTATGGAACAAAATCATGTAACGCATACAGATCATTTCGATCCTGTTGCATCAAAAATCGGAATGTGGCTGTTTATCTTCACGGAAATACTGCTTTTCGGCGGACTGTTTATTGTTTATTCAGTATACAGGTACAATCACCAGACCGAATTTCACCTTGCAGCCCAGGAACTTGATGTTACTATCGGATTTATAAATACAGTAATTCTGCTCATTAGTAGTATGACTGTCGCCATGTCAATAACCGCCCTGCAACTGGGTAACAAGAAACTGACTTTGATTTTGCTCGCAGTTACTATACTGTTGGCAATCATTTTTCTTGTAAATAAATATTTCGAATGGGGAGCTAAAATTCACCACGACATTTATCCCGGAAGTGAATTCCTTTTAAGCCTGAGCAAAGGCGATATGCTTTTCTTTGGTTTGTATTTCTTTATGACCGGCTTGCATGCAATTCATATTATTGTCGGTGTTGCCCTCCTGGCCGTAGTTTATGCAAAAGTTAAAAACGGATCAGTGAATAAGGACCGCGTTTCCTTACTCGAAAACGGAGGCTTGTACTGGCACCTTGTCGATTTAATATGGATATTCCTGTTCCCATTGTTTTACTTAATACACTAAGCCCTATGAGTGAACATAAAAACCATATATCAACCTATAAATCTCAGGTAATTGTTCTTCTTACACTTTTAGTACTTACAGTGCTTACCGTTACAATTACCAGTGTTCATCTGGGGCCTTACAATACAGCGGCTGCCATGCTTATTGCATCTGTAAAAGCAGCCATTGTGCTTCTTTACTTCATGCATCTGAAGTTCGACGAAAAAATTTACCGCTTTATGGTTACACTTGTATTGGCCATATACGCAGTAGTGATAGTAATAACATTTTTTGATTACTTATACCGATAAGCACTATGTTTCAAGGATATTCAAACTTTTCGGGAGGTGTAGATACGGCTTTTGCCATTATCGTTGGAATCTCCCTTTTATTCCTGGTCGGGATTACTACCGTAATCATTTTCTTTATTGTGAAATACAATAAGAAAAAGAATCCTGTTGCCACTGAAATTGAAGGAAGCAATAAACTGGAAATTATCTGGACTGTAATTCCCCTGATACTTGTTTTGTACATGTTCTGGTTGGGATGGAGCTCTTATATTCCTATGCGTAAAGTGCCCGATGATGCCATGAAAGTAAAAGTAACTGCCATGATGTGGAGCTGGCGTTTCGAATACGAAAACGGTAAAATTGAGGATACGCTCTACGTTCCGGTTAACAAACCAGTAGTACTGAATATGGAATCGGTTGATGTGATACATAGTTTATACATTCCTGCCTTCCGTATTAAAGAAGATGTTGTTCCTGGTAAGGCAGAAAACTATATGTGGTTTAAATCACTTGTTATTGGTTCGTACGATCTTTTTTGTGCTGAATACTGCGGGCTGAGGCACTCCTACATGGGTACTACGGTTGAAGTTCTAGATCAGGCCAGTTTCGATAAATGGTATGCTTTGGGTCCTGTGAAAGTGGATTCAACCGTTGCAGCCATTCCTGGAGCAGCCGGAAAATTGCTCACAGAGCAGAAAGGCTGTATTGCCTGCCATTCCGCTGACGGAACTAAAATCGTTGGGCCATCGTACAAAGGTATTTTTGGCCATAAAGTTACGATTACCACTGATGGAAAAGAACGTGAAATCATGGTAGATGAGGAATATATCAAAAAATCCATTCTTGAACCTGATGCAGATGTTGTAAAAGGATTTAATAAAGGATCTATGATTTCTTACAAAGGCCAGTTGAATGATCAGGAAATTGATCAGATAATCGAATATATCAAAACACTAAGTGAAGAAAAGAAATAGCCCCGGTGAAATGCTGAAAATCATCAGCGAACTGGGAAAAGTCAGGATTTCGGTAGCAGTAGCATTTACAACTTTTACAGGCTATATACTTAGCCACGGTACATTCGACCGTGGCTTTGTTTTACCATTTATCGGAATTTTTCTGCTCGCTTGTGGTGCGTCCGCTTTTAACCAATTGCAGGAAACCGAAACCGATAAAATAATGAAACGTACTGCAGGAAGGCCGCTTCCTTCCGGACGGATAAGTAAAACCGGGGCATCAGTTATTGCCTTAGCCTATTTTATTTCGGGATGCCTGGTTCTTTATTTCGGACCGGGATGGCTAACACTTTTGGTTGGCATTTCCACATTTGTTTGGTACAACCTTATTTACACACCATTGAAAAAGGTAACCGCTTTTGCTGCAGTCCCCGGCTCAATGGTTGGCGCATTGCCGCCACTTGCTGGCTGGGTGGCCGGTGGCGGAAGCCTCACCGACCCAAGAGCACTTGCACTGGGTTTCTTTTTCTT
Organism: uncultured Lentimicrobiaceae bacterium; assembly: GCA_964583325.1. Classification (GTDB taxonomy): domain Bacteria; phylum Bacteroidota; class Bacteroidia; order Bacteroidales; family UBA4417; genus UBA4417. Next base: position 14,282 of record CAZOXJ010000027.1, read on the forward strand.
TATGGGCCAGATACCTCACTTCTGGCTGCTGCTTCTGAAACTTGGAAAACAATACGAAATGGCTAAACTACCCTCTCTCACTCAACTTCTTACCGATGAGCAGATTAAACGACTAACTTTTGTGTGGATTGCCGCCACAGCAGTTTCGGCATTGGCTTTGCCCCTTTTTAAATTACAGGATCAGGTATTGAGTGTAACATTTATTATACTACTTTCTGCAGCACTAATCGTAATATTCTTCCCGCTTCTTAATCGACAAAAGCCGTTTAATGTCGGGAAATCATTTGTTCTTATTAATGTGTATTACCTTTTTGTTATGTTGGTGATGATAGGTGACCGGTTGATTTGAGCTAACCTGTTACTTCTATTTTCCTAATACCTTTCTCAGATTTTATTGCCTCAACACTTTGACATGAACTTCTTGCATTAATTATATTCAATTTTTATCTTCTGTATTTCGATTAATATTTGTACTTTTAAGCAAGCAATTGCATCATTAAAACCCTATTTACTATGATCCACTCCGATCCCGAACTGAACAAAGTATATTACCCCTCAAAAGAGGTAATGAAGAAAGCAATCATTAAAGATTACGATTCACTTTACAAACATTCCATCGAAAACCGCGAAGAATTCTGGGCTACTGAAGCTAAACGCCTCGATTGGTATAAAAAATGGGATAAAGTACTGGACGACAGCGAAAAGCCTTTCTACAAATGGTTTACAGGGGGGCAGATTAATATAATACACAATGCGCTCGACAGGCATCAGAAAAATGCTACCCGTAACAAAATGGCGATCATATGGGAAGGTGAACCAGGCGATGTAAGGACTTTTTCGTACCACGCTCTCAACCGTGAGGTAACCAAGTTTTCGAATGTACTTCGTGCCATGGGTGCAAAGAAAGGCGAAGTAGTTACCATTTATATGCCTCAGATCCCTGAACTGGTAATTTCCATGCTTGCATGTGCCAAGATTGGCGCTGTTCACAGCGTGGTGTATGGTGGATACAGCGTTGAAGCTCTTGCCGAACGTATTGAAGATGCAAAAAGCAGGATTCTGATTACAGCCGACGGTGGTTTCAGGCGGGGAAAACCTACACAACTAAAAACCATTGCCAACGAAGCCATGCAACGATCGGCTACTATCGAAGTTTGTATTGCTGTGAAACGCACCGGTGAAGATTGCTATATGGAAAACGACCGGGACTTCTGGTATCATGATCTGATGGGTATGCCGCTTGCAACCACCAAATGTTGCACCGAAAAAACAAATGCCGAAGATCCGCTTTTTATTCTCTATACTTCAGGTACAACCGGAAAACCAAAAGGATTAGTTCATACCCATGGCGGTTATGCCGTTTATACAGCAACAACGCACAGGTACGTATTCGATATTAAACCCGAGGATCGTTGGTGGTGTGCTGCTGATCCAGGCTGGATTACCGGCCACAGCTACATTGTGTATGGTCCGCTGATTAACGGAGCTACCATAGTGATGTACGAAGGTGCGCCCAATCATCCGTATCCGAATCGCTGGTGGTCGATGATTGAAAGGTACGGTATAAATATTTTATACACCTCTCCTACTGCTATCCGCGGATTAATGCGTTTTGGGTCATCGTGGGCCGACCGCCACGATCTGAGTTCATTGCGCTTACTTGGATCTGTTGGTGAACCCATAAATCCGGAAGCATGGAAATGGTATTACGAAGTAATCGGTAAAAGCCGCTGCCCGATAATGGATACCTGGTGGCAAACAGAAACAGGTGGTTTTATGATTACGCCTCTTCCAATAACGCCACTTAAACCTGGATCAGCCACAAAACCATTTTTCGGAAATGAAATTGCTATAGTAAATGATCAGGGTGAAGAAGTTAAAGCAGGGGAAGAAGGCAATCTTGTTATTCAGAATCCCTGGCCTGGCATGGCACGTACCATACTTGGCGACCCTGACAGATATGTAGAGAAATACTGGGAAAAATATGCAAAACAAGGATGGTATCTTGCCGGCGACTCCGCACGGAAAGACGATGACGGATATTACTGGATCATCGGACGCATTGACGATGTAATAAAAGTTAACGGATACAGACTTGGCTCAGCTGAAATTGAAAGTGCCCTGGTCAGTCACCCGATGGTTACCGAAGCAGCTGCTGTTGCATTACCCGATGAATTGCACGGAAATATTATCCATTGCACAGTGATCCTGCGACAAGGTTCTGCCCCAAGCCCGGCATTAGCCGAAGAGCTTAAAACACACGTTGCCAAAGAAATAGGTCCTATTGCCAGACCTGCATTTGTTGAATTTGCCGATTCACTTCCAAAAACACGTTCAGGAAAAATTATGCGTCGTGTAATTAAAGCAAGAGCACTGGGACAGGATACAGGAGATTTGACGGCGCTGGAGGAATAGTGAAGAGTGAAAAGTGTTGCTTCGTTTCACTCGCAATGACAGTGAAAAGTGAAGAGTGAAAAGTGAAGAGCCTTAGCGATGCAGAAATGGCGATTTGTGTCCTGCATCGTGAATAGAATGAGTAATGAAGGAGAATTTTCTCAATCATTACTCATTTTTTATTTATCAATTTTCATGATTTCCTGATGCACACCTACTATTGTAAAATTCAATAGGAAGAATTCGTGTTTTATCTGTAGCTGAATGAATTTGTTAAGGTAAAAGCTGTAATTTTGGATTCAAAATATAGACAAATGAAACAACTGTTTTTCGTATTCCTATTAGCTGCTCTTATGGCAGGCTGTTCAGGAAAATCAACTTCAACCGACAATGCAGCACAGGCTAATACGGCGGTTGCCAACAAAACCATTACACTTGCTGTTGAAGGTATGACTTGCACCGGATGTGAGGGAACCGTTCAGGAAAATGTTGAAAAAATTGCCGGAGTAGTTTCAGTAAAAGCGTCACATCTTGATTCAACAGCTGTTGTGAGCTTCGACTCAACTCAAACCTCAATAGCAGCCATTGGTGATGCTGTTACAGAAGCTGGTTATGTTTTTAAAGGGGAGAAATAGCCTCTGGCTCGTCAGAAGGATCTATTTCAAAGCAAAATCATCATAATTCGCTCAAACCGTGAAGAAGATTAAGCATTTATTTTTTGCTTCATTCTTGCTATAATTCATTCAGTTGAATGAAGTTGAGTTCGCGTTTTTTAACTTTTCAGACTTTTTATTGTTTATAAAACCTAAATATAATACGTAAACCTTTCCATGAAAAAATCTTACCTGTTTTTACCTGTTTTAGTGTTGCTTTTTGCATTCACACGTGTTTCAGCACAATCAGTTACTGCAGTTGCCGACACCTCTGAATATCCTTATTGGATTTCGATGATGCAGGATCCTGATGCGAACTTCTATCAAATCCAGAGTGCTTTCAATAAATATTGGGAGAACCGTGAAATTACAAAAGGATGCGGATGGAAACCTTTTAAACGCTGGGAAAGTTTGATGAAGGACCGTATCACTATTGATGGAAGAATGCCTGCACCAAACGAAGTAAGGGATATTTATAATGCTTACATGAAGCAATTTGACAGTCCTGCCTCTTTAGCCGGAGAATGGATAAACCAGGGACCTTTTGAGATAGGTGGCGGATACGAAGGCCTCGGACGGTTGAATGCAGTTGCATTTCATCCTACCAATCCTGACATTGTATATGTAGGGGCACCTGCAGGAGGATTGTGGTTTACCACAACCGGAGGAAATGAATGGTCGTCAACCACAGATGGGTTACCTACGCTTGGAGTTTCAGCCATCGCCATTGATCCTGTTAATCCTTCAACTATTTTTATAGGAACCGGCGACCGTGATGCAGGCGATGCACCCGGCTTAGGTATTATGAAAAGTACTGATAACGGAGCCACCTGGCAAACATCGAATACAGGAATGGGAAATGCTACGGTTGGCGATCTGCTTTTCGATCCTTCAGATTCTCAGACAATTTTCGCCGGTACAAATTCCGGATTCTTTAAATCCATTGATGGCGGCGCCACCTGGAGTAAAAACAACAACGGTGCTTTTAAAGATATCGCTCTCAAACCTGGAAGCAACACTATACTTTACGGTACCTCAGGAGGTCAGTTTTACAGATCAACTGATGCCGGTGAAAACTGGTTTCTGATTACAGCTGGCTTGCCTTCGGGAGCAAGAGGAGTCATAGCCGTTACACCTGCTAATCCGGAAATTGTTTATTTCCTGCTTGCTAAAGGCGATAATGGTTTCAGAGGATTGTACAAATCCGAAAACGCAGGACTCACTTTTACTGAAATGTCCGATTCCCCTAACCTGATGGGTTGGTCGTGCAATGGATCTGACGCTGGCGGACAAGCCTGGTACGACCTTGCCATTGTGGCTGATCCTGTTGATGCCAATGTTATTTATGTTGGTGGAGTAAACATCTGGAAATCAACCAACGGGGGTGCCAGCTGGCAGATAAACGGACATTGGTACGGCGGTTGCGGTGTTGCTGAAGTTCATGCCGATCAGCACATTTTTACGTATAACCCACTCAACAACCGGATTTATGTTGGCAACGATGGCGGAATTTACTGGACAGATAATGGCGGTAGTCAATGGAATGAAATTACTACCGGTTTGCCAATAACTCAGATGTATAAAATTGGCCAAAGCGCAACTGAGGAGGATTTGGTAGTTATTGGAAACCAGGATAATGGTACCTACCTGCTTGATTTTGATACATGGATTTCTATTGGTGGTGGTGACGGAATGGAATGTGCAATCGACTTTACAAATCCGAATTATCGTTATACCACGGTATATTATGGTGCTATGAACAGGGTTATAGGAACCAATGCTTCGCAAATTGCCGGCAATGGTGTAAATGGAATCACTGAAGAAGGAGCCTGGGTTACGCCGTTTGTTATGGGCGAGGACGACCCTAATGTTATGTTCATCGGATACAAAAATGTTTGGAGGAGTGTAAATATTAAAAATCCTTCTGCTTCGGGTGTTAAATGGAAAAAAATATCAACAATTAACACTGGTAATTTAAGCGTAATGGAGCAATCGCCGGTGAACACCAATATTTTATATGCTGCGAGCGGTGGCTCCTTGTATATCAGCACTAATGCGATGCAGGACGAACCCACCTGGACGAATATTTCGCCTCAGTTATTAACCGGTGCTACTATTTCGGATATGGAAGCAAGTCCTTATGACGAAAACACCATTTATATCGTTCAGGATAAGCAAATATTTAAATCTGTTGACCGTGGAATAAACTGGACTGAAATTACCGGCGGGCTTCCTGATATTCATTTTTCAGCCATCGTATATTATAAAAACAGCCAGGAAGGTTTGTATGCAGGTTCCGATGCAGGAATTTTTTACAAGGACAACTCTCTTGCCGACTGGATTCCTTTCTCAAATGGACTGCCTTCAGCTGCAAAAGTAACCGAGCTCGAAATTTTTTATGACCCCACTTCCCCTGCAGGCGATAAAATCAAAGCAGGAACCTATGGCCGTGGCTTGTGGGAATCGGATATGTATGTGGTAGCACCTACAGCCGATTTTACTGTCGATCAGCCTGTTATTCCTTCAGGTTGCCAGGTAGCTTTCAGTGATCTTTCATTTGGAGTTCCATTTCAATGGGAATGGAGTTTTCCCGGTGGCACACCTGCAACATCAACGGCTAAAAATCCTGCAGGGATTCTTTACGATGCCCCCGGAAGCTACGATGTACAATTAACCGTTACCAATAGTGCAGGCACACATTCGATTACCAAAACTGCTTATATTGTTGTAAGCGATACAATTAAACCTGTTCCCGGATTTGCAGCTTCGCCGGTTGCATTCTGCGATATGAGCCAGATCGTACAGTTTACTGATAATTCAAAATCATGCCCATACGCTTGGAACTGGTCATTTACGCCAAATACAATCGTTTACGAAAACGGAACCGACGCCAATTCGCAGAATCCACAGGTACGTTTTACCGAAACCGGTTCATATACAGTAACTTTAGTAGCTTTGAACAGCAATGGCTCACGATCGGTTACCAAATCAAACTATATTCTGGCAGGTGGTTACAATGCCCCATTTACCGAAGATTTCGAAAGCAATTCGTTCGACGGCAGAGGCTGGACAATCGAAAACCCTGACAACCTGGTTACCTGGGGAATTACTACCGTTGAAGGAAACACTCCGGGGAACAACGCAGCCTGGATGAATCACTTCAATTATTCCGTTCCTCCCGGACGACGCGACCGCATGGTATCACCTCCAATGAATTTTACAGGTGCTGACCCGGTTTTCATGACTTTCGATCATGCTTATGCAAACCGTTACACTACGGTTTCCGATTCGCTGATTGTACTTGTTTCGGAAGATTGCGGCGAAAACTGGGTAAGGGTATTTGCCGAAGGCGAAAGAGGAGAAGGAACATTAGCTACTGTTCCAAAATTAACTACTGAGTTTTTCCCTGCAGTGGCTGACGATTGGTGCAGCAGTGGATGGGGAAGCATGTGCGCAATTATCGACCTTTCGGCCTGGGCGAATAAACCCAATATCAAAATTGCATTTGAAACCTATAACCGTTTTGGAAACAACATGTTTATCGATAATATCAGTATTGCTGCAACTCCTGAAGTAGGGATCAAATCCATGGAAAATCAAAAAATCATGATTTATCCCAATCCAACATCAGGAACAATAACTGTTTATTCCGGACAAAAAGTTGAAGATTTGACTTTTACACTTTTCAACGCACAAGGTTCATTGGTTTATAGCCATAACATCCAATCAACCTCACATCTTTCGGAAACGCTGAACCTGGGTAATATGCCAAAAGGAGTTTATCTTGTTAAAATAGCAGGTAACAATACGGCAGAACAGCAGAAGCTCATTATCAGGTAGTTTTCAAATCCTGTCCTTTTCGAAAAAGCCGGCCTTAGAGCCGGTTTTTTCATTTTCAGCCGTTGGCTTTGACTAGGCTTGGGTTTCCGCTTGTTTCGTATCTTTGCAGCGAATTCAATTTTATGCAGCTATATTACATTGATCCGGTTTTAAATGCAGTTCCCTGCCAGGTTACCCTTGGCAGCGAAGAATCTTTCCATTGCATCAAAGTGCTTCGGATGCGCGCAGGTGATAAGATCAATCTTTCGGATGGAATCGGTAACCTTTACGAAGGACAGATCATGTCAGCTGACATCAAAAACTGCCCTGTGATGCTCATAAATGTAATTCCTGAATCCGGCAAACGGCCATTCAGATTGCATATGGCTGTGGCTCCGACTAAAAATATTGCCCGCTTCGAATGGTTCCTGGAAAAAGCAACTGAAATTGGCATTGATGAAATAACACCTTTATTTTGTGAACATTCCGAAAGGGTTCAGATACGTACCGACCGACTCCAGAAAATCATTCTTTCTGCTGCCAAGCAATCAGTCAAAACTTACCTTCCTGTTTTGCACGAACCTGTTAAATTCGGAGATTTCATCCAAATGAACCTTCCTTCAGCCCGGTTTGTTGCTTATGTAGAGGAAAATCAGCCACTGCATCTGAAAACAGCTTACCATGATGGAGACTGCACTGTACTGATAGGACCCGAAGGTGATTTCAGTAAAAAAGAAATTAAAGCAGCCCTCCAAAAAGGGTTCGTACCTGTTAACCTTGGACCATCGAGGCTCAGGACCGAAACAGCTGCCGTTGTTGCCTGCCACATTATAAATATTGCCAACGAATCATGATAAAAAGGAACTTTCTACTTTTACTATTTTTTCTTGCCGTTTTCCTGAATGGATATTCACAAAGCACCTACCAGATTGCTTTGTTGAAATACAATGGCGGGGGCGATTGGTATGCAAACCCGACCTCGTTAACAAACCTGATTGATTTCTGTAATAAAAATCTGAAAACCAGCATCAATAAAGAATATGCAACTGTTGATGCCGGAAGTGCTGAAATATTCAATTATCCTTTCGTTCATCTTACAGGTCACGGCAACGTGATTTTTAATGACCAGGAAGCATTAAACATTCGTAACTACCTGATTGCCGGAGGATTTCTTCATATAACAGATAATTATGGCATTGATCAGTACATCAGGCCACAGATAAAAAAAGTTTTCCCTGAACTGGAATTTGTTGAATTGCCATTTGACTACCCTATTTACCATCAGAAATATAATTTCCCTAATGGTTTGCCAAAAATACATGAACACGACGGCAAACCACCACAGGGATTCGGGTTACTCTGGGAAGGCAGGCTCGTTTGTTTTTACGACTACGAATGTGATCTTGGCGATGGATGGGAAGACCCTGACGTACACAAAGATTCGCCTGAAAAACGACTAAAAGCATTGCAAATGGGAGCGAATATGTTGCAATATGTGTTTACGAGGTAAATGAGAGTTTCTGGTTTCTGGTTTCTGGTTTCATTTTGCAAATTGCACATTTCGGGTTTCGCTGCGCTAAGCCCGCTGCGCTCGGTTAAGGAGTTTCTGGTAGGGACTATCATTTAATAAATCAATTATTCAGCATGAAGATAATGAAATTTGGAGGCACCTCGGTAGGGTCTCCACAAAGGATGAATGCGTTGGTTAACCTGATTAATGACGGTGAACCCAAAATAGTTGTGCTGTCGGCTATGAGCGGAACTACCAACGCTTTGGTCGAAATAAGCCAGGCACTGTATAACAATGACAATGATAAGGCAAGTAAGCTGATTGGTGCATTAGAGTCGGAATATAACAGGGTAATACACGATTTATACAAACCGGGGGAAGCTTTGCAGAAAGGGAAAGAGCTGATTTCGCTGCATTTCGGATACCTGCGTTCGTTTACGCTTGATTTGTTTACCGTGAATGAGGAACGTGCTATCCTGGCCCAGGGCGAGTTGATTTCGACAGCACTTTTTCAGTTTCTGCTTGAAGAAAAGCAGGTTCCTTCAGTTCTGCTTCCAGCACTTAACTTCATGAGGATCAATGAAAATGCAGAGCCGGATATGGTATTTATTACTGAAAATCTGAATCATGAACTTGGTAAATTCCCTCATTCCAATTTGTTTATTACTCAAGGTTACATCTGCAGGAATGATTACGGTGAAATTGATAACCTGAAACGTGGCGGCAGCGATTATACAGCAACAATTATTGGTGCTGCAGTTAAAGCTGAAGAAATTCAGATATGGACAGATATTGATGGAATGCACAACAACGATCCCAGGGTTGTTAACCGCACATTTCCAATTGCTAAGCTCACTTTTGATGAAGCAGCTGAGTTAGCGTATTTCGGAGCGAAAATTTTACACCCTACCTGTATTCTTCCGGCAAAAAACCAGAATATTCCAGTAAGGTTGCTGAATACCATGCAGCCGGATGCTCCCGGAACTCTCATCTCATCCGAAAACCAGGCTGAAGGTTTCAGGGCTGTGGCCGCCAAAGATGGAATAACTGCAATCAATATCAAATCAGGCCGAATGTTGCTGGCTTATGGTTTTCTCCGGGCCGTTTTCGAAGTTTTCGAGCGTTTCCGCAAACCTATTGATATGATCACAACTTCAGAGGTTGCCGTTTCAGTAACTATTGATAATACGGATGATCTGGAAAGCATTCTGGAAGAATTGACTGGTTTCGGCACCGTGAACGTTGACAGTCATTTGAGCATTGTAAGTATCGTCGGACTTTTCCCTGCCGGGAAACCCGGATACGCCGGTCGTATTTTCGAAACGTTGAAAAATATTCCGGTTCGCATGATTTCGTACGGTGGAAGTGAAAACAATATTTCGATACTGGTTGATACTGAACTAAAAAAGAAGACGCTCCAGGCCCTGAACAAAGGCCTTTTTGACCTTGAATAAGTAGGTGAAGC
>CAZOXJ010000027.1:24222-28778 GCA_964583325.1 uncultured Lentimicrobiaceae bacterium
ACTCCCGCCCCTCAAATTTCATCCCCAAAATAAAAGTAGAATTTTAGGATTTCCAGCCAATGACATCATTTTCGAAAGAAATAATACATAAGTTCACCCTCACTCCTACCCCGTTTTATTATTACAACCTGGAGTTGCTCGACCAGACATTGCACAGCCTGAAACAGGAAGCTGGCAAATTTGGATACCATGTACATTATGCGCTTAAAGCAAATGCAGATTTCACCATCCTGAACCGGATCAAAGAATTTGGGTTCGGGGCTGATTGTGTAAGCGGGAACGAGGTTAGCAGGGCAGCTGAAACCGGGTTTGCAAATGACAAAATCGTTTTTGCCGGCGTTGGAAAAAGTGATAAAGAAATCAAAACCGGATTAAATCTCAATATTCATAGTTTCAATTGCGAAAGCATTCAGGAACTGGAAGTTATAAATCAGCTGGCGGCTGAAATGAATAAAATCGCACCCGTTGCACTAAGGCTGAACCCAAATGTAAGCGCCAATACCCACAAATACATAACTACCGGACTTGAAGAAAACAAATTTGGCATCAACCAATGGGAACTCGAAAGTATAGTTGGTAAACTAAAATCGTTAAAAAACATCCAACTGATCGGACTCCATTTCCATATCGGTTCGCAGATTACGGATCTGAGTGCATTCAAATCATTGTGTATTAAAGTAAATGAATTCCAGCAATGGTTCAGAAATCATCACATAGATATACCGAATCTCAACCTTGGAGGCGGTCTCGGAATTGATTATCATGAACCTGATAAACATGCTATTGTGGATTTTGCGTCATTTTTTAAACTCTTTCATGATTTCCTTGAGGTTAATCCCGGTCAAAAAATTCATTTTGAATTGGGGCGTGCCCTGGTTGCTCAATGTGGCAGCCTGATTTCGAAAGTGTTATATATCAAAAACGGGGTAAACACTGATTTTATGATTCTTGATGCCGGCATGACTGAATTGATCCGACCGGCACTTTACCAGGCCTACCATAAAATTGAAAATATTACGAATACCGATGGTCCCATGCAGCGGTATGATGTTGTTGGTCCGATCTGCGAAAGCTCCGACTGTTTCGGGAAAGCACAGCTGTTGCCAATTACAAAACGTGGCGATCTGATTGCAATCCGATCGACCGGAGCGTATGGGGAAGTAATGTCGTCGAATTACAATCTGAGGGAGAAAGTGAAAGCGTATTATTCGACTGATTATTAGATTTTTAGAATAAGAAAACCACTCAGGCGCTCAGAACACTGAGAAACACTAAGTGGTTTTTTTTGATAATATCTACTTCTATTTCAAGTGCCAAAAATGAGTTAATAGTCGCTCTTAGTGAAACTTCCGAAATAACTTCCACAAAACAGAAACGTGGACTGGACATCATTTTTTACACTTTTTTTCAGTTAATGCCCTACGGGCAATCATTTTCTCCCTGATTTTCTTTTATTTATATTATAGTCCTACGGACTATCAGAGAGGATCAGGCACTGCTTAAACTCTATGCGCACAATTTACGATGGTCATCTGGTTAAATGTTGAAAGAATTTTCTGACTTTGTTACAAATGGGAAGTTATTTTGTGTTTTTCACTTAGTGATACTTAGTGAACTTAGTGCCTCAGTGGTAAAATAAACTTCTGTGGTTAAACATCACTTCTTCAACATCGAAATCTGCTCTTCAATCGTTTTGATTTTAGTTTCGGCATCAGCCATTTTCCGGCGTTCCACTTCCACAACTTCAGGTTTTGCGTTGGCAACAAATCGTTCATTCGAAAGCTTAACCATAACACTTTTAAGGAATCCACGCGTGTATTCCAGTTCCTGGTTGAGTTTTTCGATCTCAGCTTCCGTATCAATTTTATCGCCCAAAGGAATATAGAATTCATTTCCTTTAATCAGGAATGAAGCAGCACCATTAACCTTTTCCGTTACATAACGTATCGGCGAAAGGTTACACAATTTCTCGATCAGTGAATCGAACAACAGGTTTGGAATTTCCTTGCCCGGTTTTAAAATAAACAGTTCGAGTTTATCTTTAATAGGTATATTTTTATCCTTACGTACCGAGCGAACTGATGTTACAATCTCCAGTGTATAAGTAAAATGGGTCAGGATTTTTTCATCAAACCTTTGTGGAACCGGCATTTGCGAAATCATAATGCTGCCGGCTTTTTCTCCGTGCAACAAATGCCAGATTTCTTCGGTGATAAATGGCATAAACGGATGTAACACCTGCATAATATCCGATAACAAAGAAACAGCCGCTTTATGCGTTGCCGCATCGATGGGTTGCTGATAGGCGGGCTTTATCATTTCGAGGAACCAGGAGCAGAAATCGTCCCAAACCAGTTTGTAAACGCCCATCAGCGCATCGCTTAAACGATATTTAGTATAATGTTCGTTTATTTCGGTAAGGGCTTCGTTAAACCGCGAACGGAACCACGTTACCGATAAAGCTGCATACATAGGTTGTTTCAGGTTTTTATCCACTTCCCAACCGTTCACCAGTCGGAAAGCATTCCAAACCTTATTACTGAAATTGCGTCCCTGTTCACAAAGCGACTCATCGAAAGGCAAATCATTGCCGGCAGGCGAAGTCAGCAACATACCAACACGAACGCCATCAGCGCCATATTGCTCAATCAGTTGGATAGGATCGGGTGAATTCCCTAAGGATTTCGACATTTTGCGCCCCAGCTTATCGCGCACAATACCAGTGAGATACACATTTTTAAAAGGTATATCTTTGCGATACTCCTGCCCAGCCATGATCATGCGGGCTACCCAGAAGAAAAGAATTTCGGGAGCTGTTACCAGGTCGTTGGTTGGATAATAGTATTTAATATCCTCATTTTCAGGATTCCGGATACCATCGAACACCGAAATCGGCCAAAGCCACGACGAAAACCAGGTATCAAGTACATCCTCATCCTGCCGAAGATCAGCAAGGGTGAGTTTTGGGAATTTCGCAAGTGCTTTTCCAAGAGCTTCTTCGGCTGATTGGGCTACAATTATGCTGCCATCAGGAAGATAATACGCCGGAATACGCTGTCCCCACCAAAGCTGGCGGCTTATGCACCAGTCGCGGACGTTCTCCATCCAGTGCCGGTAGGTATTTTTAAACTTTTCGGGATGAAATTTTACGGTATCGTCCAGCACCACATCGAGCGCAGGTTTAGCCATATCAGCCATTTTCAGGAACCATTGCATCGAAAGCTTTGGTTCAATCGCTACATGTGTCCGTTCGCTGTATCCGACCTTATTTACATATTCTTCAATTTTAACCAGGTTGCCCGAAGTCTGTAAATCCTGAACGATAACAGTGCGCACAGCAAACCTGTCCTGTCCGATATACATTTGTGCTTTTTCGCTCAAAGTACCATCCGGATTGAAAATATCAATGCTTTCGAGGTTATATTTTTGACCTATCAGGTAGTCGTTTACATCGTGGGCAGGAGTAATTTTAAGGCATCCGGTCCCGAATTCGCGATCGACATACTCATCGCTGATCATAGGAATTGAACGTCCGAGCAAAGGAACCAGAACGCGTTTGCCTTCCAGGTGTTTAAAACGTTCATCTTCGGGGTGATAACAAACGGCAGTATCGCCAAGTATGGTTTCCGGACGTGTAGTTGCAATGGTTACCCATTCATCCTCAGACCCTTCCACTTTATACCGGAGATAATAGAGTTTACTCTGAACTTCGCGGAAAATAACTTCTTCGTCGGAAAGGGCGGTAAGAGCCTGCGGATCCCAGTTCACCATTCGTACGCCACGATAAATAAGTCCTTTGTTGTAAAGGTCAATAAAAACACGTATAACCGACTCATAACGAGGTTCATCCATGGTAAAACAAGTGCGGTCCCAATCGCAGGAAGCGCCAAGTTTTTTTAATTGCTCAAGGATAATACCACCATGTTTTTCCTTCCATTCCCAGGCATGTTCCAGAAAAGATTCGCGTGTAAGATCTGATTTTTCGATGCCATCTTCTTTGAGTTTGGCCACCACTTTGGCTTCGGTTGCAATAGAAGCATGGTCGGTACCCGGAACCCAGCAGGCATTTTTGCCGGTCATACGGGCACGGCGCACCAGCACATCCTGAATAGTATTATTGAGCATATGTCCCATGTGAAGCACACCGGTAACATTAGGCGGGGGAATTACAATAGTGTATGGTTCCCGGTCGTCGGGTACCGAACGGAAGTATTTATTTTCGAGCCAGAAGCTGTACCACTTATCTTCAATTGACCGGGGATCGTATTTGCTTGGTATTTCCATAAAGTTTTGAGCGATTCGTTTTTTGCGGGTGCAAAGGTAGGCAAAGGGGATGAAATTTTAAGGGGTAATTTTAGGGAAAATGGAGTTCCGCTTTCGGGTGGTAAAAGCCTTATGTTCAAAGCTGTAGCACATCAGTGGTAACGCCCATTGCAAGTCCGGGGCTCCGTTTATATGCATAATTGTAAATTTGATACAAATAGGAGCCGAAACAGGTACAAGTATATGAACGGAATATTTGGATATGAAAAAAGTTTATATTTGTTCGATGGTTT
>CAZOXJ010000028.1:0-1339 GCA_964583325.1 uncultured Lentimicrobiaceae bacterium
CGGGCGTCTTCGAGGCCAAAGCCGTTACCGGCAAGAATTTGTTCGTAGCTGCGGGTGTGCAGATCGGTAAAGCCTTCGCTGAATTCAACTTCGTCGCCGTCGACGGTTATCGAGCGGTAAGTGCGTTTACCCGATGCTGTTGCCTGGGTGGGCAGATGATCTGCGTTAATACTCAGGTGCCAGTTTACGTTGGCTTTTTCGAGTTTAAGAAACCCGGAGGCCTGATCCGCTTCATGAATTTTAACTTCATTTTCTGTTACATCGCCAAAAATCCAGGTGAGCATATCGAAAAAGTGAATGCCAATATTAGTTGCAATGCCGCCGGAGCGCGCCAGGTCGCCTTTCCAGGAAATATGATACCATTTGCCACGGCTTGTGATGTAATTAAGGTTAACATCATAAACTTTATCAGCCGGACCATTTTTTATTTTTTCGCGTAAAGCGATAATGGCAGGATGAAGGCGAAGTTGCAGTATGGTAAATATGCGCTTACCGGTTTCCTGTTCCAGTTCGGAAAGCGCATCCAGGTTCCAGGGGTTTAAAACGAGTGGTTTTTCGCAGATAGCATGAGCATCGTTGCGCAAAGCCAAACGCATATGTGCGTCGTGGAGGTAATTTGGTGAGCAGATGCTGACATAGTCGATTTTAAAACCGTTGCCTTTGCGGCGGAGTTTATCAAGATGCCTGTCGAAGCGTTCGGGTTCGGTAAAGAAGTTAGCCTCGGGGAAATAGCTGTCCATGATACCCACTCCATCATAGCGGTCGAGGGCAGCCACCAGCATATTGCCGGTTTCTTTAATAGCTTTCATATGCCTGGGGGCGATATAGCCACCTGCACCGATAAGTCCGAAATTCAATGGTCGATCTTGCATTTTTATGGAATACTAAAAAATTTAAAATTGGTTATGTGTGGCAAAAGTACAAATTATAATGGATCCACTAATTTTAACGAATTATTGATCTGTCTGGCGGAAGACAGGATTTTTTTTATCCACTAATTTGCACTTATTAGGGGAATTCTCACGAATTTTAAATGAATCCACGAGTTTTAAATGAATCCACGAATTTTTACGAATTAAGCGAATTTCCACGAATTTTAAATGATTCATAACCTGCCACAGGCATAGGGGAATTATTAGTTTGTAATGAGTTTTCTGCCCGACGACAGAAATGGTTCTTATGATCGACGAATTTTCTCAGCCTGGCATGTGCATCTGGTATTTGGATGAATTTTCGCGATTTTTTTGATTGTTAAAGATTGAAGGGTTTGCTGTTTAAAATGTACTTTTAATTAGTGTGAATTAGAATAATTAGTGAAAATTCGTGATCCTTTTTTTTA
>CAZOXJ010000028.1:1439-5280 GCA_964583325.1 uncultured Lentimicrobiaceae bacterium
AAACCCCTCAATTCCGAAACTCTCCCTCCCTGAAACCAGAAACCAGAAACTAGAAACCCTTCAACCGAGCGCAGCGAGCTCAGCGCAGCTAAACCCTTTTCCTTACCTTTGGCAAATAAATCCCAATCCTATGCCTGACGCCATTCAATCGCCCTCCAATCCGCGTATTAAAAACATATTGAAACTGCAGTCGGGCAGCCGCGACCGCCGGGAGCAAAACCTTTTTGTTATTGAAGGGTACCGCGAAATAAGCAGGGCCCTGGCGTCAGGGATTGAAATAAAGGAAATATACATTTGCCCGGAACTTGACCGGGAAGGCAAAGGGGAGGGGCTTATCCGCCAGCACCCGGAAGTGAGCGTGTTTGATGTGGGCATTCATGCATTTGAACGTATTGCTTACCGCGAAGGATCTGACGGGTTGATTGCACTTGCCATTCCACGGAACCTTACGCTCAATGATCTGAAATTAAATACTGATCCTCTTATTCTTATTCTTGAATCAGTCGAAAAACCCGGCAACCTGGGAGCCATTATGCGCACTGCCGACGCCGCTCAACTCGATGCTGTTATCGTTTGCGACCCGCTGACTGATATTTATAATCCTAATGCAATCCGCTCGGGAGTTGGATGCATTTTCAGCCGGCAGGTTGTTAGCTGCACCACTACCGAAGCCCTTGCATGGCTTAAAAAGCAGAAAATAAAAATTTATGCCGCAGCACTCACTGATTCCGCATTAGTTTATCACAAAATGAATTTTCGCGGTTCCGTTGCTATTGTTATGGGAACGGAAGCTACAGGGCTCAGCCATGAATGGCTTGAAAAATCGGATGCGCAGATTATAATACCTATGCAAGGCATCGCTGACTCGCTGAATGTTTCTACTTCGGCAGCAGTGCTGGTTTTTGAAGCGGTTAGGCAGAGGGGGTAGGGGACGAGGGGACGAGGGGACAAGAGGACAAGGGGACAAGGGGAGGGGAGACAAGGGGAAGGGGAGACAAGGCGAGGGGCGACAAACCTGAAACTAGAAACCTGAAACTAGAAACTAGAAACCTGAAACAAAAACTTAATTACACAAATTCTTTCTTATGAAGATAATTAGCCTGATTTTCGTTTTAATACTGTTTGCAACTTCTGCCCGCAGTCAGACTACACTGGTTGCCGGCAATTTAAAGATAAGCTTCAACAAGGAGGGAGGCTTTACGGAAATAACCGACCTGAAATCAGGCGTGAATTATTTATATGCCGATACCCTGGCGCCGTTTATTACCCTGGTGAGTGATCAGAAGCGTTTTTTGCCCAATTCGCTGAAGTTCAATAAGTCATCGGCCACGATGGTGTTGACCTATGCGCAAATTAATGCAAAAGTTGAGGTGAAGGTTATCGTACGGGAAACCCATATCACTTTTGAAGTGATAAAGGCCGAACCTGCGAATCTTATCGACGGACTGGTATGGGGGCCGGTTCCAACCACTATTTCGGGAACCATTGGCGAAATTATCGGAGTTGTAAGGAACGGCACTGCAAGCCTGGGAATACAGGTTTTAAATCCCAAAACCCTCGGAGGTGATTATAACCGGGAAGGAATGACCTGGAGCCGCGGCGAAGCTGCCGTTAAAAAACCGTGGGGGAGTGTTTTGCAGGCCTATTCCATCAACAGAAGTAAACATCGTTTTGTTGATACCTGGGGCGGAGAATATAAAAATACACCGGTCGCAGCCATTAATGGAGAAACGGTAGCCGGGAGTAAGATATCAATGTTTATCTGCCCTGAACCTCAGACCCTTGATGTTATTGAACAGATTGAACTGGCAGAAAATCTCCCGCATCAGACCATTAACGGAGTATGGGTAAAAAAAGCAATTCAGCGGGGACGCTCCTACCTGATTGCCGGGTTTAACGAGAGTGAAATCGATGAGATGATCGCTTACACCAAAAGAGCCGGGCTTATTAGCTTATACCATGATGGACCTTTTGCAAACTGGGGGCATTATGACCTAAATCCGGACTATTTCCCCAGCGGGAAAGAAGGGATTACTAACTGTGCCCGAAAAGCCAAAGAGGCAGGATTGTATTTTGGTGTTCATACACTTACCAATTTTATTAATACAACTGATGCCTATGTTTCGCCTGTTCCTGACGACCGGCTGGCTTTAACCGGTTATGGATTGCTTGTGACTGATATTGATGAAAACGCGACCGAAATACCGGTTTCCACAAAGGAGTATTTTGATAAGATGCAAAACAACTGGATGCACACCGTTAAAATCGGGAAAGAACTGATACGGTACAAATCTGTTTCCGAAACACCTCCCTATAAGCTGCTCGACTGTCAGCGGGGCGCATTTAAAACCATGGCTTCGGCGCACATGAAAAACGATACCGTCGGGAAACTTTATGATCACAGCTACGAAGTGTTCTTTCCCAACCTTGAACTGCAAAAAGAAATTGCAGTGAACCTGGCTGCTTTTTTTAATGAAACAGGGATCAGTCACCTGGACTTCGACGGGCACGAAGGGTGCCTGGCATCAGGACAGGGGGACTATGCGATCAACCTTTTTGCCAAAGATTTTTATGAGCATCTCGATCATGAAGTATTAAACGGGACCAGTCTTTCGAAAACTTATTACTGGCACATCAATACATTCTGCAACTGGGGCGAGCCCTGGTATGGGGGTTTTAAGGAAAGCATGCAGGAATACAGGATCAGCAACCAGGAGCTTTTCGACAGGAACTATATTCCACATATGCTGGGCTGGTATCTGCTTACGCAAAACACAAACATGAGTGAAATGGAATGGATGCTTGCCCGCGCAGCAGGGTACGATGCAGGGTTCGCAATGGTAGCTCATCCCAAATCAGTAAAAAACAACCCGATCGGAGGTCAGCTGCTGGATGCCATATGCGAATGGGAAACTGCCCGCCTGGCAAGGGCTTTTTCGACTGAGCAGAAGGAACGGTTGAAAAATACCAAAAACGAATTTCATCTGGAGAAAGTGAAAGATGGGGAATGGGATTTATTTCAATACCAGCTTTCAGGACCTTTTATCCATGAGAAATATATCCGTCAGCCGGGAGAACCAACCTATGCCCGCTGGGATTTTGAATTGAAATCATTTGACCAGCTTCTGCAGTTCAGGGTAGATATTACAGGAAAATCAGGAACTGTAAAGCATTTGAAAATTCAACTCGACAGTTATGCTGAAATAGCAATTGAACAGGAATTGAAACCCGGAGAAACCCTGATCTGCGATGGTACAAATTTATTGAGGGTTTACGATGAAAAGGGCAAGCAAAAGAATGTTATCGAAGTGAGTTCGAAAATCCCTGTTATTGCAATCGGGAAACACCAGCTGATCTGTAACGCAGCATTTACCGGCGATGAAACTCCTGCTGTTGAATTTACGGTTAAAACTCTTGGTAAGCCGGAAAGGGTTGTGGCTGAAGGGAAGTAGGGAGTTGTTTGGAGTTTTATGAGAGGGTGAGGAGACGAGGGGAGACAAGGCGAGGGGGAGAGGGGGAGAGGGGGAGAGTGAGTGTCTAACAAGGATTCCCTTTCTCCAACGGATTGCTTCGGCGTGACATACCTGTGCAACTCAGCAACCTGTGCGCGCCTCGCAATGACGGTGCACACCAGGTCAGTTATGCATGCGAACTGCTTCGAAGGCAACACCGCCTACTACAAAACCACAATCGAAGCACCGTCATTGCGAGGCAAAGCCGCAATGAGTTAAATAGAAGTACAAGCATCGTCCGGCTTTGCCGAAGCAAACTCATCCCGCCGGCACGATCCTGCTATTCGTCCGGCTTTGCCGAAGCAAACTCATCCCGCCGGCACGATCCT
>CAZOXJ010000028.1:5380-26528 GCA_964583325.1 uncultured Lentimicrobiaceae bacterium
ATCCTGCTATTCGTCCGGCTTTGCCGAAGCAAACTCATCCCGCCGGCACGATCCTACTTAGTTCGATCCTGTCTACACCAAAACCATTCTTAGCTTGATTCCCTGCCTCCAACAGATTGCTTCGGTTAAGTAAGCTTTTACAACTTGACTGAACCCAAGCAACCTCGCAATGACGGTGCTCCTCAGGGCAGGCATGCCATCGAACTGCTTCGAAGGCAACACCCCAATCACAAAACCACAATAGAAGCACAGTCATTGCGAGGCAAAGCCGCAATGAGTTAAAAAGCAGTATAAGCTTCGTCCGGCTTTGCCGAAGCAAACTCATCCTGACGGCACGATCCTGATTTTCGGCGCAGCTTTAACGAAGCAAACTCAATTAAAGTTTCAATCAAAAAACAACCACGATATTCCGAATTTCAATGCGGCATCAGCTTGCGGGTAATCGGGTACTATCATATAATTATACCCCATCAGGCCGGCATTAAAATGTTCGTATTTTACGAAAATGCGCGCACGTTTGATATTAAGATTAACAAATGCATCGAGGTAGGGATAGTTGCCTGATACATAGCTCCTTTGTTTGTAAAATGAACGTAATGCAGGCATGTACGCATCCTGGTACCATTCGGAATGGTAGGTGCCGCTGACTCCTATCTGCGCATGAAGCGCTTTACTGAAAAGCAGCGCATCGTAGCAAAGAGTAAGTTTTCCGATCACTGCAGGGAGTTGAAGAATGCTGTCGGGTGTAATTTGCTGGGCAGCTGCATATGCTGTCGTAATCCAATGACCGAATCTGAATTCCTTGCTTACATGTCCGGCTAAAACATTGAGTCCTTCTCCATACTGTTGTGGCAAAATGTTCTGGTTGAGATACACATAATTTGTTAAACGCGTATAGGTAACATTCAGATCGAAACCTTTAAGAACCACCCCGAATTCGCCTTTTAAAAAGTTCTGTGCGTTGAAGGAATTGCTCCAATTAAAATATTCGGTATAATAACTGTTGTAGTAGTATTCAGGGTGCATTTTGCCTTGCGAGACATTCAAATAAGCTTTATGGTTTTGTTTCCCGAAAAACTGGTAGAAATTGCCATTCAACGAGAAATCGCCTGCATTGTATCCGCCCAGCACCAAATAGGCCGATGCTTTAAAAAAAGTTTTCTCTTTTATGATTCCTTTCAACATGCCAAAAGGAACCGTTTGCCTGAAAACATCTTTCATGGTGGTATCGCGGATAAGCCTGTCGGTTTGAAACCTGAGTCCGAACGAATACTGCAGCGGGAAACTTTTCCCCAAAGTATCGGGAACTTCATTGGAATACACAAAACAGTTTTCGAAATGGGTATGCATTACCGAGTCGAAAATTGGCATGGTATCAGCAAAATAATCGGGGTAATAATTGAAATTTGGAGCGGATGAAGCGTCCTGGTAAGCATTGCCCGAACGCGAGTACCTCATGGTATACGCTATCCTTCCGGCATCAAATTTCCGGGGTACCTGTATCGAAGTTGAATCTGTTTTAACGGTAATTGTTGATTTCAGGATATTGAAATACTGCTGAAACACCAGCCCTACATCTTTACCGCGGTTTATAGAGTTTGAAAGGTTAACAGGAATGACCTTCCTGTTCGATTCGCGATTGGTGGTAAAATCAGTGACATTGGCCAATCCGCCGTTTTCATAATTGGCAGCCCGGTCGGTACGGAAGGTGAAAAATGCCCCGTAACGTTGCGTTGGATACATAAAGGCGGCATAAAAAGTTGCCCCGGCATTAAAAGCCCTCTGTTGCAGATAAAGTCCGGGAGCATTGGCGAAGCGCGCATTAAGGCCCAGGTATATGCCGCTGCCAATCCGCTGGGCGAAATTAAGATCGAGTTTTTGCTCCTTGGCCGGACCCAGATGATAACGTAAATGCGAAAAAGGCTCTTCGCTGATAAACACCTTTATACTGTCGTCCCTAAGTTTATAAGCGCCGAACACATCGGTCCTGAACCTGAACGCAGGAGTGGGATTTAACGAGAACAGAAGCGGGGATGAAGCAGTACCAGGATTTCCCAGTGTAGCATAAAACTGGTTGTTCTGTTTTGAAACATCATATTCCTGAAACTGGTTCAGCGGTTTCGAAACAACATACCTTGTATAGGAGCCCTGTTCGTTAAGCGAAAAATAACTTACGAAAGCTGAATCCGGACTGCGGGTATCTTTTTTTTGTTGTGCGGCTTCGTCCTGCTCTATATCATCTCCACCTTTGATATTCTGTGCAAATACACCTGATGCAAATAAAATTGCACAAAGCAGAATAATTACAATCCGGAGAAGATTCATTGGCAGGCTCGATTGACTTTTAGTCGTGGTAAAGGCTGCAAAAGTACTTAAAAATCGCATTAAGAAGGATGGGTTTGCTTGTTTTAAGGCTTATCGGGTAAATTTTTAAGAAAAAATGTGTAACTTTATAAATAGAATTGATTTTCAAATCAGATGCAATGAAACAGTTTTCCTTTCTGATATTTTGCAGTCTGCTACTTTGTTTAAGCCGTGGTACATTAAAGGCACAGGGTAATTCCGGCGTTTTTGATACATTAAAAATAATATGCATTGATTACTACTGCACCGGGTACAACATTGATGATACCACCATCAACTCTGTCAGTATTCAGAACAGTGCAGTACAGCAGATGAATAATGTTCATTTCTCTTTTGGCGGTGATGTTCTGCGTGGAGCGCTGACGCTTGTTACTGGTTTAGGTATTGGTGGGTCAGAGAATGTTGACTGGTACCTGGCATCAGTAATACGCACCAACAATCCTGAACTGGATTGGATACTGGATGTATATTGTCCCGGTTATATTGAAAAGGAAAGGACAAGGGTAAAAAATGATGACGGGAGTTTTTCGGTAGAAACCAATTATGTTGATAAATTTTCGTGGCATAAAGGGGCACTCGGATTTATAATTGAAACAGGTGATACAATAGGCTGGCATTATGTTTACAAAAATCCCCGCACTGACACAGCCCTGAGGATGTATGCACTGCAGGTTTACCAGGGCGAAAAAAGCCATTCATCCGTCAATTACAGGGAATTTGCCTTGCTTGGCGAACTGGCAGGAAATAAGAGTGTAATACTTTATAATATTGAAAATAACAGGATTTACCTGTTTTCCGGAAATGGACTGACGGGAATTTACCAATGTCAGAAGCCCCCACCACAAATTGCGTTTGGCAGGAAAAAGCGCAGGGTATCGCCACAGCCTTACCTGCTGGTAAATAATGAATTATCGCATTGGGAACGTATGGATTTGTTAAGGCTGGCCATGGTGGGCCTGCGAATGAAGAACGCTATCGAAAATTTTTAAATCCTGGTTAATTACAACACTCGTTTAGATTATTATTTACCGCAAAGACGCAAAATAATAAGTCGCAGGTTATCGGTATATTAGGACGCAATAGACTGATTTTTAAATTAATGATAATAAGACTCTTGAAAATTATTAACGGACTATTGAAAAGTAGCACTGATCATTATTCATTAGGGAATTCGAAATACAGGAATTTATCGTTATAATAAATGGTGACGAATAGCCTATTGCCATTGATAATAAATTCTTTTTCATGATTTTTATCATAATTAAGTGTCCAGTTATAGGAAACTTTTGCTGCTTTCGCTGTAGTGTCGCATATGGTTTTCAACGTTTCCAAATCATATTTGGAGGGAAATTCAGCCTTGATGAAATACTTATCTTCAAAATCGACGGATTGACTCTGTATGGTCGCCTTTGAGTTTGTAATAATAGCATTTGAAACAGCCAGGCATTTCGCATTCTGAGCAGATGCTGTAAAGCCAGCTAAGGCCAGGATAAATAATAGTGCCAGCGTTTTCATGATATACTATTAATCAGATAATAAAGATACAAAATCGCGGTAAATAATGCTAATATTTTAAAGTTTTTAATGGGTTTTTAACACAAATTATTCATCAGGAGGCGAAGAAAGAGCCGATACATAATTTAAATCGTATGTTACTTCGGTATTAGTATATTAGTATAAAAGTGATAATGCGTTTCGTTCAAAATGGATTAAGTAGGGTTAATGCATTCCAATGAAATCGGGGATTAAAACTTTAGATACATTAAAATATTGATCAGATATCCTTTACCAATCCGAATTTCCTGACAATGAATTTGGATTAAACAGATGTGCTGTTTTTATGAAATCCCCTTTCTTTGAAAAAATCAGGATAATTGCTTTTTATAATTTCCTGACTTGCTAAAGGCAATAAGTCGTAAAAATCCTCGCCTTCATTATTCAATATATATGGATCAGATCCTGCTCTGATAAGCATGCCTATTGCTTCAAGATCATTATTCCTGGCTGCTAACATCAAAGCAGTGTATCCGAAAATGGTTTTAATATTTGTATCCGTTATGTTAACCAACAGAGCAAATTTGTTTTTATCTGGCCATATCAGGGTATCCATAAGGGCGGTATATCCTGCATATCTTTCCTGAAGATCCGGATTGGCGCCGGCAGCTAATAAAATTTTAATTATTTCCTTGTTTTTAGCAAGATACAGAGCCGTTTGCCCATCAGCATCCTGCTTATTGATATTTATGCCCTTTTTTATCAGTTCATTTACCAACTCA
The DNA here is from genome assembly GCA_964583325.1 of uncultured Lentimicrobiaceae bacterium. Lineage (GTDB taxonomy): Bacteria > Bacteroidota > Bacteroidia > Bacteroidales > UBA4417 > UBA4417. The sequence continues at coordinate 10,021 of CAZOXJ010000028.1, forward strand.
AACTTATGATTCAGGCAAGCGGAATGCAACTGGGTTCGACCATTAAACTGGATATATTGCGGATAATTTTTCATGTGTTATTATTAATTTTTACGGGTCACTACTTGTCCCGATTTTATCGGGATGCCTGCCCGACGCAGGCATGGAATACGCCAGATTAATAATACTATCATTTCGGTTGGCGTTTTATTCCAATCATAGCTATGCCATATGATATTCTTTATTCTTATCGGATCTTGGTTTATTCTGTTTTATGGTGATGGAATAAGCGTGAATAATAAAAATAGAACCTTATGTGATTGATTACCAAAACTATATTCGTTTTCAAGGTGCTCCGTGCCATGCCGGGAGCTATTTCACAGGAATAAAGCGAATTTGTTGAATGATCAAACAAAGGTGAATTTTCAGCAGGTCTAATCATAATTCGAATAGTAAATACAAGATATGCAGGAAAACTAAGATGTTGGTTTAACAATTGGTAAATTCAATATTGCTGGACTCAAGAGTGTAAAAAAGTATAAAAAAGCCTTTACCGGGGTTTATTGTCAACGCGGATTAACTTAGTACGAACCGAAACCGGTAGAGGCTATACAAATATAGGTCATATTTGCATGTAATAAGTCATTGCAGGAAAAAATAAATGTTATTTTTTTTTGTTTCGTCTGTGCCAATAAAGGGTAAGCAAAGCGAAAATGAAATATTTTGATGTGTGCCTCTGAAAATAAAAATGTTTCTGTTTTGCCGATGCATTAATGAAGAATCACGAAAATTAGATTTTCTAATGCTGAATTCGGGTAAGGTATATGTGTTTACCCATTAGTATCTCAGATGAACCAACCTGAGTTAAACAAAAACTATGTAATTCCTTTGAATTTTGGTGTTTCGCGGCATCAGGTAGAAATAGCACAGAGGTATGGGTACACTAATTATTACTTAGTAGATATGAGTTGATCATTTTTATGAATAATTTTGGTTTAAAATGACTAGACTCTTTTAAAGGTTTTAGAATAGCTGATTCTCCTGGTTTTAGTGAAGTGATGTTTTTAATGCAATCTCACTCTATACCAATACTTTGCGCCATTGTCGTCACGCTATTGAGAACACTCCATTACGTTGCGGCTTTGCGTGAATTTTAAACAAAACACTATTGAATAATAAACGGCAAAAGTAAATATGATGAATGAGGATGCGGTTTTCGTATTGAGTAACGGGGTTAAAATCCCATCAGTGGGATTTGGTACCTGGCAGATCCCGGATGGTGAAATCGCATATAATGCGGTAAGTTGTGCATTAACCAATGGATACAGGCACATTGATACTGCCCGAACTTATGGAAATGAGCATAGTGTTGGCAGGGCAATCAGAGATTGTGGATTATACCGCAAAGAAATTTTCGTAACGTCAAAACTGCCGGCTGAAATAAAGACGTATGAGAAAACACTGGAAAGCTTTGAAGATACGCTGAAAAGCCTGGGCTTAGATTATATTGATCTCTACCTGGTTCACGCCCCGTGGCCATGGAACAGGCAAGGGTATGATTACAGGAAAGAAAATACTGAAGTCTGGAAAGCAATGGAAGAAATATACAAGAGTGGCCGTTGCAGGGCGATTGGCGTTTCAAATTTTGAGATTTCAGATCTGATTGCCATCCTTGAAAGCTGTACAATAAAACCTATGGTTAATCAAATCAGGTATTTCATTGGTAATACTCAAAATGAACTTGTACACTTCTGCCGTCAGAACAACATCCAGATTGAAGGCTATTCGCCGCTTGCCACTGGCGCAATCCTGGCAAACAGGAAAGTTGCGGCTATGGCTCGAAAGTATAATACATCCCTGCCGAAAATCTGCATCCGCTATGTGTTGCAAAAAGAAGTAGTTCCGCTGCCTAAATCGACCAATCCCGGACATATAAAACAAAATTCGGAATTAAATTTTGAAATTTCAGCAACTGATATGGAATATCTTGATCGTTTGACAGGCACGATAAAAGGGCTGAAGCTATCAAAAATTAAAAGCAGAGTAAAGAAAAAGCTTATCGCTTTTGAAGTCTTACTACGGAAAATGAAATTCCCGTTATCAATCTTTTAGTCAAATTCAGCGCACATGGTTAATAGTTAAAACTTTTATCTCTGATCCTAATATTTTTACTTCACAGGTATTGAGTATGATCCAAAAGCAGTTTTGTCTCTGATCAAAAAAAAAAGTCCCTGATAATCAGAGACTTTTTTAAATTGTGGCGGTCCGGACGGGACTCGAACCCGCGACCACATGCGTGACAGGCACGTATTCTAACCAACTGAACTACCGAACCATATATAGTTATTGGGACTGCAAAAGTAACACTTTTTATTAAACTCCAAAATATTTCGGTGTATTTTTTCGAAATATTTTTCTTTACTCACCAACACTTCATTTAACAATCTAATTTACAGTGCGGTTACAGATAGTATTAAAAGCACACAGGTTGCAGGTTTCGAGCTCTTCGGTCTGGCAGAATGGCTCCGAGGTGTTATAAATACTGCCGACAATCACTTCAAGTTCTTTTTTAAAAGCATTGAGCAAATCTGTATCTATAAGATTCGATTTATTGATGTCAGTTTTGATGAGATAGGAAGACGTTTTGCGTAAGGAAATAATTCCCGAAATAAGTTCCATATGCACATCTTTGTGCTTGTCAGCGAACATCAGGGCATAGGCCAGCACCTGTAGCAGTTTCCCTGGATCATCCTTGTCAGCGAAATCCGAAATCTGATCCAGTTTCAGGTCCTTCGTTTCTACTTTCCCTGTTTTGTAATCGATGATACGGGTAACTCCTCCTACTTTATCAATTCGGTCGGCCTTACCATGAAGCTTTACCTTATAAAGCTCTCCGGTTTGCGGATCGGCAATTTCAACTATTGAATCCAGACTTTCTTCCAGCATCAGGATTTCGATGTTTGTTCCCGTGTGTTCCAGGTGCTTGTTTTCAGCCAAAAGGAACCGTTTCACCATATTTTCAGCCACTTTAACAATAAGCAGATTTTTCCCGGTAGTGAGTTCCTGTGTGTTGAATTTAGCGGCAAATGCAGCCTGAACCTGTATCATAGCCTCGGGCAACATGGCAAGGAGGATTTCCGGTGTAATCAAACTATTTTTCCTGGCTTCGTATGTTTTCTGGAGAGCTTCGTGAACAATTTCCCCAAGTGTTGCAGCATCAATGGTTTCTGATACCTGATCGGGTTCGCTGATGCGAAGTACCTGCGAAAAATAAAACTGCAGCTTACACTTCATATACATGGCCAAAGCAGTAGGGGATAACCCTCTTTCGGCAATTTGCCTTAACCGTTCAACAACCGGAAGTGTTTTTGCTACGGAAATCGCATCTGCAGTTGTATTGCCCGGAACCACAGAAATAGTTTGTTCGGTGATTTTTAATTTTGAGTTTATCGAAGGCAATTCATACATTAACTGGCTGATAAACCGGCTTTTTTCACCACCACCCAGTTCGTCGCCTTCGGTATTATAAATGAGCCATGCATTTTCGACACGTTGCATCAAACGATAGAAATGATAAGCAAAAACAGCTGTCCGTTCCGTATATCGCTGCATTCCGAAATGAGTTCGCACTTCGTCGGGAATAAATGTCGACTGGTGTTTGCCCCGTGGCAACAGTCCTTCATTAACCGAAATCATGATCACATCAGTAAAATCGAGCAAGCGGGTTTCGAGCATTCCCATCACCTGCAACCCGTTTAAAGGCTCACCGTAAAAGGGGAGGCGCATTCCTGCAATGAGGTTACTGACCAGCGATTGAACCGTTTCGATGTCAGGTTTAAGTTCGGGGTCGTTGGTTATGGTATCGAGTTTTAAACACAATTGTGCTGCATGGTAGAGGTATTCCGATTCAATGGAATGGCTTAGGTTTTTTGTGCTTATTTCACCGGTATCCTGAGGCGAATAGGTGTCGCGCAGGAATGAAATAATATCCCTTAGCAATTTCAGTACATCACCTGGTTCAATCTGTTTCTTGGCGAGGTATGGCGCAAATACCAGTGAAAATGAGTCATTAAAATTATGCAGTAACAACTGTAAATCCTCGCGGGTGTAGAATGACCTGGTAACAGTTATTCTGCCAGTTTTTTGGGAATCAGAACCTGAATTTTCCTCGGTAGAAATGATAAAAGGATGCGATAAAAACCTTTGTATATCCTTGTAGTAAAACCTAAGTACGGGATTATCCCCGGCTTGTGTATCTGTTGCAGGCTGAGCAAATCGTTTAGCATTGGCAAACATTGAAATCACAATGTTAAGTAACGAAAATACTGGTGTTTGCTTAAGCGGAAAACCCATTGTAACATTAAAATCACCGGTCTCAGGCGGTATGGAGTTGAGCACGGGCAGCAGTAAACCCTCATCAACCAGAACAAGTGCAACACCATCCGCTGTACCTTTTTTTCGGATTGCTTCGAGAATTAATCCGCCTGCCAGTTTCGCCTGCCCTACATTTCCGGGAACACCGATTACATTTACCGCTTTTTCGTCCTTGCTTAATGAATCTCCGATCCAGTTGAGGGGACCAAATGTGTTTTTATGAACATATTCCCTTAAAAAGCGTCCGGCTTCCTGCCGGGGATCTAAAAGGTAGTAATCGTCGGCATCCCAGTAAATTTCAGCTTTTCCTGCTCCGATAAGGTGTTTCAGAAGTTTTTCTTCAGCTGCCGTTAGCGCATTAAAGCCGGCAAAAACAATGCTATCCCATTCGGTAAAGGATTTGTTTTCAATGTCATTCAGGAGGGTATCGAAGGCCAGTCCGAAATATGCTTCGTTATTTTTCAGCAATTCTTCCCGAAACTGTTTATAAGCCGGAGCGAGGGAATTATAAAACCTGAGGTAATTTAATTCGAATGAAGTCAGCGGCTTCCCATCCGGATTCCAGTGCTTCATGGCTTTTATCTCATCCAGATATTGAAAAACTTTTTCTCCGTCAGCCAGGTACTGATCAATTTCGTCGAAATCGCCAAGGAGCATATTCCCCCACGATATAAATTCGGAGAATGGCTGGGCTTTATCTTTTTCAATTGATTTATATACTTTATAAAGCCGGGAAATCAGATCGAGCGGATCGCTTAATGTAAGGCCGGATTTATAGACAACAAAATCCTCCAAAGCGTAAATATCAGGAAGCCAGATGGGCTTATCAATCAGCCGAGAAACATATTGTTTGAAAAATAGCCCCGCCCTTCTGCTTGGAAATACAAGGCAAATACGGCTGAAATTTTCTCCGTGGGTTTCGAGAAGGTGTTTGGCAAGTTTATCGAGGAAAGGCTGCATAGTATTTGGATTGCCTCATTCCCTGCCCATTTTCCTGAAAGAGGAGAGGGATAAGGACGAGGAGATTGAGTTATTTTGAGTTACTTTACACTTCGCAACTTTTGTAAAATTGTTTGCGCTTTTAACAATTCTTCCGGCTTTCCCATATCCACCCAGTTTTCCGGATTATGTTCAAAGCCGGTAATTTTATGAGTAGCTGCAAAGTTGAGGTATGTGTCAACAATGGAGAATTTGCCTTCCTTTTTTATGAAGTTAAAAATTTCAGGATCAATAACATGTATGCCGCTAAAAGCATATCGTTTCAGGTTCTGAAAATTGTGGTTAACTATTTTTAATTCGCCTGTTTTGGTGTTTTCCCAGCCACAAAGTTGCATCCGTTCATCAAAAAGGAAGTACCTCGAGGATACGCGATCGCTTACGGCAAGTGTAGCAAATGAACCGCTTTGGGATTGCATATCCAGCATTTCCTGGTAATTGATATCGCTTATAACATCCACATTCTGAACCAGGAATGGATTTTTGTCATCGAAAAACCAGGCTGCTTTTTTCAGGCCGCCACCTGTGTCGAGCAGCAAATCCGATTCGTCGGAAATTGAAATTTTAGCGCCGAAGTTGTTGTTCAGTGCCAGGAAACCAATAACCTGATCCGAAAAGTGATGCACGTTGATTATAATATCGTTGATCCCGTTTTTTTGAAAATGTTTGATCAGAATTTCAAGCATTGGCATTCCGGCAACAGGAACCAGTGCTTTTGGCATAGTTGCTGTGAAAGGTTTCAGCCTTGTACCCAGTCCGGCAGCAAAAATCATCGCCTTCATAACTTGTCGGGATTGTTTTTGTAATAGTTCCGGATCAGTACTTTTTTCAATTCCCGATGAATAACAAGCTCCGTTATAACTTCGGGCAGCGACCATTCCGGATGAAGTACGCTTGATTCCATCACTTTATTTTCGCCAAGGTCAACCTGGTACAACAATGCGGAGAGGCGGTGAGGATCAATTTCGAGGAGCCGCGAAACATGGGCTGCCAGCTGAAAAAACATTTCTTCATAAGCTAAATCCGTATTCCCGGTAAATTCAATATCCATCCCGAACATAGTAAAATCCTTAATGATCTGCTCAACGGTCTGGCGGATCACCTCAGTTTTTGTTTTATAAAGCTCAATATCAAAAGATTCCAAAATAAATCAGAGTTTTTCAGGTTTGCAGACGTATTTGTCCTTGTTTACTTTTTTTCCGCATTTGGCGCATTCAAACTTCGGATCAGCCTGTTTCTTCGCTTTTTTATCGGCATCCTTGGTTTTACATAGTGTTTTCGACATATTTTCCGGTGTTTAAAAATTTCACTAAACCTTGAGTAATTGTTTCTGGTTGCATATGTCAAAACAAAAACCTACACATACAGTTTGCGCGAGGTATACTATTTGAAATTCATTTGCTGCCATTACCAGGTTCTATTTTACCGGTTGGCAATTATTGTTTTCAGGTAATTTTCAGGTGTCATTACTCCGAGTTTGCTGTTTTTAAAGTCTTTGGTGTTTCTCGTGATAATCAGATCAATATGGCCATCCAGTTCGGCAGAGTAGTTTTGTAACGCGTCTTCAAAATCCTTGAAATCCGAATTCAATGCTTGAATGATAGCTCCTTTGTCAGTGGTAAGAACTTCTGTAATTATAACCAGTTGAGTGAGTTTCTCAATAACTTTTTCGTGTGTGGATGATTGCCTTAAGAGATAGTAAACATTGCTAAGTATTACTGATGTGATGAAGCCTGTAATTTCTCCGGATTCGCAAAGAGATAAGACTTTTGCAGCCGAATCTGAAAAAGGTTTTCTGTCAAAGAAAAAGTCTAAAATGACATCGGTATCAATCAGGGCCTTTTTCATTCACTAAGATATTTTTCTGTGAGTCTTTTAGTGAGCTCTTTTTTATAGTCGACGCTTTTTGACGTTTTAAATGTTCCTTTAAGCGATTTTACTATTGGGGTAAGTTCTTCGGTTTCAACATTTTCTTCCTTTGTAATAACTTTCAGGTAGTTTTCAATAAGATCGGACAAACTACGGCCTTTGGCGCTGGCATATTTCTTTGCCTTATCTATTACAGATTGCTCTATTGTTAATGTAAGTTTAGTATTCATTTTAAAAGAAATGTTAGATAAATTGAATAAACAAAGATACTAATATAATACGATACGTGTAAAAAAATATTTTCTTGTACGTGCATTTATTTAGCTTTCTTTTAACAACAATACTCCTGTATTTTTTCTTTTACCACAAGGACGCAAAGAAATAAAAATCAGATTATCAATATATTAGGACGCAAAGGCTTCATTTTTTGTCTTGCGGATAATTAAGCGTTTGAAAATCATTAACGGACTATTATTAACAAAACAAAGTGCTTGCTAAGAAGTTCAAACGGGTATAAATCGCCTATTTAAATGTCAGGTTTTTCATTTCCTGGTGAAATACGGATACTTTTATTGAATAGTTTTCTTCAAGGTACGTTGCAAGTCGCGAAGCGCAAAAAACTGAGCGATGCTGTCCGCCTGTACAACCGAAATTAACCTGGAGGTGACTGAATCCTCTTCGCTGGTATTCCACAATGCTTTGATCGACTATTTTATATGCATTCTTCAGGAATTTTGCAACAGCAGGCTCACGGTCAAGGTATTGGATTACAAGATCATCCAATCCGGTAAATTTCTTGTAATGATCATACCTGCCCGGATTAGGCAAAGCACGGCAGTCGAAAATAAAACCACCACCGTTTCCCGAATAATCAGGAGGAGGTCCGTTTTTAAAGGAGAAACTGTTTACCGAAACATTAAGGGTTCCAGCTTCAGACAAATCGGGTAAAGTGATTTCTGTTTTGGCAATTTCCGCCAGCGCTTTCATCAGTTCGGGCATTTCGACCCTGAATTTAACATTGGCAAGCAACCACCGCAAATTCTCAACCGCGAATGGAATACTTTGCAGGAAATGTGCCCTGCGTTCAAAATAACCCCTGAAACCATATGCGCCCATAGCTTGCAGCAAACGGATAAGCACAAAACCATAATAATCGTTGACGAATTTTTTTTCATCAATTTGAATGTATTTCTTTAGGTTTTCGAGATACCAGTGTAACATTTCCTCTCTGAAATCGTAGGGGAGAGAAGCTTTTACCTGGAAGAGCAGTGACGCCAGATCGTATTGAAGCGGACCGCGTCTTCCGCCCTGGTAATCGATAAACCAGGGTTTCCCTTCATGCAACATAATGTTGCGGGCCTGGAAATCGCGGTACATAAAGTACTGGTTACCACTCTGCAACAGGTAAAGTATAAGCCTGTCGAAATCATCCTCCAGGGCTGCTTCATTAAAAGGAATTTTCAGCAACCTGAGGAAATAATATTTAAAGTAGTTCAAATCCCAGCGCATCGAACGCCCGTCGAATGTTGATGAAGGATAACATACCGAAAAATTGAAATCTTTGCATGCATCAACCTGGAAACGTGGTAGTTCTGCAATGGCCTGCCTGTAATAATCATATGTTTCTTTTGAGGGAATTCCGTTTACCCTGTTTTTCTCCAGGTGATCGAGAAGGGATACATCGCCAAGATCACTGATCAGGTAGCAGTCTTTTGACAGGTCCGCAGCATATATGGTCGGAACATGCAAACCGAGTTGCCTGAAATGATGCGTAAATTCAATAAAAGCCCGGGTCTCACTTTTATCGGGACTATATACGCCAATAGCATGTTTATGCTGCCCGGTAAGCCGGTAATATCGCCTGTACGAACCGGCCTGGGGAAGAGGCAGAATCTCAATTCCTTGTTCGTTGGCCCATTTCTCGAAAAGGCTTTGAAGGATGTCAGTATGATCAGTATGTACCACGGAAATTTCGGAAAAATGTTAAACAAATAGCTGTAATGCAAATTTATGGTTTTTACTCGGGAATTAGAGCAATAAACTTTAACAACCGGGCTGATTGTTTGTTAAACATAGTATATTTGTGCATTCACAGCGATGACAATAATACCTCTGATAATATGGAAAATACAAAAGCATTAGAAATCCTGAAGACAGCAATTTTGCTGGAAAAGCGTGGAAAAGCCTTCTACGAGAAAATGGCTGAACAAACTGAAAGTCCCGAAGCCCGTAAAATTTTTACCACCATGGCCGAAGAGGAAAAGGCACATGTTGAATTTCTATCGGTGCAGTTCGCTAATTTTGTAAAAGAAGGTAAATTCAGCAAACCCGATACCTCTTACGCCGAACCCGAGGATATTTCGCACGAAATCATGAATCCGCAACTGATCAAGGAAATTTCGGCAGCCAGTTTCGAAGCAGCGGCAATTTCAGCAGCTATGGATTTCGAAACCCGTGCTGTGGAACTTTATTCGAAACGCTCAGCCGAGGCAGTTGATCCGAATGAAAAAGAAATGTACCGCTGGCTTGCGGAATGGGAAAGCGGACACCACAAAATTTTACACGATCTTAACGAAGCACTGAAAGAAAGTATCTGGTACGATAATCAATTCTGGCCGTTCTAATTTTTTTTTCGAATTCTCATACAAGCGCAGTGAGCTTTTTAGCTCACTGCGCTTGTTGTGTATTGTAACCTCACGTCTTTTTTATCTATACATTTTTTTTATTTAGAACAATTCCAAACTAATTTGTAAATTGTTTGTTTCTAAATAATTACGAATTCATTTTTTATTAATCTAAACCCAAAAACCATGAAACCAAGAAATCTATTATTGATTGTATTGCTTGTTGTTGCTATGAGTGTAAATAGTTTTGCACAGGAACGAACATACAAAACAGGGTCAACCTGGACAGTATCATTTGTACAGATTAAAAATGGGATGAGCAGGGATTACCTCAATAGTTTGAAAACTACCTGGAAAGCTGTTCAGGATGAGGCTATTAAGCAAGGATTGATTTTATCGTATAAAGTTTTTGATGGGAATGCCTCTAATCCTGATGATTGGCAAATAATGCTGATGGTTGAGTTTAAAAACCTTGCCAGTATGGAAGGCAATGAAGAAAAATGGGACGCGATTCAGAAAAAAGTAGTTGGCAGTGAGGAAGATCAAAAGAAACTGCGCGAAATGCGACTTAATATGCGTACCATGTACGGCACAAAAACAATGAGGGAAATTGTTTATTAGTAACAATCCGAATTTGGTCATAAAAAAGCCGGACAACCTTTAAAGTAGTCCGGCTTATTTTTTAAAATTACTGCTATGATATTACAATCAAATTTTAAAAGGCAATTTTACCTTCTCGCACTATTTCCTGCCAGCAGTAATTGTTAAGATAATTTTTTTATCTATTAACTATTTAACACTCACTTTACCGCTTCCCGAATACGAATGATACTCCCCGTTGTACATCGCATCGGCTGATACTGCACCGATAACAAAAGTTCCTTTGCTAACGGCTCTTACGGTGTAATAAAAGGTTTTTACAGTCCCATTCAGGGAGGTGAAGAAACTGATGCGATCGTCGCGGATATCAGTATATTCGGGTGTTGTGCGGTTTTTGGTGAAATCCATTTCACGTTCTGCCACCAGGCGCGAATTTTCAATTTCGAAACAAGCCGGAAGAATATCGGTAATTGCCACATTTTCGACTTTCATGCCGTTTTGTGATTGCGCCGTGATTTCTACAACAATCAAATCGTTCTGAGTAAAGCTGTTACTGCTGAGTGTGTTTCCGCTCCGGTCGAGGAAACGACGGCGGACTTTCAGGAAATTGTCCACATCGGCATGAGGAGGTGTGAGTTTTACACCCGACAACTCATAATAATAGTATAAAGTTCCTTTACCGGAAGCCGTGATTGTAACTGATTTGTTGTTAATATCGGCAGCAAGTTGCTTATCCTTGTTTTTAAATTCGCCGATATTTTTACCATCAACCACAACCTGGGCAGTAATATCCGATAATTTCGCTTTTCGTGCATGTTTGCCTATAGCCAGCAAAGCGAATGCCGTTTCCTGTGTGGAATAATACCTGGCATTCTTCATTTCGATGGAAATGCTTTTCAGCAATTCACCTACCTGCGGATTATCAGGATCGGTCTGTAAAAGAGCATTTAAGGCTAAGGAACGATCGCGGAGGTAAGATGCATACGAGCCACCGAACTCATTTATAGCTTTTTCGGTTCCGAAAACATTGGGCAATACTTTCCTGTAGCTTTTCACATCACCGGCAAGCATATAGGCTGATGCAAGCAAATAGCGTCCTTCTGAAGTTAAGTTCGCAGAAAAAGATTTGTAGTAATTCATGGTCGAAACAGGCGCCATATCAGCCAAAGACAAGATGTATATGGAGTAAAGTATTTCGCGGCGCGGAACATTTCTCGATTTACTCACATTGTTTTCCATATAGAAATAAGTTTCCATCTCGCGTTCCTTCACTCTCTGCACCAGATATTTAAGTGTTGCGTCAAGCATTTTCCGGTTTACTTCATATCCGGCAGCTTTTGCTTCAATAAGAAAATGAGCGGCATAAGCCGTTGACCACCAGTCGGCACTGCCGCCCTGAGGCCAGAGTGATAATCCGCCATTGTACAACTGCATGGCTTCTATTTTAAGAATTGCCTGTTGAACGTTGTAGCCGGGTGAGCCTCCATCATTGAAATTACGACCCGAAACAGCTGGAAATAGTTTTGTAATGTCGGCGAGGTACAATTGAGGGAAAGCTGCTGAAACTGTCTGTTCGAGGCAACCGTAAGGATAGCGTACCAGGTAATCGAGGTTCTTTGCGAATTCAATAGCCGGTGAATTACTCAACAGTATGGATGACTTGATGCCTTTCGGGTAAAGATCAGAAGTTGCTTTAAAAGTTTTAGCAGATCCTGTAGCTACTGAACCGTTTCCTGTAACAAAACTAAGTCCTGCAGCCGGCCTCACCGGAATTTCAATCTGTTGTGTGAATTTCTGTCCGAGCGCGTTAACTGTTGCTGTAACAGTGGCAACACCAACGCCTTTATCAGCATTAACGGTAAATACTGAAACTTCTTCGGCACCTGCTTTAAGGTTTGCCGATGTGCTACTTTTACCTGCAACACTCACCGGACCGGTTGAACTCAATTGAATCGTCGCGTTTCCACCTTTCGCGGTGGTATTGGTCATTGAAACAGCCACCACGCAATTATCACCGGGGCTGAGGAATCGCGGCAGCGACATACTTATAACCACAGGATCAGCTACCTTCATCGTTTTTTCGGCCGAACCGAACTGCCTGCCTTTATAAGCAACAGCCATCACCCGCAATGCACCGGAGAATTGCGGAATATCGATTGTAAAAGTACATTCGCCTGAAGGATTGGCTTTCAGTAAGCCGCTCCATTTCGAAATCAGTTTCACCCTGTCGCCGGTTAACGGATTTATACGGCGCGAAAGATCATATGCTTCGCCGCCCGCCGGACTCGACGAACGCCTCAACTCAGGATATAACAAGGCATACACATCGAAGGAATTGACACCTAAAGCACGTTTCTGATAGAACCAGCTGAACGGATCGGGAGTTTTGTAGTCTGTAATCTGAAGAATTCCTTCGTCAACAACGGCAATGGTAACTTCAGCTCCGGGAGCAGTTTTAACGGTGAAAGTCTGCTTTATGCCCGACCTCGATTTTTCAGGAGCCGTAATTGCGACATTCAGTTTCGCGGAAGCATCATCCACTTTAAGCGAAACCACGCCATGCGCTACAGTTAGAGGGATTGACATATCGCCCGATTTACGGAAAGCGGTTGCATCAATGTAAATATTAGGCAAATGATCATTTGTAACCGGCAATTCCATGCTGGCCGATTTGTTTGAGAGAGTCAGGAATTTATGCGTCAAAACGTTGTCCTGTTCAATAGTAACCAGCAACTGACCATCGAAAGGCGCTTTGAAAAGCAGTTTAGCCTTGTCGCCGGGAGCATAATTGGTTTTATCGGGAGTGATGGATACTTCGCCTTCGCGGCTGACTTCGAACGAGGAATAATCAGTATCGCCCCAACCATATGCATAAAATGTTCGCGAAACATAATTGTCGCTTTCCGGAGCCATTATCCTAACTTCATACTGACCTGATTCTGTGGGAACAAACGGTAATAAAGTTCCAGTTCCGTTAATTTTCATTTCACGCGTAAAAACAACTTTTTCTTTCTTTTGAGATACATAATTGTATTGTCCGAAATTGCGTTCGATGACGGTTTCATATTTGTAATTGATGATCACAACCCTTGCCTGGGCTCCGGGAATAGTTTTTCCTGTGCGATCAACAGCAGCAAACTGCAGGTTTACAGGTTTGCGTGTTGATAACCACGTATCGAAATACCTGATTCCGAAATAAACCTGTTGCGTAGGAATCTCAATCACGTTAAGCCGGTTTACAGGGCGACCGGTTTCGTCGAAAACAGTTGTAAAAACTTTCCCTTCGAGCAATCCGATATTTTTATACTCTGCAGGTTGCATGGTGGCAGAAGCTTTACCTTCGGCATTGGTAGTTCCCTGCTGCATTATGGAAGCCAGCACCGGCATATTTTTCGATTCGATGCTGAAATTATATTCAGGTAAAGCTTTCGACGTAAGCTGTTTGCGCCGTAAACGCAATTCCGTTTCGAAACGCCTGCCGCCGGCCGGAGTTCCGTATAGATTTTCGGCCAATATATCGACTTTAATGGCTTCGGCAGGCTGGTAAACCGTTTTGTCAGTTTTTGCAGTTACTTTTATACGATCGGGTACGAACTCTTCCACCGAAATTCTTCGGGATGCAAGAAGCACATCATTGGCAGCATACACTTCAATTACGTATGAGCCGGTCATGGCCTGGCGGGGAATAACAAACCGGGTTTCGGCAGCTCCGGCAGCATTGAGCTGGTGACGCTGGTTCATGTATTCGCGTCCGTTTGGAGCCAGCAATTTGATTTTTATCGGGATATCTTTAACCACTTCCCAGCGTGGAGTGCGCACAATGGTATTGATATGAGCTGTATCGCCGGGGCGGTACAAATCGCGGTCGCCATAAATAAACACATCGTAATTTATATTATCGGTGCGTTTACCACCAACATCAAAACGCGAAGTTTCAACCCTGGTTTGGTCGAAAAGCACAAAGTTGAAATCGTTATCCTGCTTTACGGTGACCATACTCAGGCGGAAACCTGATGCAAGTTGTTTTGCATTTTTAAAAATAGCTATTCCATTGTTATCTGTATTTGTGGAATATATTTTCTGGTTATTGGAACTCACAAATTCTACTTTAGCACCTTTAACCGGCGTTGCATCGCGAAGAGAATTTACAAAAACCATTACGTCTGACGAACCTTCCTTTACAATAAGGCCAAGATCGGAAAGTGAAAGCAGTTGCGAATCCTGTAGGTATTTCCGATCGGTAGCCTCTACCCGCACGAGGTAAAATCCTTTAAAAGAATCGTCGAAATTAAGTTCGTTCAAATCGAGGTTAAGCAGCGATATATTACCGTTTTTCTGCAACGAACGGGTTTGGATTTCTTTGGTAAGAACCAGTTTTCCGAGGTTCTCGTCGAAATACCAGGTTTCAAAGCTATGGTATTCATCGCCTTCATAATCATAGTCCCAGTTTTGGCCCTGCCGCATATAATGCTGAATGTTATTTTCGAAAATTTTAAATATGGAAACCTTTATTTTTGGAACATTTACAATATTTACCCCCAGGTTCCGCTCTCCCTTTGTGGAAAGGTAAACGGCGTTACTTGTTGTAAACGAGATAAATGGCAACGGATCGGCAAAGGAAACCACCGAAGTATAATCTTCCTCAAGGTCATAGCCGAAAAAGCTTTTTACACCTTTCTTAATGTTTAAAGTATAGGATTGCGAACCCAGAAATTCAGCTTTAATGCGGAATCCGTTCGACAGTAACTCGGTTTGAAAATCAAGCGCCGGAATTATCGAAACAAAGCCTGAAAGCCCTTCGGCACTTACAGGCTGCGATGTTAAAACATCAATATATCCTTTGCCATCGTCGAAACCTGTTTCAGTGGCAGTTATCGTAAGTTTATCTTTCGAAGGGATGAGGAAACTGCTTTTCACTGGCTCGGTACTGGCAGTATTTCCGCCGGTGCAAATAAGTCCTTTCTCAATGATGGCTTCCCCTTTAATTTCATCAAGCGTGGTTTTCGGATCGAAGGGGAAAGCCAGCTCGATAGTTTCAGCATCATTTTGAGTAATAATCCTGTATGGCATTTCTTTGCCGCCAACAAGGAGTTTTAAAAGCGGTTTTAATTTAACGGGCGAAACCGGGTTGTTTAAATTAACCTGGCAACGGACTTCGACCTGGTTAGCAGTTTCTTCGCTCAGCGACCAGAATGTGTTGATACTTATAATATTCAGAAAAGGGGTGTGAAATGTTAGTGGTTTATCCTTGATGCTGTATTTCTCTTTTTTGTAACGGAGCAGTTCATCACTGAGAGTGGCTGTGTAATTGGTTGCCGGAAGCAGTGATCCCATTGGAGAGAAAGTGAGTTCCGATTTGCCTGTCCACATAAACTTTCCGGGAATAGGAGGGGTGAACTTTATGTATTGCACCGAATCCCATCGGTTTATGAGAGAAGAATCGTTGAGCAGTTCTTTGTTGAATGTGAAAACGAGGTTTTGGGCGCGCAAAACTTCGTCGCCAAAATTGGTTTTCTTTACTTTAAGGGAGTTAAAATCGCTGCAAGAAACAAGGCTTATGCCTAATAGTGCAAGAAGGAGCAGGTTTTTAAACATGTGGGAAAGGGAATTAAATGTTGTATTTATCTGATTATTAGAATTATGTATGTTTTTTTAAAATACTAACGGCAATTGTGAAATATCATTAAAAATAGGAAATATAAAGGTTCGATGTAAACAGGAAAAATAAATTATTCGGGATGCGGAATAGGGAGTGATTAATAATGAATATCGAATATCGAATAATGAATATCAAATAATGAATATCGAATAATAAATAATTGGATAACGAATAACGAATGATGAATAACGAATGATGACATGAAAATCCCAGTGGCAGAATGCTTTCACAAACGGCAAAACCCTACATTGATAGTGCGCTATATTGCACTTTGTAGGAATAAACATATGCTTTATCAATATAATTAGCTATTAAGTGCATCAAAATGCACTATTAGTAGCATTTCGTGATTTTTGTCATATATTTGCATAATAAAGAGTTGTAAAATGCACCATAAAGAGCTTATC
>CAZOXJ010000028.1:26628-27845 GCA_964583325.1 uncultured Lentimicrobiaceae bacterium
AAATGAGACAGGCGAAAATATTATATAAAGATGAAGAAGCAGGCGTGTTAACACAAAACGATGATGGGTCGTTTGTGTTCCGTTATCATAATGCCTGGCTGGCAGACAGTAAAAAACCAGGAATAAGTCTAAATCTCCCTAAAATAGAGCAAGAGTATTCTTCAAAATTCTTATTTCCATTTTTCTATAACATGTTACCGGAAGGATCGAACAAACAAATAGTTTGTAAACATAATCGGATTGACGAAAATGATTATTTCGGGTTACTGTTAACTACAGCAAAATATGATAGCATAGGTGCAGTAAGAGTTATTAAAATAGAAAAGCTATGAGTTTGCCTGAAATAAAATATTGCCCGGGTACATTAGCTGAAGGATTTGACACTTACAGCAGAGCTTGCTTAAACAGGGTATTTCAAAGCAAAAAAGTATATCATGTTTTGCCGTATGATTCACCTGCTTCAAATCCTGAAACCGATGAATTATTTGAAGAAAACCGAAGAAATATGTCTATTTCAGGAGTTCAGGAAAAATTTTCGGTTTTACTTGAGAAGAACAAGTTAAGACTTATCAATGAGGGAGAACGCGGTACTTATATTCTGAAACCTATACCTGATACAGGTAAAAATAGAGATCAAATGCCGGCTAATGAACATCTTACGATGCAAATTGCTCGTCAGGTTTATGGTATAGAAACTGCTGAAAATGCACTTATATTTTTCAAAAACGGGGCTCAGGCATATATCACCAGGCGTTTTGATGTAAATGAAAATGGCATCAAATTGGCTCAGGAAGATTTCGCATCTCTTGCAGGCAGAACTCCGCAAACCCATGGAGAGCATTATAAGTATGTGGGGAATTATCTGGAGCTGTTTCAGCTAATGCAAACAACTGTGCCTGCATACAAATTGGAAGCCACAAAGCTCTTGAAGCGACTAATATTTAATTACCTGTTTTCAAATGGAGATGCTCACTTTAAAAACTTTTCATTACTCGAAACCTCGATGGGAGATTATCGGTTAAGTCCCGCTTATGACCTTTTAAATAGTCGTATTCATATTGATGATAAAGACTTTGCACTGGACGACGGACTTTTACCTAAAAATTTAGCTCAAGGGAAAATTGGCAGACAATTTGCCATTCTTGCTGAGCAAGCAGGAATCGCTGAAAAGATTTTTAATGATATTTTTTCATTGATGCTTTCTCATTCAGAAGTTG
>CAZOXJ010000029.1:0-17857 GCA_964583325.1 uncultured Lentimicrobiaceae bacterium
CCCTCAATTTTTTACCTGCTAAACGTTTATGATGTTCTGTTCAACGTTTACGATGTTGTGATCAGCGTTGAATTACTGATAACGATAATAAGGAATAAATTTGAGAATGATCTTTTAACCTGAATTTAAAGAAAATTACGGCAATAGGATCTGAGAATTGCTTCCACACGAAAGGTGCCAGAAAATTAGGGTATTGGTTTGATTGAACATATTAAAAGAAACCCTTCTTACAGATTTCAAAGAAAAACCGTCGTTTTGGTTTTTAGTTCAAACGGTACATCGTGCTAGGCGAGCCTCCTAAATGATATCATGTTTTTTGCAGGCAGTTATTTGATTTTATATTTTACAGTATATGTGCTATAGAAGTTAACTTTAAATTCCCCGGTATGATTTATTTTGTCATAGGTATAATCAGAAAATGACACTCCACTCATTTGATTTGATGCTAGAGTTTCGAAAGTCGAACCATCTTTATCATTTAACAAAATTCCGGAACGGCTCGGTCCGGATGGGTTTATTTTAACAAATGGAATCGTGAAACTTATGGGTAATCTATCGGATGCAAGATTATATATTATTTCAGTTTCGTAAGTTGAAGGTTTATTAAGTTCACCGATTGAAAAAAACACATCAGGCAAAGCATTAACCCCAATACTATCTGCGTCCCAACTGCCAAAGTCCGGATACCATTTTTGAGTTGCCAGCTTATTTATCACAATTTCGTATACAAAGTGTTCCCCTACTCTAATGGAGTGAAGAGTACTGTCAGAAATGCCATAATTGTCCGATACTTTCAATTTTACAAGATAGTCTCCGGGAGAAGAATAGTAATGTTTGGGAGTCCTCTCAACGGATGTTGAGCCATCGCCAAAATCCCAGAAATATTGAATAGAAATGCTATCACTATGGTTCACGATTTCAAGGTTTTCACCAACAATAAGAAGTGAATCTCCAATCGAAAAATCAGAAGTTACTTTCGTAATATCATCTTCTTTTTGGCATGATCCTATTACTATAACAAGGCTAAGGAATAATAATAAAGTTTTCATAATTCGTTTGTTTTTATTTTATAGATTAATCTTTTAAAAATTGCGAAACTCGTATTTAAAGCAAATATAGTCTTCTTTTACATATCTCACAGTCATTTAGAATTATTTGTCAGAACTTTCAGTTTTTCGTCTCTTTCCTTTTTTTTGCATTTACTTGAATTAGCTACAGTTTTAAAATACTCCTTAACTTTGGCCGGTAAAACAAAAACAGGAATGGAATTAAAAAAGTCGCCCAGGTTCGGAAATATCTTTACAAAACCACGGAATGTAATTATTACCGCTGTTATTCTATTTCTCCCGCTTTTATTCCTCGGCACACGAACCAGCCACGATTGGGGCGACGATTTTGCTCAGTATATTCACCAGGCCGGTAATATCGTTAATGGCATTCCGCAATCGGAAACGGGTTTTATTTACAGCCAGGAAAATTATATCGGTCCGCAGGCTTACCCGGTCGGGTTTCCGCTGTTGCTGGCTCCTGTGTATGCCATTGCAGGTAATACCATGTTTGCTTTCACCACTTTTATCTCCCTGATATACATTATACTCGGCTTGTTGATGGTGATTTTTTACCGGCAGTATTTTTCGTGGATCAGCGCTTTGGTACTGGCCATGATCTTTCTGTACAATCCCCAGATGATTATTTTCAAACGTGAGGTAATGTCGGACCTGCCATTTACAGCTTTGCTTGTGCTGAATTTTATATTGTATCAGAAATCAAAAACCGGCAACCTGAAACAAATCATACTTTTAACCGGCGTTACCGGTTTTATGCTCGCTATCAGGCCGGCAGGAATCGTATTTGTAGCCGCTATTGTAATGGAGCAGCTTATCCTTGTGCTGAGGAGGAAAATCCAGATTAAAGATTTTGCGATTTACGCGGGAAGTTTCATACTTATTCCTGTTCTTATCTATTTTATTATAAACTCATTGATCTTTAAAATTCCTTCGGGCGGCAGCATCCGCGACTACCTGATGTTTTACTATTCGGGCGATTTTATACAGATAATCCCACTCAATTTCACACATCATCTCGAAGTTTTCAGGTACCTGTATGTGCCCGAAACAGGAGTTTTTAAAGGATTTTCGTTGCTGCTGGGTTCCATAGTGTTGGCAATGACTTTGCTCGGTTTTGTAAAACGTATGCTGAAAGGAGCCGAAGCCACCGAATGGTTTTTTATTTTTTATGTAATCATGCTGCTGGTGTTCCCGAATAACTTTTCGGCATACAGGCTAATGGTTCCGCTGGGTTTTATTTTCCTGTTTTATGCTGCCGAAGGACTAAAAAACATAGAACTTTTACAACGGATTCCGGCTTGTAAAAAAGCGGCAGCAATCGGCGTGATGGTTATCCTTTTGTTTGTGCCGGGCCTCATAAGCATAGCGCGTTCGGGGTCAAACATTCTCGAAGGACCGCAGCAGGAATCTTCGATAGAAGCATTTGCTTTTATCAGCAAAAATATACCCGCCGAATCGGTAGTGGTATTTGCGAAACCAAGGGCATTGGCTCTGTATGCCGGTTGCAAAAGCATGGCCGATCCTTTTACCAACGATCCCACACGCATACACAAGCAGGTAACTGAGGCCGGTTCCACTCATTTGCTGATTCACAAAACACTTACCGGCGAACCCATGCAGCGGTATGCGCGCGTTATGCAAAGCCGCCTGACCAAACTATGGGAAAACAAAGAATTTGCGTTGTACCGGATCAATCCGGTTATTAATCCTTAAGCACATCGCTGAGTACCTGTACCGATTTCATTTCGCCAAAAGCGGGAATATGTATCCTGATGTATTCAAGCATGCGCAACAACAGCTCACTGCGTGTTTTATGATCGGCTTTGATGCTGATAATTCCGGCTTCGATGGCACTTAATATTTCGGAGAATGCATCGCTGAGCGGCGACGAAAAATAATATGGATGACCTGGAGGATGCGCACAAAAGTTGCCTCCTGTCATATCAAAATAGTTGTTTTCGGGACTGAAATCATTAAGCGGATCGAAACCCAGAAACCGGGTAAGCCCTATGGTAAATGCCAGCGGAAAACCAGCAATGGATTCGTTGGTATTATCGAGGTTGAGTACCGCTTTTTCGATGAAATAATACAAGTTGGGATCGGCCATTTGGGCAGTGATGGTCCGGCTCAGCAACTCGCTCATGTAAATACTCACTGCTGTTTTAGCCATATCGGTAGCAATGGCATTGAGCTGGTATTCGCATGAAGCATCGCGCATTACGCGTAAACCTTCGCCTTCCTTATGATTGGCAATAAGTTGAATGATGGAAAGCGGGGCAAAAAGGTTGCGCTTAATTTTCGCTCCTTTTTTGCGTACTCCTTTTACAATATACGACTGCAACCCCAGCTGCTCAGTATAAATCCTGGCTATAATGCTGGTTTCGGAATAATCCATACAATGGAGAACTACTCCTTTGGTTGATAAGATCATGTTCTGGAGTACTACTGCTATTTAAGTGGGTAAAAAATTTTGTCGGAAGTCAGAAGACGGAAGCCGGAAGCTTCCCTAAAAAACTATTAACCTCCGGATAGAAGATTGATTACCATTAACTTTACCTAACCGCTTGCTATCAATAAAGACAGGATTATTTTCAATGGAACTTCGGTCTTCTGACTTCGGTCATCCGACCGCTATTATTGCCAGCCTCAGGAAAAAGGTAAAAAGTTCGTTATAAAAGGAAAACCGGAATCTACCTGACAAAGAGCACTTTACCAGCCTTTTTCTGCGAACCGTCGGGATTGGTTACAAAAACCAGGTAAACGCCTGTATTTACCCTGCGGGCTTCGAGATTGTTGCCATCCCATACTACCTGTCCGCCCTGTGCTTCAGTTTCCCACACAAGAGCTCCTGTTACATCAGTAATTTTAACATTCGACTCGGCAACCAGGTTACTGATATAGATCGGACCTTTATACTCCGGGCGAACCGGGTTTGGATAAATTACCAGTGAATCAAGGGTGGAAGGCGGTTCAACTTTATAGTCTTTATAGGAAACAATTCCCAGCGAGGTAGCGAAATAAACTTCGCCATTGTTCGAAATCTTAATGGATTGAATGGAGTTTGAGAGCAGCGGGCTGTTAGCTTCGGTAAAATGAAGCAGTTCTTCGGTTCCGTCAGCCGACATCAGGAAAACTCCTGCTTTGTCGGTGCCAAGCCATTTCTCGTTGTTTCCGTTAATGGCTATTGCTGTAATGGCTTCTGTTTCGAGCAAAGGATGCAGATATCCTTCTTCTTCAACCATAACCTGCTGCGCATCGAAATTACCTCCGTTAAAAACATTGCCAGGCGAATAAATAACAGCCACACCCTGATCGGAACCTAACCACAATTGTCCGTCCCGGTCCACAGCCATGCTTGCAATGCTCGTACCCGGCAAATTACCATTACCAACAGCACTGGTAAGTTTCTGAAATCTGTCATCGCCAGTGTTTTCAAGAGTATTGTTATCGTTATAAACAAATAAAGCAAGGTCGCGTTGCTGAATCCATTTCTGGTTATCTTTATCAATAACAAGTGCTCCTACATCAATTGCTGTTCCCAGCGATCCGAGGTTGAAGGATTTCCATTCACCCGTTGATTTACGAACTGATAACACATCAGGGGCGCCATCGTTAGTAACCCAAAGATTGTTATAGCTATCGAAAGCAACGCCTCCGATACGAAGATAGCCTTCACCGAATCCATTGTAATATTGAAGGGAACTATTATCAGTAGTATAAATTTCTTTGAGTTCTCCATCGTTAAACTCAAGTAATCCCTGTCCCCAGCTACCCATAAAAGCATGGTCAGCATCCAGGGGATCGGCAGCTACACATAAAATATCACGAACCGGACCCATTTCAGGAGTATTGGTTGCGTTAAATGTATTCCAGTTGTTATCCTCCAAAGTGTAGCACTGGGCAATCCTCGACAGACCGGTAAAAGAAGCTGTCCTTCCTCCGGGAACTGCCCATACATTTTTCCCGCTGATATCCATAGCCGAAACAAGGTACGATGTAGGACCGTTAAATATATAATTCGTCCCTATCAAATCGCTCCCTATGCTCCACAAGCCTTCCACGATATCGGCAACCCAAAGTTTTCCGTCTTTATCAAAAACAGCATCATTAGGCCTTATCGAACCGGGATTATAAGAAGAGTATTGCGTTTCCTGAGTGCCATCAGGTTTATATGTAGTAATATTCAGATAATTGCAAACAACCAGTCGGTCGCCGCTTACCCGCATCGAAGTCCGGTTCGAATGATTATTGGGTACAAAATAAGCCCAGCTGTTGCCATCATTCACAAACATAGTATCCGAATCCCATGAGTTTCGGGTTTTATTGGCATAAACTTTTCCGCTGAACGATGTAATAAGGTTAAAATTATTGTTTGGCCCGGTTATAGTCATATCCTGAACCCAGTTTACATAATAAGCCAGGTTGGAAGTAGCCAGTGCCGAGTAAATACCTTTTTCGGTAGCTGCATAAAATTTATTATCCGCTTCGTGAAAAGTGAGGGCTTTAACATCAATCTGCGAACCGGAAGGCCCGATGTAATATGTATCTTTGATTTCTTCCTTTTCAATATCCACCACCACGATGCCAAAACCACAGGCCAGGTATGCCAGTTTATCGATTACCAGTATGCTGTTGATGGTTTTATTGCCTAAAATCTGTTTTCGTTTGATATCAGGTATGTTAACTACTTCCATGCCTTTTACCAGGTCGATATTGGTATTGGTGTAAGCCACAACCAATGTATTAAGCTGGCTGCTGTAACCAATACTGCTGATGCCTATATCCGAAAGTCCGTCGGGGGTAACTTTATTAAGCCGGTTTAAACTGTTATCCGCTTTATCAAAATAAATGAGGCTATAAGGCGTAGCAGCGAAAATTTTATCGCCGGCTTCGGCTACAGCCTTGCAGTTGTTGTAAGGAAGATGATCGAGCCACAGGCTGTAGTTAGTGGTTTGTGCAGCAGCCTGGTTTAACAATGATAAAAAGAATATTACGAAAAAGGGTAGTCTGGCTATTTTCATAGAATGGTGCTGTAAAAGTGGTGTAGCATAATAACTGTTTAAAATGAATTTTAGTATATGCGTTTAATCATTGAGCTGGTGATAATTTTGCTTGTAATCGCCGCCCACCGAAGCCCTGTGAATTACATTTCCATAATGTTTCCAGGTCCACGACGGTCTGTTCCAGCATGGATCCCAGCGGTACATCATCGAAAGGCGGATGTTGAGGTACATCAAAAATACGAGTGCGGGAACAATGAGAAGTTTTAATACCAGTTTCCGTTGAAGGAATATTTTCTGAAATGTGAACGCAAACGGCAAGGCGAGCAACCCGTAAAAATCGATAAAAGCCCTGTGCCCGAAACCACAATCGAATGTATAACACCACCAGCTCGAAATCACGTATAGCACAACTACGAATACCAGTGCGGTTCCCCACGATGTAGTTTCTTTTTTCACCAGCATCCATACCATCCCGATCAAAGCGAAAATCATAACAGGCGTGTACATAATCCATCCCGATACCGGTCCGGCAAGCACTTCGCCAATTTGAGGATTTTTCCAGAAAAGAAATGTTTCGTCAACTATTTTATTGTAACCGTAAGCATATACATAATACTTTCCGGTGATAAGATGCCAGTAAACAAATTGTGGTATGAAAACGATGAAAACAACCACCGCCATCAGCATAACCAGATACCATTTCCGCAACCAGAAAACTATGCGCAAACCAAATGACTTCCAGCTCTTTATATCATAAAGCAGAAGATACAATGCGATAATTCCACTGGTTTGCCGTATCAGAATTATTATTGCAAGAGGGACAGCCAGCCACAACAGGTTTGCAACTGAAGGTTTGCGGTAGAAAAAAGGTGTACGGTAAACAAAAAGTGTAACCAGGAAAAACGAATATACATGCGATGTGGCCGGCTCAACCAAGGTGTAGAATATGAGGTTGGTAGCATAAAAAAGCAAAACAACTGTAGCAAGTGACAAGAGCATTCCGAAGCGTGGTTGCAGCATTTTGAAAATCAGCAATAATGCCAGGAAACAATAGATCATTGCTCCTAATAAAATAAAGAAACCGTTTGTTGCTGTATATCCATCGCTTTTCTGACCTGTGAAACTCTGCCATAATTCGGCGGCAAAATAAAACGGAGCCTGCATGTATGCCACACCCCAGGTGAATTTGTTAAAAGGCGTTCCATCGTCAAGAATGAGATACCATTTCTGACCATGTTTGAGATTTTTCACATTAAACTGCGCCGGCAGGTATTGGTAATAACCCAATCCGTCGGAAACAAAAATATGGGTGTAGCCTGATGAATGATAATGCTTTTTGAGTCCCTGCGTTCCGTTAATGAAGAAGAAAGCACCTAAGAGTATTGCAAGCCAGAGTCCGGCTTTTTTTGATAAATGAATCTGCGCCGTATCCTTGATTTTGACGAATCGACTTTTATCATGACTTAAACCATATTTTAAAATACAGTACAAAGCCCTGAATCCGTCTTTCCAACCTATTTTCTTCCCTTCGTCGTAGGTTCGTCCGTAGTAGGAAATTCCAACTTCATAAATACGGATACCGGGAATGCGCGAAATCTTTTGAGTAACCTCAGGTTCAAATCCAAAGCGTTTTTCGACCAATGGAATATTTTTGAGAATATCACTTTTAAACAGCTTGTAACAGGTTTCCATATCCGTAAGGTTCAGATTTGAAAACATATTGCTTACAAAAGTGAGGAATTTATTCCCGATGGTATGCCAGAAAAACAATATCCGGTGAGGTTTGCCACCGATAAACCGTGAGCCGTAAACTACATCGGCACTTCCTTTTAAAACAGGTTTCAGCAAACGATTATACTCCTCCGGATCGTATTCGAGGTCAGCATCCTGAATAATAATGTAATCGCCGGTTGCCTCGCGGATACCGGTATGAATTGCCGCACCCTTTCCCTGGTTTACTTCATGTTTCAGGTACCGGATGCCGAAATCAGGGAATTCGTCCCGGTAACGGGTAATGGCTTCTTCGGTATCATCGGTAGAGCAATCATTAACTATAATTACTTCTTTAGCAACATTATTCATAAGCTCAACAGTTCTAACACGGTCGAGAATATGATGAATGGTGCGGCCTTCGTTATAAGCCGGAATAATAACTGAAAGTACTGACATAACCTGGGTGTATTAGCAAAAAACAATATTACAACATTTTCAAATTTTTTTTTCAGAATATCTTCATCCTGAAAATTTACTTAAAATTTAAAACACTGGTAATAAGCTTCATAACAACGTATGGTTGAAAAATGATTAAACAGGAAGATAGGTTTTTTAAAATATTTATTACCTTCACAACCCAAAAACCACTGAAACCTGCCTTAACAAACTGACATACATAACTTTGGTTGTGTCGTAAATGATGTTTTGCAGGGTTACAATTCTGTTTGACCAAATACCTTCGCAAAGGAAATGATTCACTATTCAGATTATGCCATAGTTGAAGGCCTCCGGCTTAATAGTGATTTTATCATTCGCTATGTGTATAAGGAATTTTTCCCTTCCATAAAATATCTTATTAAAAACAACGCAGGCCTCGAAGAGGATGCCGAAGATGTATTTCAGGAAGCGCTATTGGTAATTTTAACCAAGATAAAAGATGATAATTTTGAACTGAGCTCATCGTTCATCACCTATCTGTATTCAATCAGTAAAAACATATGGCTTCAAAGGCTAAAGCGTAAACGAATGACTTACAAAAACCAGGATGAACTTACCCGCTGGCTTGACACACCGGAAGTCGGGCTGGAAGTACACCTGGAATACGAGGAAAAATACCAATCGTTTGTAAGGCAGTTCGAAAACCTGAGCGAAGACTGCCAGAAACTGCTGAAACTGTTTTTAACCAAAATGTCAGCTAAAGAGATTGCCGATAATATGGGCTATAAATCAGAGTTTTACGCCAAAACCAAGAAATATCTGTGCAAGGAAGCATTGAAAAAA
This sequence comes from uncultured Lentimicrobiaceae bacterium, assembly GCA_964583325.1. Lineage (GTDB taxonomy): Bacteria > Bacteroidota > Bacteroidia > Bacteroidales > UBA4417 > UBA4417. The sequence goes on from CAZOXJ010000029.1 coordinate 9,065, forward strand.
ATGGTTGAAAACGATCCGGAAATCAGGGAAATAATCGGATAAGATAACTTTCGCCTGCGCTATTCCTTTATTCCAAATCCAACATGTTCCCAAAATATACTTCAGGGATAGTACATATCGGCGAACTGCCGCTTGGCGGGAAATTTCCCATCCGTATTCAATCCATGACCAATACCGACACCAACGATATTGAAGCAACCATAGCTCAGAGTATCAGGCTGGTGAATGCTGGCTGCGAAATGGTACGCATTACTGCTCAGGGAATTACAGAAGCTAATAACCTGGCATTGATAAAAAAGGGATTGCGGCAAAAAGGTGTCACCGTACCTTTGATTGCTGATATTCATTTCAATCCGCACGCGGCTGAAATTGCTGCCGGTATAGTCGAAAAAGTACGTATTAATCCCGGAAATTACACCGACAAACGCCTATCTTCCGGAAACCTCAGCAATAAAGCCTACGACGAAGAACTTGAACGGATAGCTGAACGCCTGCACCCTTTACTTACGATCTGTAAAAATAACGGAACCGCAATCCGCATTGGTACAAACCACGGTTCGTTGAGCAGCCGCATAATGGATAGGTATGGAGATACACCCGAAGGAATGGTGGAGAGTGCGCTGGAGTTTGGCCGGATTTGTATCAATGAAGGGTTCAGCAATGTTGTTTTCTCAATGAAATCGAGCAATGTGCGGGTAATGGTGCAATCTACCCGTTTATTGGTTCAGAAAATGATGGCAGAAGGAATGAATTTCCCAGTTCATCTTGGAGTTACCGAAGCCGGCGATGGTGACGATGGCATCATAAAATCAGCAGCCGGAATCGGCACGTTGCTCGAAGAAGGAATCGGCGATACCATTCGCGTTTCGCTTACAGGAGCGCCGGAAATTGAAATCCCTGTAGCTCTTGCAATTACTGAACGTTATAATACTGAGCGAAGCAGCAATCATGTAATCGCCGGATCTGAACACTTAAAATCCGGATACCAGGCAAAGCGTGAAACTATAGCCGTTTCGGGTATTGGCGGCAATTATCCGATTAGTGTTATTATTGAAAAAGCCGGGGAGATTTGCATTGTTGACGAGCATTTTAATACCACCGGTATACTGCCTCAGCACAACCTTTCGCAGCTTCAGGTTGCTGAAGGTAACGCAGTGGAAATGAGAAGCCGGCTTGCTCGGTATGATCTGTATGATACAAAACCAATTATTTTAAAAAACAGCTATCTCACTGATAATCTGCTGCACTTTCAGGTAGCAAGCGCTATTGATTTCGGAAGTTTGCTTATTGACGGGATTGGAGATGCCATCTGGCCGGTTTCGAAAAAAATAAATGCCGAAACAGTTGCCCAAACCAGCTTTGCCATTCTGCAGGCTACCCGCGCCCGGATTACACGCACCGAGTTTATTTCGTGCCCTTCGTGTGGACGAACATTATTTGATATTGAGAAAACATTGCAGGAGGTAAAATCCGCGACTCAACATCTGAAAGGGCTTAAAATAGCCGTAATGGGCTGCATTGTAAATGGCCCGGGCGAAATGGCCGATGCTGACTACGGGTATGTTGGCGCGGGTAAAGGCAGCGTTACACTTTATAAGGGAAAGGATATCGCATTTAAAAATATTCCGGAAAACGAAGCGATTGATGTTCTGATCAATCTTCTAAAACAAAGCGGCGACTGGAAAGAAGCTGCTGAAAAATAAAGCAAAATCTGTTTATCCGTGTGACTACTGAAAATCTGAAATTTGGAAATAAAGCCGCTGTTTAAAGTTCCGGAGCCTTTATTTACAGAAGCATAACCACTCAATCTTGATTATCTCTTAAAATATTAACTCACATGTGGGCTGCGATTATATTTCATTATCTTTGATATTAATAATGGAGTCCGGAAACCACTAAACGGGGCGAAACCGAAAAGCCATACGAGTAGGAAAACAATTTAAAATCATTTGCACATGGACTATTTCTTTAATCCTTTTTTCTTTGGTTCCATCATACTGGGAATCTTACTAATTATTGCACAGTGGATGGTTTATGAAAAGGCCGGTAAGCCGGGATGGGCCTGCATTATCCCGTTTTATAATATTATTGTTCTGCTGGAGATTGTCGGCAAACCTTGGTGGTGGCTGCTGCTGATGCTAATTCCGGTAGTAAATATAGTATTGGTGATAATTGTTTATCATAACCTTTCGCTTTCTTTCGGCAAAACTGCAGGTTTTACTGTCGGTCTGGTTTTGCTTTCATTTATATTTTTCCCGATCCTGGCTTTCGGTGAAGCCAAATACCTTGGACCCGGCGGACCAAACCCAGTGAACCAGGTATAATTATTGACATAAAGGAGAGCAGGAAATCCTGGAAAATTCTCATCCATTTCGCTTGTACAGTTCTGAAGGCAGTCAGCTGATTTTCTTCTGAATGCACAATTGCTATAGTCTTGTTAGGCTAATGGAGTTATTTCCCTGCTCTCCTGTATTTGAATTTTAGTCTTTAATCAAATCCATCCCGCATTTATTGCACTGAGTTTTAACAACCGATCGCACATCGGGATGCATAGGGCAATAATAATCGCCTGCTTCGGCATTTTTATTCTTAAAAGTCATCAGTTTGTAGGAAAGGCCAACCGTGAACTGGTATTGTGTACCAATCTGTGTTTTGGTTAAGTATTGATACACAGGTATATCAACTACTCCGTAAATACTGAGATTATTAATTGAGTAGCTTAGCTGTGGACTAACGAATACTTTTTGATACCCTGTAGCTTCGGGGTCATAGCTTGGATAGGCATACAGCAAAATGTTTTCATTCAGTTGCATTTTGTCTACTATTTCATACCGAAGCTGAACAGTTGTACCCAGGCTTTTAAAGAAAGTTTTTCCCGCAAAAAGCCCAATACTGGCAAAATCGCCGAGTTTTTCGCCCAGAGGATTCCATCCTTTTTTAACATATATCATATTTGCAAAAACCCTGAATTTTTTCTGGGAATTACCACGATACCAAAAACCATAAAAAATAAAATCCTGCGCACCTGACGACATCTGAACAGATTGCGGGTTAGTAACATAGTAGTTTTCGCCCGAAAATGGTTCTGTTCTCATAGTCGAATCATTATAACTACCAATGGGTATTTTAAACCCTAATCCTAATGTAATTTCGTTGGTGACATTACCTTTACAATAATTCAGAATCCTGTATCGCGGGAATAAGATCAGGTCGCCGAATCCTTTCGAATTAAAAGTCCTTTCAGGATCAGCATCGAGTCCGACTTCTTCTTTATAAAAATAGTTTCCACCTTCGACTGACATGGTTAAATCGGATGTAACTCCGTACGCTACCCTGAAATATTGGTAGAGGCTGCGGTATTGGTCAAAATAATTATTCTCAGTATCGGGTTTACTGCCGGTGTAAAAGTTTTCGCTCTGGATAAACTGCAGGTTCGAATTCAATTCAAGTTGATTTTTTAGCAGTACTCCCTGAGAAGTTCCTCCGGCTATAGGACTTCCCGAGCCTCCTGAACAACATTGGGCAACCAATTGATTGGTATAAAACAGTACGATTACTCCAATCAGAAAAGCTAATTTCATGTTAGTGAGAATTAATTAGGTTTATGTAGTGAGGCAGCAGGACTTAATGTGAAACCACGAATTTGGCTTTCTTCACACCTGAATCTGTTTTTAAATGAGCAAAATAAATGCCGTTTTTCAACTCTTTAGTGCTAACGCTGATGGTATTTTCTCCCTGTTTCAGGTCAAAATAATTTGATGGGGAAACCTGTATGGCTAAAGTATTAAAAAAGGTTAGTTCACATGATCCTGATTTCTGCGAAGTAAAATTTAATGAAACCTGGTTATCAGCCGGGTTGGGATAGATTTTAATATCGTCAACCAGGGCCGGATCGCTTATACTGACTGAAAAATCCTCAAGGGCAGTGGCAATAGCATTAGTGAGAAGAGTTATATTAACCGTATTGTTTGCGTTATAATACACTTGATGTGTATAATTACCAATTACAACAACTTTAGGCATACCATTGGAGCCGTAATCGCTCATCTTAATAGCGGAATTGGAGAACCTGGTAGTATTTGTGAGCCCGTTCTGATTACACCAACTGTTTAAGGATGAACAATTTGTATTTGCAAAATCGTCGCAGACGTACATTTTAACCCTGCCAGGGTGTGTAAGGGTGAAACTTTGGGCAACATTATAGGTAGTTTTGGTTGGCCCAATACACGAAGCGCACGGCATAACCCAGCAAAGTATCACCACTTTGCCTTCATCCAGTTCTTCAAAAAGATTGTGGCTCACTCCGTCACAATCATTACAAATAAAATTAGTGGCGGTTTGACTGAATGCACCATAGGATGCAAGAATGGTTAAAAAGATTATCAGACTGGTTTTCATTATATTGATTATTAATTTAACATTTTGAGAAAGGATTAATTTTTTCCAAATTACCGGTTTACAAGAAAACATATAACAATGTAAATATGTATTTGTTACTTTTTCTTTCGCCAGATGCATTTTCAATTCCAGAAGATAAGCTATTTAATAACATACCTGAACCCGGCATACACCGTAGCTCCAACGAGTGGGCCCCAAACCATAGATGTATCGAAATGGGTATGGTAAGGCGCAAAAGCTTCGGTTATCGGATCCTTTTGTGTGAAATTAGTAAGATTCTCGCCGCCAAGGTAAACTTCAAAAACCTTGAATTTACGTGTAACCTGCGCAAAAAGCTGCACATAGGCAGGCGAATAATCCTCGCGTTGCAGGGAAGCTGGCATTTTTTCGGTATCAGGTATTCGTGCTTTCCCGATAAACTGGGTAGTAAAATCGAATTTCCATTTATCGAATTTGGTAGCATAATTAAGCGAAACAATGCCTTTATATGCATTTACCATCGGTTTCTGCCGAAGTTCATTGTTTATGGTGGTTTTTACATCACTTACCCTGAAGGCCGCCAAAACCGAAAGCCGGTTTACCGGTTCGAATGTAATTTGAGCCATGTAGCTGTTGGCATACGATTGTCCATCAAGATTGTAAAAATATACATCCGACGGAACACTGTCGAGATCGGCAATTACCTGGCTTATAAAATTAGTGCGGTATGCTTCCAGATCAACCTGCGCATCACGGCCAAACAAACGGAAATCGTGCGTAAGGTTTACCCCAAAATTCCATGCATTTTCCTGCTTTAAATCACTCTCCATATGAATGATGCGCTGGCTGGCCATGATGGAAAAATTTTCGGCAAACAAATTGGCGCTGCGATATCCTTTTCCGGCAGAAGCACGTAAAGATGTAGTTGGTAAAATCTTATACCTGAGATGAAAGCGTGGCGTGAAAAACAAGCCATATTTGTTGTGATGGTCAGCCCTGATACCTCCGATAAGTGTAAGGTCTGGTATGGGTGTCCAGTTGTATTCGAGGTAAGCGCCGGGAACAATTTCCTTACGATCCATAACATACGTAGTATCCGAAAACCTGACAACGGTGAACAAAGTATCCATTGGCTCAGTAACATCAACCATTCCAATATCCTGGTAGAGATAAGTGTAATCGCGGCGAAAATAGTCTTCGTCGTAATTGTCGTAAATAAAACTTAATCCGGTTGTGATGCGGTGGTTTTCGTTTCCTCCCAGTGCATCCTGGTATATCAGGTTGCCATAAACACTCTTCTGGGTTGCATCGTATTTGTTTTCACCGAAAAAGCCTTCCTGCGAATGGTAAATCCCGGATACTATAACTGCTACGCTGCGATAATCGTTAAGGATAATGCCGTTTTTCCAGAAACTTTCCAGGCGTTTGGTCCGTAAGTGAAAACCATAGGTTTCGGACAGATTGCTGATGTTGTCAATCTCCGGATTGTATGTATCCGGGTTGAAATCCATGTATCCGCCGGTACGGGTTTCGTCCATGTATTTGATCAGGAAACGCGAATCATACTTGCCGGGAATATCATAATCCCAGCGGTTTATGAAATTGTAGGTCGTAAGCTTAGGGATATCCATAAACTTATCGTCATTTTTATCGAATGGCGACTGGAACGTGCTGGCATGGCCTAAAACCATTGTGCTGAGGCGGTCGTTAAGCCTGGTGCCTGCATTGAAATTAGCTTCGAGCCGTCCGTGCTGATTGGCAAAAACGTTAAGAAAAAGCTTTTCGCTTTCAGCCGGCTTTTTATATTCAACATTTATCAATCCTGTGGTTGACTCATAGCCGTTCATTACGGATGAAGCGCCTTTCGACACACTAATGGCTTCCATCCACGGACCGGGAATATAACCAAGCCCGAATGTAGCCCCCAGGCCGCGCAGAAGCGGAACATTTTCGGAAATAATCTGACTGTAAATGCCTGAAAGTCCGAGCATCTGTATCTGTTTTGCACCCGAAATAGCATCGGCATACATAACATCAACCGACGAATTGGTTTCGAAACTTTCGGAAAGGTTACAACAGGCAGCCCGTTTCAATTCCTTGCTGGTGATAACCTGCACTTTTCGAGGGTCAACCTGCGAAATAAACGTGCTGCCAATGTTTGCTTTAACCTCCACTTCCCGGAGTTGGTTAGCGCTTTCACGCATGGTAATATCAATCTGGTTAATACCTTTAACATCGATTGTATCGGTTTCATAACCAAGCGAGCTAACCACTATAAGCTGAGTTACAACTCCTTTGCGCGAAAGCCTGAATTTACCTTCGGCATCGGTACTGGTGCCGCTGGTAGTGCCTGCCCATTGAATATTAACGCCGGGTAATTTTTCGGGATTTCCGTGTTCGTCCATGGCTATAATTTCGCCACTTAATGACTGGGCACTTATTTTTCCGGCCCCGATCACGAAAATCAGGGCAAATATTATTTTTACAATTGTTTTTGCTGACATGATTATAAATTAAGCAGAAATTTACAAGCTGTTGAAAACTAATTACTTCAATGAATCCAATCCGTTGAAAAAAACGTGATGGTGTTTCAGAAGCAAATTGTTGAAGGGAAGCCCCTTAACAGTAGTAAATGTTGGATGGAATACGCTGCTGCGAAAGGAAAAGCACGAGCTTTCGCCCTGCTAAAGGAACCGGCAGGAAACCAGTATCCGTAATCTGAAGGTTTTTTGTCTGAGAAATATCAGAATCAGTAATAATAATATTAGTTCCAATTGTTGCTGGCAGAACTGAAACATGTGCTGTAAAATCGTTTATATGTGACTCAATAGTAAGTTTGCTAAAAAAACTTACATTGGAGCAACAGCTGTATTTCTTCAAGACAGTTGAATTGTCTGCGGCACCCGTATTCATTGAATTATTATCGTCTTTACAACCGCAGGATATTGATTGCTGAAGTCCTAATTCAGGATAAAGCGCAATGCCCGATAATTTTTCGTGGCAATAATGAGCCTTATAGGAAAATCCGGTAACCCCTGCCACTACAATCATTGAAAGAGCAATGAGCAGGGCATTTTTAAAGTATTTACGGATTTGCTTGAGCTTCATATTCATTTTATTGCATGCAAAAGTAATGGTTTTATAATGCAATAAGTAAAAAAAATAGTTAATGGCTTGTTAAGAGAGACATACAAATTGGTAGTAATGTGCATTTATCACACTTCATCTACCTATATAGTCTATTCACTTTTCTAAAACTTCACCCCCGAAATTCTATTTAAAATGACTCAACTCTTGACTTTTCACTGTCATTGTGAGCAGAGCGAAGCAACACTTTTCACTTTTCACTCACAATCCCACTAACAACATTCAGGCTTTGCGGCAGGATATTGAACACAAAAGGAGTATGACCGAGTGATTCGCCATCAGCTTCGAGGAACATTTTGGGTTCAGAGTGAATGATTATTTTTGATGAACGAAACGTGCTGACTTCGGGCAGCTTGGTAAAACTTCCATCGAATAGCTTTATGATATTACGTATGATTTTGAACTTCCCTATCGGTTTTATAAGCGTCATATCAAACAGTCCATCGTCAGGCAAAGCGCCGGGAGCCTGTTTCATGCCTCCACCGTTGTACTGGCATATTCCTACGCTCATACTAAATATATCGGATGTAATTTTCCCGCTGTCAAGCAGTATGGAGACTTTAGTAATTGAGTAGCTGAAAAGGCTCGATAAGATATTATAAACATAAGAGAGGGGGTTGCCTTTGCCCTCGTCCTTCTGCTTGTTGGTTTTTTTGGCAACCAGGGCATCAAATCCCATTCCTGCCATGTTGATAAAATAGCGGGTTATCTCTTTCCCGTCGCCGGAAATATATTTTATGGTTCCGGTATCCTGTGTAAAGATTTTTCTTTTTTTGATCAGCTGTATCGCCTGTTTATAATCACCCGGAATGTTGAACATACGGCACCAGTCGTTGCCTGTTCCAACCGGTATCATGGCCAGGGTTATTTCGTTTGAAGGAACATGTGCCTGGGTAAAAATACCGTTAACTACTTCGTTTAAAGTACCATCGCCACCTACAACAATAATGTTACGGTATCCGTTTTCGATATATTTACGTGCCAAAACAACCGCATGGTTACGGTGCTCGGTGAACACATTGGTAAATTCAATTCCGGCAGCAGTAAGTTGCGCTGCTATTTCGAGCCAATCCTTTTCACCTTTGCGTTTCCCGGCATTGGGATTAACTATTACGAACCATTCCATAGAGCCTAATTAGTATGAAAATCCTGTTTTAATGGTCGAAAGATAGGAATAATCTTTTGAAAGATGCAAGAAATTGAAAAAACCAAAGGCCAAAATCGAAATACCAAAGGCCAAATACCAAAATCCAAATACCAAAATCCAAA
>CAZOXJ010000029.1:17957-27843 GCA_964583325.1 uncultured Lentimicrobiaceae bacterium
AATTCAATGCTTATCTTCTTTTCATCCCTCTCCTTTTCTCCCCTCTCCTTGTCGCACCTCTCCTTGTCGCACCTCTCCTTGTCGCCCTCTCCTTGTCGCCCTCTCCTTGTCGCCCCTCTCCTTGTCGCCCCTCTCCTTGTCCCCTTGTCCCCTTATCCCCCGTCAACTCCAACAATCCCGTCAACTCAGATAACCCTTCCTTCCCACTTCCCTTTTTTAAGGTAAATCCACGAAAGTGTGCCCAGTACGATGCTGTACATGTACTCGCAAAGCCACACAACCTCAATAGGTTGACGAAGTTTCACAGCCAACAGCCATGCTAAAACAAGGTACATGCTCAATGTAACTAATTCAATCACCAGTCCGGTGCGAGTATTTCCAGTACCAAGTACGCCATTGAAAAGAACTATAGTAGCCGAAAACAGGAATACAGCTCCTAAAATGATGTAATAAGATGCAACAGAAGAGGAAAGCAAAGCAGGATCATTGGTATAAATGGAAATCATAAATCGCGGTATAAATGCAGCCAGTACTGCAACCAAAAGCATAATTCCCATACTTAAAAGCAGTACTTTTCTTACAATCGGGATAACCTGTTTCGAAAAACCTTCGCCAATGGCATTGCTTACAATGCTGCTTGTGGCTGAGCTCATTGCCCAGGCGGGTATCATAAGTAACATATAAATGCTTCGTATTATATTGGAAACAGCCAGCGACGTTTCTCCCATTTTTTCGATTAGCAGGAAAAACCCGAACCACACCGCATGTGATAATACAAACTGTATCATGATGTAGAGCGATAAATCGAGAGTAGTACGGATAATTTTAATGTCGGGTTTTACAAACGAAAACAGCTTAAATTTTTCCAGGTGAGCTTTGCGGGCGGTTATCGCAAAAAAGAATGCCAGAGCACACGCTTCGGAAATTGCAGAAGCCAGACCGGCACCGGCGATGCCCATTTCGGGCAAACCGAGTTTGCCAAATATCAATCCATAATCGAGTATAACATTTAACCCGGCCATGATCACAGCGCTGATGCTGATGTATTTGGTAAAAGCAATCCCGGTATAAAAGGAGCGGAAGAGCAAAGCCGACGACGCAAAAAACAATCCGAAAATCCTGTATTTCAAATAAATAGTACTTGCTTCAAAAATATTCGGCGAAGCAATAAACGGTTTCAGCAACTGATCGCCGAAAAGCACTATAAGCAGGGTGATAATGAGGGTTGAAATCCCCAGGAAGTAAAAACTATTGTCGAAAATGGAACCGATGGCAGGGTAATCTTTCTCACCGTTTCTGCGGGCTATCAAAATTTGTACACCCGTTGTAAAACCGTAAGCGACCATGAACAGTGTGACATAAAACAGTCCGCCGATAGCCGAAGCACCCAGTTCAACGGCACCCACATGCCCCAGGAAAGCAGTATCGGTAACATTAACAATATTTTGGGCCACCAGGCTGATCATGATGGGCCATGAAATATTCCAGATTTTTTTTATGGATGGGGTGTTGGAGGGCATGGGTATAGAAAATGGCAAATAGGAAATGGGTGAAAAGGTGCAAGCAGGAATCCGGAAACTAAATGAAAGCTATCCGGGTTCAAAATTAAGTGAATAAATTGAGAGAGTTGATAAAAGTTCTGTCGGCAATAGAATTGAGAAATATCTGCCAGATCTGTAATTTGATTCCAGATTTGGCCACTTTCGGGATCACAATTTTAAAAAACGGGAAACTTATTTTTAGTGTACAGACACCCTGCGGGTGTGCAGACACTAAAATTGCGGGTGTGCAGACACTAAAAATACGGGTGTGCAGACACTAAAATTGCGGGTGTGCAGACACTAAAAATGCGGGTGTGCAGACGCTAAAAATTTACTTATTATTAAACTCCGACATCGCCTGAGTTGGGCCTGCCAGAACAAAACTTTTAACAATAGAAACTGCCATTTCGATGCGTGGACTAAGGATTTTCTCTTCCTTTTTCGACCATTGTCCCAATACATAATCAACCTGGAAACCACGGGCATAATCCTTGCCGATTCCAAAGCGGAGCCTAGCCCAATCCGTTATGAGGAGAGTTTCAATAATATGGTTCAATCCATTGTGACTTCCACCGCTTCCTTTGGTACGCAGGCGCAGAACGCCCAGGTCGAGATCGACATCATCGGTTATAACCAGCAGGTTTTCGAGGGGGATTTTTTCCTTATCCAACCAGTATTTCACCGCTTTGCCGCTCAGGTTCATGAAGGTGGTGGGCTTTAGAATGATCAGCAGTTTATTTTTAAGTTTGGCTTCAGTTTTATAAGCGTGGCGATCGATGGCGAATTTTGCCCCCAGCTCATTTGCCAATGCATCAGCTACAATAAAACCAATATTGTGGCGGGTATTTGCGTACTCTTCACCTACGTTTCCTAATCCTACTATTAAATATTTATCCATTAAAAGTCCTTTTGATATATACATTTATTACAAATGGCCAGAAATTAAAATTTCCGGGTAAGAAAATCTCTTAACCTGATATGATGAATGCCTTGGTCGTTGTCGAAAGGAATTTCGTCCATCGAAACTACAAATTTCGGATAATTACTATTTACGTCGGCATAAAACTAATTGTAAACACCACTAAAGTTTTACGCATACATAAAATATTAACTCATAAACCTGATAAATCCCCGTAAACCCTAAATCCCAACCCCAAAATCCTAACCCCTTATCTCAAACCTATCCCAGTCCATCCCCACCATGAAACCTGTGCGGAAATCAGCCAGTTTAGCATAATCCAGGTTTAGTGTTTCCATTCCTTCTTCGTCGGGTGCAATTTCGACCAGGTGTTTCCCTTTGAAATCGATAACTGTTGAATCGCCCTGGTGGTTGGTTCCTTTTCCATCAATACCTACGCGGTTAACGGCTGCCACATAACACTGATTTTCAATAGCACGGGCAATAAGGAGTTGACGGTATGCATAGCTTCTTCCTGCCGGCCAGTTGGCTATGTAAAGCAGGATATCGTACTCATAAGTGCCGTCGCTCCAGGTGTTTTTACTCCAGACCGGAAACCGAAGATCGTAACAAACCAGCGGACAGATTTTCCATCCAAACAGATCGACAATCAATTTTTTATTTCCCTGCGAAAACTGCTTGTGCTCATTGCCAGGATGAAAAAGATGGCGTTTGTCGTAGGTCTGAAATTTTCCATCAGGTTGCATCCATACCAGCCGGTTGAAGTAGTTGCCATTTTCGACAATTACAAGGCTTCCTGTAATGACACTTTTGAGCTTTGCAGCCTGTTCGGCCATCCAGGCCACAGTTGGGCCATTCATATCTTCGGCCAGCGACCGCTGATCGACCACAAAACCGGTATTAAACATTTCGGGCAGCACGATAAGGTCAGTCTTCCGATCCATCTGATGAAAGAAGTCCTCAAACTTCAGCAAGTTGTTTTTTTTATCTTCCCAAACCAGGTCGGGTTGAATAAGGGTGATGGTGAGATCGTTCATAACTATTTCATTAGTAAAGCGCAAGAACAGTTTCCTTATAAACAGATTAACGAGCTATTCTACTTTTTTCAGTTGACTATTTTAAATTTAATTTTGAACTCTTTTCTGCTCTTAACCGCATTATACATTTGTTCAACTTCAGCAATATCAGTAACTGGCACTTTATTACTTTTTGTCACAAAATAACTTGTTATCAATATCTTGTTTTTATCGTTCTGAACCAGGTTAAAAGTGTAGGTTCCCATCGAATTCTCAAGGTTAATTTTTACGGGGGCATCAGTTATCTCAATGTCTTTATCGAATGTCAACAAATAGAAATACTTATCTGAACCCATAAAATCAGGATAGAAAGCAGTAGTCCTGTTTGCTGAGGTGAATTCCGGATAAATAGCATGAAGAAACCAGTCGGCCACATCAATCTCAAAAGTGTTATCTTCCTCTTTTTTTATTGCTTTACTTGTATAGTTCGCCTTCACAGTTGTTTTATAAGGAAACACGTATTCATTGCCAACTATTGAATAAGATCCGGGTTTATCAATTCCCCCGATTTCCCATATTTTTCTATGATACAATGGATTAATGGTATTATCCGACAGATTGCCAAGGTACAGATTTCTTGTCAGGGTAGAGTATTGTCCTGAAAGTATCAATCTCGTTGAAAACGACATGCTCATTGTTGCGGTATTTATATCAACCATACTGCTCACATTACGAAGATTTTCCGAAAACATACTTCCGGGTGTATTTACAACCCGCAACGAATCGTAGTAGTTACGCTTATATCCTTTAAAATCAGAATAATGAATAAGAATTACAGGTGAATCCTCATAATAAAACGGGAGTTCTTCGAAATAATAATGATTGCGTTCAGACGCCGGTAAAACGTAAGATACATTCTCATTTATTGGAACGGCAAAAAGCAAATCATTTTCATGTAACGAAGCGAAATACTTTGACGATAAAGCACCTACACGTTTATCAATTATGTACGCATTCAAAAAACTATAACCCAAACGTGGAATCATTGCTGCATAAACATTATTAATGCTATGATCACGAACCACTCCATTATAAAGATCGACACCTGGTTTTGAAATGAGTTGTGACTCTTCCCTTTGATAATAAATAGTATCGGGATCATAATCAGTGCTGTCCGACATCCATTTCTGAAAATCCCACAGCCTCAGATTATTAAGCGAATCGTTTCTACGATCATTAAACTTCTTTGCAACTTTATTAAAGCCTGAATTATCCTGGTTATTGATTCCCTGTTCGTATTCCTTGTAATAATATTCGAACTTACCTTCTTTATCTCCTGTCATGAGATACCAAGGTTTAACGTAATTCTCCTCGAACGAATCAAAATTGTATTCAAGGGTTTCGTTCAACTTTGGATGAAATGAAAACCAGGGTAAATCAACATACGGTCTGGAGCCCTCTTCGTCGAGGCATCCGGGTAAATTGTCGAAATGCCAGGTGTAATCGCGGTTTCCCCCATTAACAATAGCACTTACAGCACAATTATTATTAAAAATAACATCAGCCTGCAAAGCCTTGTCATATGAAAATGAAAAATCTAATGATTTAACCGGATACTTGCGGTGAAAGAAGAATCGGCTTATTAATAAAGCATAAATATTGTTTTCGAAAGGAGCGCTGACCTTGTACCTGATTTTTACAATATCGCCTACCTGAAGGTTAGGGATATCAAAGCTGTAAGTGCTTATTATTCCGAAAAAGCCTTTATCACTGAGAGTTTTGGCTGTTATAATTTTAGGATTATTAGTGATTGCTGTCGTCGACTTATCGGACCTCACAATTTCACCTTCGAAAGACAATACCGTAGAATAATCGAGCAAAGGGCTAATGCTTCTGATATCGGGCGCATGAACAAAATAAGTTTCATCAACGGGCTCAGGTAAAGTAAACTGTTTTAATACTTTAGCGCCTTTTTCATTAAGTATCTTGAATTCCACATCCCTATCTATAACCAGTTTGAGGAAATGTGCTTTAACCCCTATAAATGTATACCTGATATGTTCATTAAGAATCGCGATATCTTCATTCGTTGTGAATGACTCAAAATCCGGTTTAACCTGGGCAGTGCATAAGCGACTACCGATCAGAAAATTACAAAAAAACATAAGTGAAATACACCTGATAACCTGAATTCTTAAAGATTTAACCATACAGTTTTAAAAATAAAGTTGAGATTTTAATTGTCCGGATAAGGATTAGCAATACACAGTATATTTTCAAGGTAACTCCGCCGCCTTCACACATGTTTCTTCTGTATTTGCATAACAAAAACGTAGAATATGATTTTCCTGTTCGTCTCGGATTGGCTGGATGATTGCTGAAATTTCAGAAATGATCGCATGGTATTAAATATAACGAACATGAAAAGATGTGGACGTTACGCTCCAGCTATTCTTAAAACAGGAAAACAATCAATGAGCTAAAATAAATCATCAGAGCCGGTTTTTGCCTTTAACTGTTAATGCCTTGGCGGACCAAAAATTAGCCTTCAAGCGTTTAACCGGCTCTAATGATGCCGAGTTTGTTATTTCTGCACAACTACCATTGAGTTGATCATTTTTCCTTCGGAAGAAATGATCCGGATTGAATACACCCCTTCAGCAAATCCGTGAAGATCAATATTCACTGAACGATCAGAGTTTGAAACTGATTTCTCATAAACTGGTTTCCCAAGCGAATTTACCATCTGAATGGTAGCAGCCTTCAATGCGGATGAAGCATCAATTTCAATATGGAGCCTATCCTTTGCCGGATTTGGATAAACTCTGATTCCTGCTGCCGTAAACTCTTCGGTACCCACGGTGGACAACATCTGAGCTACCAGTGTCCGGTTGCCGGTTGCTGTAAATGTATAACTTGCGGTTGTTGAAACTACGTTGCCATTTTCGGTCCAGTAAAGGAAAGCCCAGCCTGGATTAGGTGTAGCCTGAACGGTTATCTGTTCGCCTGCACTATATTTCCCACCACCTGTTGCATTACCGGCCTGGGCGGGGTTAACCGCTGCTATAATTGTGCAGATTTGCCTGAAACCAGCAACCAGGTAACGATTGGCTTCAACAATAAATGAATACGAGCTATCAGTTGAAACGATTGCGCTGTTTTCCTGCCAATCCACGAATTCAAAGTCGTTGTTCGCATCAGCAACAACCGTAACAGGGCTGCCGATAGGAAATATTCCATCTCCGGTTGTGGTACCTCCGTTATTCGGAAGAGCCGTTGTATTAATGGTAAAGGTTTGCACCTCGAAATTAGCCGTAAGGGTGCGATCAGAAATTACATCAAATGTATAGGATGCAGAAGTTGAAACCACAGTACCATTTTCGGTCCAGTTCACAAACATCCATCCCGAATTAGGTGTTGCCACCACCGTAGCTTGTGTTCCCAATGAGAAAGCACCGCCTCCGCTTGTTGTGCCTCCATTTGCCGGATTCGAAAGGGTTAAAATGTTGAACACCTGAAAAACACCGAAATTTGCAACCAGGTCGCGGTTTGCAGTAATGCTAAAAATGTAGGTCGCTGAATAGGATACGATATTCCCGTTTTCGGACCAGTTGAAAAAGCTGTACCCTGCTTCCGGAACTGCCGAAACACTAACCTGTGTGTTATAAACATAAGAACCGGCGCCGGAGGTAGTTCCAGTATTTAAAGGACTACTGGAAGTAGTAACCAGGTATGTGAGTGCAGTGAAATTAGCAACAAAACTATGGTTGGATGTAACTGTAAGAGTATAGGCTGCATTGGTGGAAACGATATTGCCGTTCTCAGTCCAGTTCTCGAATACATATCCGCTGTATGCGGTAGCTGTAAGCGTTACCTGTGTGCCATAAGCAACTGATCCTCCGCCTGTAGTTCCACCTCCTGTTAAAGGACTGGATGCTGTGGAGACGATAAATTGCTGCACTGTAAAATTTGCTTCCAGTACTCTGTTGGCTGCCAGTGTAAATGAATAGGAAGCAGAAGTAGAAACAACAATTCCGTTTTCGGTCCAGTTAGTGAAAGTGTATCCTGTATTTGGTGTGGCTACTACCGTTTGAGTTGTTCCACCCAGGAAGCTGCCTCCGCCCGAAACAGCACCTCCTGCTACCGGGTTTGAGCTTAGTGCGACTGAATATAATTGAGTTGGCTGGTAAAAATGAGCTACCAGGTTTCGGTTGTTAATTAATGTGAAGGGATAGGAAGGAGTTGTTGCAACCGGTATGCTATTTTCGTACCATGCATAAAACTCCCAGCCTGGATTTGGAGTGGCCGTTACAGTAACCAGCGATCCATTATTAAAAACACCGCCTCCGGATGTGGTTCCACCAGCAACCGGCAGCGATGATGTTACTACCGAATAGGTTGAAGGAATAACATAAGTAACAGTAACAGTGCGTTTATGAACAGGAGTACCATTGCTACCCTGCGCGATAATTGTCATGGTGTAAACGCCAACGGGAGGTATACCATTAGCAGTAACATTGATTGGGATCTGACCCGGATAGTTCCAGATTTTATTTCCCTGCGGGAAAGTAATGTTAAACAATCCAGGTGTTCCGGATATGGAAGCGGACACAAATACGGTATCAGTATAAAGCTTCACTCCCGGCACCACGAACTGGTAAGTTGCAACAGGGTCAATTGTATCATTTGCAGGCTCCACGCGCAGTCCGAAATCAGGGAAGTAACCCACATAGCTTGCAAAATTACCATTGCGAAAATCAGTCCAGGCCAACATTGCAACTTTAGGATTTGATGCAATGCCGTTGTAATCGCCTTCGTATGCCGGGGTGCCGCCACCTCCGCAGGAGGTACAGTTGATTTTCATCTTTGCGTTCGAAATCTGCTGGTTAGGGGCAAAAGTTACACCGTCGTTTGTATAGGAAGCATAAATCATAGCGCTGTCGCTGGTTGGGCAGTTACGAGTGTCCATCCAGGAAATATAGAGTCGGCCATTCGTTTTTTCGCACCATATTGCCGGCATCCACTGGTTATGGTTTTGTGAATTGGCATCGTCATTTACAATAGCCCCAGCTGACCAGGTAGTACCTCCATCATCGGAGTACCTGCAGTAAATGTCGGGTTTGTTGGCATTTCCACTTGGATTGTTCGAAGCATAAACCAGGTACAACCGCCCGCGGTGAGGACCGTAGCTATTGTCGCAGGCTATGTTCGGATAGGGCCGGGTACGCATATTCTGAACCGAATTACGTCCGTTTACCTGTGTCCCTACAGTGTTTGCGAATTGTTGTGCAGATTTTTGCACAAAAGTCTGGCCACCGTCAGTTGACTTATAAAAAGTATATGTGGATGAAAAAGCACTTCCTGAATTTGTAACCACATACTGAGCGCCCCCCTGAACCGATCCTTCGGCTCCCACACAAACCGACATTCCGGGAAGTGACTGGGTGGACAGATTAGTCATATTTTGCCATGAGGTGCCCTGGTTGGTACTACGGGCAACATTTCCACCGCTGTTGGCCGTCATGGTTCCGTATAAATAGTTAGAATATGGCCCGTTGGTCTGGTCGGCAGCCATCCAGTTTTTGTCCGAACCGGTAATAGCAACTACAGGTGAACCCCAGGTTTGCCCGTTATTTGACGAGATCGCTACTTTAACACCCGAAATACTGCCATACATATTCTGATAGGATAACTTCCCGGCACTGTCGTAAGCTACAACCACATCTCCTGCCATTCCCGTCCAGATTGGGTTTCCGGAAGTCCAGTCCAATCCGTTGTTGGTATAGTAACCATTTCCACCGGCCGTTCCGGTTGTATTCCAAACGGCATAATACTGCAGTGGATTTAACGGATTATTGGTAATGCTGGTTTCAGCAAAATCAATCCCCAGCAAAAAGTTATCGTAATCGCCGATCGTTACCACAGTTGTGAGCGGCTGATCATTTTCAGGAGCCACATACCCCCGAACCATTACCATAGGATCGTGATTAACGTTTTTATCCTTTGTTGCCGGCTGGGCAAAAACCTGCAAAGAACTTACAACGGTTAAAAATAAAATGAGGTGTGCAATTTTGAGGGAAGTAGAAATTTTCATGTAGGTGCTTTTAATGCGGAATTAATATAAGGATGTTAGTTCAGGAATTCGAGCGTAATAAGCCTTACTAAAGCGTTGATTTCACGAATTATATTTGAATAGTATGTTCAAAATGCCAATTCTGGAACCGCTTTCAAAAATAGAATATATTTTTGAAAAACAAACCCTTATTTAATGAGGGGAGAATGATGAGATTCAAAAGATCTAAAAAATTTGGTTTCGAAACTAGGTAAATCAATTTAGTTGAGTAAAGATTTTGCATTTATATTTTACAAAGAATCTCCGCTGCCTTCACCAAAGTCTCCTCCGTTTTTGC
>CAZOXJ010000030.1:0-27532 GCA_964583325.1 uncultured Lentimicrobiaceae bacterium
AGCGTGATGGCGATAATAGCCGATGTACCCGTTGCCAGCCCATCCATGCCATCGGTGAGATTGGCTCCGTTTGATATGGCTGTTATGATAAATATTACCATAGGGATGAAGATGAGCCATGCATATTTCCGGTAATCATCGCCGACCCATTTCAAAAGAATGGCATAATCGAATTCGTTGTTTTTAAGGAATGGTATTGTCGTTTTTGTTGATTTTACAGGAGTTACCTTAAATTTAGTATTGTGGTCTTTAACCTGTTCGAAAGGAGTCAGCGATGTAGCTTCCTGAATTGTTGTCTTTCTCTCGGCTACTCTTTCGCGGATCACTATGCCCTGGTTGAAATACAATACGGAACCTATCACTAAGCCGGCAACAATCTGCCCGAGGATTTTAAATCTGCCTGCCAGTCCCTCTTTGTTTTTCCTGAATACCTTAATGTAGTCATCAAGAAAACCAATCAATCCCAGCCATACTGTTACAAAAAGCATAAGCAGGATATAGATATTCATGATTTTAGCAAACAGCAGTGTCGGGATCAGGATTGCACCCAGAATAATTACTCCGCCCATGGTTGGAGTTCCTGTTTTAGCCATCTGGCCTTCCAAACCAAGTTCGCGCACGGTTTCACCTATCTGCATTTTGCTCAGATAGTTGATAATCCTTTTACCATAAATCAGCGAAATAAATAGCGAGAATATCGTAGCCATAGCTGCACGGAAGGAAATGAACTGAAACATTCCGGCGCCGGGGATATTGTAAGCTTTATCAAGCCAGGTAAACAGGTAATACAGCATGATGCGTTTGTTATTGGTTAGTGTTTTTCAGATCAGTTAGAGCAGGTACTTTTTTAGTATTTCTTTATCGTCGAAAGGGAATTTTTCACCTTTTATTTCCTGGTATTTTTCGTGACCTTTCCCGGCAACAAGTATTACATCGTTGTTTCGCGACATTGCGCATGCAATCCGTATGGCATCGTGCCTGTCAGTGATATTCTGCACGTTACGGGAATTTTCTTTTTCAACACCTGCAAGCATTTCGGCTATTATTTCCTCAGGTACTTCACTGCGCGGGTTGTCGGAAGTAAGTATTACCCTGTCGCTCAAACGCGCTGCAATCCGGGCCATGACCGGACGTTTTGCTTTATCCCGGTCGCCGCCGCAACCTACCACGGTTATCAGCATTTCGTTGCCGGTACGTAAGTGATTGATGGTTTCAAGCACATTTTGCAATGCATCAGGAGTATGCGCATAATCGACAATTCCGATTGTGCCTTGTGGTGATTTGATATAATCAAAGCGACCTTCAACGCTTTCGAGGTTGCTGAGTATGGTTAATACTTCCAGTTTATCCTGCTCCAGCAAAACACTGGCAGCATATACAGCCAGAAGGTTATATCCATTAAATCTGCCTACCAGGCGGCACCATGTTTCATTTCCGTCGAAATCGAGATGCAGCCCGTCGAGTGGCGATTCGATTATACGTCCTTTGAATTCGGCCATCCTCTGTAAGCTGTATGTATGTTTTGCAGCTTTTGTATTCTGAAGCATTACCTGGCCATTGCGGTCGTCAATGTTTGTAAGTGCAAAAGCTGTTGCTGGTAATTCGTCGAAAAAGCGTTTTTTTGCTTTCAGATATTCATCGAATGTTTTATGAAAATCGAGGTGATCGTGGGTGATATTTGAGAAAATTCCTCCGGCAAATGTTAGTCCGGCAATCCGGTTTTGAACCACAGCGTGTGAGCTTACCTCTATAAAGCAATAGCTGCAACCTTTTAACACCATTTTGTTTAGTAACTCATTCATGCGGATTGCATCAGGAGTTGTATGGGTAGAAGGTATTATTTCATCATCAATCCTGTTGAGAATAGTTGAAAGTAGCCCTGTATGGTATCCGAGTTGCCTGAAAAGGTTAAATAGAAGTGTTACAGTGGTTGTTTTACCGTTAGTACCGGTAATACCGACAAGTTTCAGTTTTTCCGAGGGATTGCCAAACCAGTTTGCTGCTATTATCCCGGCAGCAATGCTACTGTCGGCAACTTTGATATAGGTTACATTTTCATTGGCAGTTTCGGGAATTTCTTCACAAACAACGGCAACGGTTCCCATTCCAATTACCTGCTGAATGAAACTATGACCGTCGACCCTGGTTCCTTTAACTGCAAAAAACATACTTCCGGCACAAGCTTCACGCGAATCATAGGTAATGCTGCTGATAGCAATATCTGCTGCGCCTTTAATTTGCGTTGGGTTTACGTTTCGTAATATGTCCGAAAGAGTGGTCATTGAAGTATTATGTTTGTTTATTATTTTAATCCAAGGCTTAGTAATACAGGTGTTCCGGGTATTATTTTGCTTCCGGCCGGCAACGATTGTTCTTTAACCAGTCCCACACCACTGAACTGAACCTTTATACCGCGCTTTTCGAGTATATACACCGCATCACGCAATCCCATTCCAATTACGCTGGGAATGGTTTCATCATCGAATGCCACGGATGCATAGCTAACACCTGTGCTGTCAGCAATTTGTGTGAGATATTCGCCTGTGTTCCTCAGGTGCATAGGGTATCCCAGCCACTGGCTCAGGAAGTAAATATCGCGGGAGTTACCAGCTAAAAGAGGATTGGTGCGAATTGTATGAGTAGTATCTGTCCAGTTGATCCCAACTTCGGGATCAGTAGCATAAATCCGGTCAGCAATTTCGCGGAATACCGGTGCCGAAATTGCGCCTCCGTAATAGCCGCCCTTGGTCGGATTGTTGATAACAACTATGCAGGAGTATTTAGGATTGTCGGCTGGAAAATATCCGACAAATGATCCTTTGTAATTTGTTTTATTGTACCCGCCTTTGTTCTGAGCAACCTGGGCAGTCCCTGTTTTGCCGGCAACTTTATAAATCGGATTTTTTAAAACCGAACCTGTGCCATGATCCACAACAGCTTCGAGCATTGTCTGAGCCATGTCAATTGCTTCTTTGGAGGCAATCTGCTTGTTGATGATCTCGGTTTCAAAAGTTTTGACAGGTATTCCGGCCTTGCGCACTTCTCTTACAAAATGTGGTTTCACCATCACTCCATCATTTGCCACGGCATTGTAAAATGTAAGAATTTGTAAGGGAGTGAGTGCAACTTCGTAACCGATCGACATCCATGGCAACGAGGAGTTTGACCACAAGCCATCCTTTGTTCCCAGTATTTGAGGACGGCCTTCACCTTTTATCTCAAGCCCCACGCGTTTGTTTACGCTGAAACTATGCAGGCGATCAACAAAGGCCTGAGGATCGGATGCATAAGCTTTGTAAATAATTTTTGAGACACCGACATTCGATGATTTCTCGAAAGCTTGCTGCACCGTCATTACTCCATCGCCCAGGTGGGAGTCTTTCATGGTACGGTTGCCAAATTTTGTAATACCTCCTGTTACATCAACTAAGTCATTAAGAGCAACTTTGCCATCCTCAAATGCAGCTAATAGGGAAAATAATTTAAAAGTCGAGCCAGGTTCAGAGCTTTCGCCGATTGCGTAGTTATAAAGCTCTTCGTATTTGCCTTCTTTTGTGCGTCCAAGGTTCGCTATTGCTCTTATTTCGCCTGTTTTTACCTCCATAAGAATTGCGCAGCCATGATCGGCCTGGTTAAACTCAAGCTGGCGCAACAATGCTTCTTCGGCAACATCCTGTATGTTGATATCTATGGTTGTAAGAATATCAGCACCATTAACCGGTTCAATTTCATTGCTTTTATTCATCGGGCGCCAGTTGCCGTCAGGAATCCTCTGGTAAAGCCTTTTGCCTGCCATGCCCTGCATTTCGCTGTTGAAAGCGCTCTCGATACCTACATTGTTAGGGTTTCCTTCCCTGAACCAGCCCAGGGTTCTGTAACCAAGATGATCGTAAGGGTAAACGCGCTTGCTCTGAACATCAGTGATCAATCCGCCGCTGTTTTTGCCTAATTTAAATATCGGAAATGTCCTTACAGCTTTAAGCTGGTCGAAAGTAACTTTGCGTTTGATCAGCAAATAGCGGTTGTTATTCTTACGCGCTTTTACAAGCATGTTTTTGTATTCCGTTTTGTTCTTGTCTTTAAAATAGCGCGAAAGGTAAAATGCCAGGGAATCAACGTTTTCATTAAAAATAGAATCAGGGATATTCGGAGAAGCTGCATCCATGCGGATTTCGAAGAGAGGAACCGAAGTGGCGAGCATTTGACCGTTGATATCGTAGATGTTGCCACGATTAGGCTCGATATTGAAATATTTCATGGAGAGCTTCTCGGCTTTGGCTTTCCACATTTCGCCTTCAACAAGCTGGATATATAGGATCTTAGCGATAATGGCAAGGCTTATGACAAACATAAAGCCATATACCAGGTACACTCGCGTAAGAATTGGTTTCCTCGAATCCATTGTTGTTGTTTCCTCTTTTTGTTATTAATCTTGTTGTTCGATCACGATTTTCCGGGGTGGTGTTTTTGATTCTTTTAACCCGCTGTTTTGTAGTCGTTTTGCAATTTCTGTTTGCCGTGTTGTATGCAT
Source organism: uncultured Lentimicrobiaceae bacterium (assembly GCA_964583325.1). Lineage (GTDB taxonomy): Bacteria > Bacteroidota > Bacteroidia > Bacteroidales > UBA4417 > UBA4417. Next base: position 4,532 of record CAZOXJ010000030.1, read on the forward strand.
AAGCTTCGACTTTGTGTTGATGTATTCGAAGCGTTGTTCTTCAATCTGTTTTTTTGTTTTGCTGATGCTGATGATTGTGCGGTTAGCGTAGTTCGAGTTAAAAATGTAAAGCAATCCAATGCAGGTAAGGAATATGAGAAAAGGCAGAAGTCCGATTACTTTTTCGCGAACCAGGAACGACCCTTCAAGTATGCTTTTTACCCCCGAAGGTTTCTTTAAAGGCTTTGCTTTTTTCTCTGGCTTAGGCTCGGCTTCAACTTCCTCAGGTTCAATGTTTATTGTATTGCGGTTGTTGTTCATGGTTCAATTTTTTGAGCAATTCGCAATTTTGCGCTTCGCGATCTTGGATTGCTTTTTAGTTCAGCATCTGATGGCGTTATCGGCTTTCGCGTAAGTTGTTTTAAAGGAGCTATTACGTTCCCATAGAAATCCTTAACCTGTTCACCTTCAAAATTGCCGGTCTTCATGTAATTTTTTACAAGCCTGTCCTCAAGAGAGTGGTAGGATATTACTACAAGTCTTCCACCTGGTTTCAGTATTTCGGCAGTCTGTTTGAGCATGGCCTGCAAAGCACCCATCTCATCGTTTAATTCAATTCGTATGGCCTGGAAAACCTGTGCCAGGTATTTACTCTCGTAATTTAATGGGGTACAGGATTTTATGGCTTCTTTTAGTTCACTGGTCGTTGTAATGGGATTAGTGCGGGCGGCTGCTATTACCGATGCCAGTTGACGGGCATTTGAAATTTCGCCATACAGTTTAAATACGGAGTAAAGTTTTTCTTCAGGATACGTATTTATCATTTCAGCGGCTGTATTCCCCTGTTTGCGGGCCATGCGCATATCGAGCGGACCTTCGAAACGGGTTGCGAAACCGCGCTGTGGGGTATCGATCTGGTGAGATGAAATACCAAGATCAGCCAGTATACCATCCAGCGGCAAAGCTTTGTGAAGGCGAAGGAAGTTTTTTAAGTAGCGGAAATTTTCATTTACCAGTGTGAAGCGTTCGTCGTTTATAGTGTTGCCAAGGGCATCTTCATCCTGGTCAAAAGCTATTAATCGCCCGTCGGTATTGAGTTTGTTCAGTATTTCGCGCGAATGACCACCGCCGCCGAAAGTAACATCAGCATAAATCCCTGACGGATTGATGCTGAGGCCTTCAATACATTCATGCAACAATGCTGGCTGGTGATACATTCAGTTTTCATTCGTTGAGGTTAATATTCCCTAATATTTTCTCGGCTAATTCAGAAATATTAGTCTGGGTTGCGTTTACAATTTCATCGTATTTCGCTTTATCCCAAATTTCAATACAGTTCATTTTTGCAGTAATTACTATATCTCCGGTTATTTCGGCAAATACGGCCAGGTCGCGGGGAATAAGCAAGCGACCGGTGCCGTCAATCTCCACTTCTTTTAATCCGGCGTTGTATGCCCTTATAAAATCATTGTCTTCTTTCCGGAACCTGTTCAACTTACTGGTAATCTTGCTGATAAGCTCGTCCCAATTGGGTTTGGGATAGAGTTCGAGGCATGAACTGAAAATGCTTCTTTTTACTATGAAACCCTGGTTTAATGAGGCCATCAGCTGGTTTTTCAATGCAACAGGAAGAAGAAATCTTCCTTTTGCATCAACCCGGCATATGTGCTCACCTTGAATGGGAATCATGGGTACGTTTATTTTGGCGTAAATTTACTGTAGAATTCCCACTTTTTACCATTTAATCCCACATTTATTTATTAACAATACACAGAATGCTTATTTCATAAGGCTTTTAGCTTAAATGTGTTCTGTAACATGTATAAATACTAGCAATTTGATTTGATATTCAATGTTGGTAATACTTATGTGCTATAATTGACAGTTTTAATTGTTAAATTCTTGAATACCTTATATTATATATGTTTCGGAAAATCACTAATTTTGCATTATACAGTAAGCCTTTTTACTGCAAATAAGTTTTATCATTGTATGGAAGATCAGTCTCTTAGCAACCAGGATGGACAATTCTTACTTGACCTCGACAAAGTACTCGCGGGTAAGAATCCCCGATTGCCTAAAATTCTGCCACATTTTATCCTGAAGTATCTGAAAAAAGTAATTCATCAGGACGATCTGAATGGGATTCTCATCCGGCACCGGGATCGCTATAATCTCGATTTCCTGGATGCTGTTCTGAAAGAGTTTGGCGTTAAAATTGAGTTTCACGGACTAGAAAATATTCCTGTAACAGGGCATTGGATAGTAGCGGCTAATCACCCTTTAGGTGGCCTCGACGGAATGGCGCTGATGTGGGTACTGGGTAAGGTGAGGAAAGACATTGTATTCCCTGTCAATGATCTGCTTATGAATATTCCAAATCTGAAAGGCCTTTTTGTGCCTATCAACAAACATGGCTCTAACGCAGGAAACGCCAGGCTGATCGATAATGCTTTCGCTTCTGATAAAGCCTTGCTGTTTTTCCCGGCCGGCCTGTGCTCGCGGAAACAAGGAGGAGAAATTTTCGACCTCGAATGGAAAAAGAGTTTTATATCCAAGGCCAAAGGGCATCAGCGTGATGTTATACCTTGTCATATAAATGGCCGGAATTCAAATTGGTTTTATAACCTTGCCAGGCTTCGTTCATTATTTGGAATGAAAGCCAATATTGAAATGCTTTACCTGGTAGATGAAATGTACAAACAAAGGGATAAAGAAATTATAATTACCTTTGGTAAACCAATTTCTTACACTATCTTTGATAAAAGGAATTCAGATGCTGCATGGGCTCAAAAACTGAAAACCCATGTTTATAATTTAGGAAATGATATAAACAGCACGTTTAACGCTGATTAAATACTACTACGGCAATGCAGGAGATAATTGACGCGATTGACAGAGATTTAATAGAGAAGGAGTTGACTCCCGACAAGTTTGTGAAATTTACAAATAGCGGGAACAATGAAATTTATATTGTGTCGTACCATAATGCTCCTAATGTTACAAGGGAAATAGGACGTTTGCGTGAAATCACATTCAGAGATGCCGGTGGCGGCACTGGTTTCGATTGCGATCTGGATGAATTTGATACCGATGAAGAAAATCCATTTCAACAGTTGTTTGTTTGGGACCCACGCGAAAAAGAAGTTATCGGTGGTTACAGGTTCATCCATGGTAAGACACTCAAACGTAAAGCCGACGGACATATAAATACTCCAACCAGCGAGCTTTTTCAGCTTTCGGAGCGGTTTATCAGTGAGTTTCTGCCAAGTACTATTGAACTTGGGCGATCGTTTGTACAACCTCTTTACCAGCCAACAGTGAACCTCCGGCGGGGAATGTATGCACTCGATAACATATGGAACGGACTTGGCGCCATACTCAATATTAATCCGGATGTGAAATATTATTTTGGCAAAATAACCATGTACCCTCATTATAATATTGAGGCCAGGGATATGATACTGTATTTTCTGGAAAAATACTTTGGTGATAAAAACAACCTTGTTTATCCTTTTGACCCTTTAGCGTTAACAACCCCGGAATCAATGCTGTCCGAAATATTTATTGGTGGATCCTACGAGAAAGATTATAAAATACTGGTTCAGAATGTGCGCCAGCGGTTTGAGAATATTCCGCCACTTGTTAATGCGTATATGAATCTGTCATCTACAATGCTTTATTTCGGCACTTCACTTAATCCCGGATTTGGTGAGGTTGAGGAATCGGGCATATTGGTTACCCTTGACGATGTGTACGATATCAAAAAGGACCGCCACTTAAATATCCCTTTATAATTTAAGAGCCTGTTTAATAATTGTGTTTTGCCTTTCAGAAGTAGCGAAGGGCGACCGGGAGAGGGGCAAAAATATATGATTAAACAGGAATTGCTATTCAGGATTCTTCCGACTTCGGTCTTCTGACTTCGGTCTTCCGACTTTTGCATCCAAAAACTATCAATTGACAAATTTTAACAGTCTCTAAACTTTTTTCAAATGAATAATCGCAGGGCAGCTTTTATGATAAGTGCAGCCGATGTTAATGGCTGTCCGCATCCTCGTGTTCCGGAATACGCATTTTTTGGCCGGTCGAACGTTGGTAAATCATCACTAATAAATATGATCAGCGGAGTTAAAAACCTGGCCAGAACTTCCTCGACCCCCGGTAAAACCCAATTGCTGAATTATTATATGGTTGATAATGATACATGGTACCTGGTTGATCTTCCCGGATATGGGTATGCAAAAGTTTCGAAAAAACACAGGCGAAACTGGGAGATCATAATCCGCGAATACCTCCTTCAACGGAAATCATTATTGTACACATTTGTTTTACTGGATGTGCGCCACAATGCGCAGAAAAGTGATCAGGAACTTATAAACTGGATGGGAGACCAGGGACTGCCATTCTGCCTTATTTTTACTAAAGCCGATAAAATTTCGAGGAATGCAGTTAAGCGGAATGTTGAGGAATATAAAAAAGTACTCGCAGAAAAATGGGAGGAACTTCCTCCCATTTTTATCACGTCATCTTTATCGGGTGAGGGGAAAAACGAAATAAATGAGTTTATTGCGAATTCCAATATCGAAAATGCCTCACTTTTTGGCTCAGACCAATAACAGTATAAGCCTATTTGTAAAGGACCAATAACTGGCTCTTCGGAACCATTTCTCCTTCTTTTACAAGAATATCAGCAATTACACTGTTCTCGCCGGCAAACATAGTGTTTACCATTTTCATCGCTTCCAAATCAAGTAGCTTTTCGCCTGCTTTAACTTTTTGCCCTTTTTTAACGTATATCTTCTTGATAGTTCCTGGAATAAATGAAAGAACCTGTTTAGGGTTCAAAGGCTGATAAGGTTTGCGGTTGAGGTATTTTTTCGTGAGCCTGGTTTTGTACTTTACATCCTCAATCAGTAAGGTTTGAAATACCTCGGACTCAAGATTTTCGGAAACGATTTCTGCTTTTATGTCCTGTAAATTCAGGCTTTTTGAATTTTCACTTGTTGGCATGGCTATTCTTTTTAGTTGAATCAACTATTTAAAAACTGTATTGTAAATGAAGTATCAGGGTACAGATTGCGTTACTCAGATGTTGCCTGCAGAATACTGATACTTCATTTACGCTTTCACAAAGATTAAAATGGTGGGATGCCATGTTTCTTTAATGGAACATCAACTTTTTTGTCGGCTGAAATGGCAAGTGCGTGAATAACCATGTCGCGGGTTTCTTCGGGGCTGATAACAGCATCAACATACCCATACGCGGCAGCAACAAACGGATTGGCAAACTTCTCTTTATATTCCTTGATCTTGAGTTTGCGCATTTCATCAGGATTTTCAGCTTCGGCAATTTCTTTCCTGAAAATAATGTTTGCTGCACCCTCGGGGCCCATAACAGCTATTTCTGCTGTTGGCCAGGCAAATACAAAGTCGGCACGCAAATGGCTTGAGCACATCGCAATATAACCTCCTCCATAAGCCTTACGTGTGATTACCGTAATTTTAGGTACGGTAGCTTCGCTGTATGCATACAATACTTTAGCTCCATGGCGGATAACTCCGGCATGCTCCTGGTCAACACCCGGCAGGTAACCTGGCAAGTCAACCAGTGTAACTAAAGGAATATTGAAAGCATCGCAGTAACGGATGAAACGGGCAGCTTTATCGCTCGAATCCACATCAAGAACACCTGCTAAAACTAATGGCTGATTGGCTACAAATCCTACCGTGAAACCATTCATACGGGCAAAGCCTATAACTATATTCTGGGCAAATAAATCCTGAACTTCAAGGAAATCGGAGTCGTCGCAAATGCCACGGATTACATCTTTAACATCATATGGCTGCCTGGGATTGGTTGGGAACACCTTTTCAAGGCTGTACTGACGGACACGTGGTGGTTTTTTAGGGAACGGGTCTGCTTTCTTCAGATTGTTCCAGGGGATAAAACTGCAGAGTTTTTTAATTTGTTCAAAACATTCAATTTCGCTTTCGGCAAAGAAATGAACATTGCCGGTAATTTCGGCCTGAACGCGCGCGCCTCCAAGCTCTTCCATCGAAATTTCTTCACCAAGTACTGTTTTGATAACCTCAGGACCGGTGATAAACATTTTCGAAATCTTATCAACAACAAATACGAAGTCAGTAAGAGCAGGCGAATATACTGCACCTCCGGCGCATGGGCCAAGAATTACTGATATCTGAGGAATTACACCTGAAGCTTGTGTGTTACGATAAAAGATTTCGCCATAGCCGGCCAAGGAGTTTACCCCTTCCTGAATACGGGCACCGCCTGAATCGTTAATCCCGATGAGCGGAATTTTAAGTTTCATTGCGTGATCCATGATCTTGGTGATTTTCTTGGCATGCATATAGCCAAGCGAGCCACCTGCAACTGTAAAATCCTGAGCGAAAATGCAGACCGGATAATTGTTGATTGTTCCTGTTCCGGTAATTACACCATCTCCGGGAAGGTATTTGTCACTCATTTCAAAATCGCGGCCGGCGTGTTCAACAAACAAGTCGTATTCGTGAAATGACTTTGCATCAAGCAATGCGATAATTCTTTCGCGGGCTGTCAGCTTTCCGGTGGCTTTTTGTTTTTGGATGGCTTTATCGCCTCCGCCACGCAACGCTTCCTGCATTCGGCGTTTCAGATCAGATGATTTGGAGCTTAAGGACATAGGTTTTTGATTTGTGAATAATTAGTTGCTTTACCAAGTGGCAAAATCCGTCATTATAGGCAAAGATACAATCTTTTAATCGGTTAATCGTTTACCGGAATTGCATTTTTAGTGTTATGATGTATGCCATGTTTTCTTAATTACTTAATTTTGAGACTTTAAACCTCCGTTATGAATATTGAAGAATTAAGAGATTATTGTATCTCAAAACCTGCCGTTACCGAGAGTTTTCCTTTCGATGAAACCACTCTTGTTTTTAAAGTTGCCGGCAAAATGTTTTTACTTACCGACCTGGTTGATGCTCTTTCGATGAATGTTAAAAATACGCCTGAAAAAGTGATCGAACTCAGGGAACAGTACCCTTGTGTTTTACCCGGTTATCATATGAATAAAATTCACTGGGTGACAGTTATGATTGATGGTTCAATTTCAGATTCTCTTTTAAAACAATGGATTGATGAATCATACAGTCTCATCGTTTCTGGCTTCTCCCGAAAAGAAAAGGCGCTTTTTGCCGAACTTTCGGGCAATACCTGATTACTGAAGTGGAACATGTTTTGACAGTGCATTCACAAGGGCTGCTTTCGATTGTATGCCAACCAGCGTTTCCACAAGTAGTCCGTCCTTGAATATAAGAATGGTCGGGATTGCCTGTATTCCGTATTGATTTGCTATCGGACCGTTTTTATCGATATCCAGTTTGCCTACTTTTACCTTGCCTTTGGTTTGTCCGGCAATTTCGTCAATAACGGGAGCCATCGCTTTACAAGGCATACACCAGGTTGCCCAGAAATCGACCATTACCACGCCTTGTGCTATTTCACTACTGAAATTTTCGGTAGTAAGTGTTATAATATCGCCATTTTCGGAGCCTTTATTGCATGATGAAATGCTCAATAAAAGCGCAGTAAAAATGACAGTGAGAAACGGTGCTGTTTTCATTTTTATAAAGTCGTTAAATTAAAATTATTTTAAAGTTACAATGGTTATTCCTGATCCCCCGCTTTCAAGAGGAGCATCCTCGAAATTTTGAACTTCATGCACTCCCGAGAGGTAGGTGCGGATAACGCTGCGGAGTACTCCGTTACCTTTTCCATGCAAAATGCTGATCTCCGGAACGCGAAGCATAACAGCCTCATCTATATATCGTTGAATAAGCGTTTCGGTTTCTTCGGCACGCTTTCCTCTTACATCAATCGAAATTCGGAAATTGGCCGTTCGGGCATTCATATCGTTAACCATGTTCTGGTATGATATCCCGCGGTTTACCACTTTCTTAACAGGAGAATTCCCCGCAACCACTTCCAGCGTTTTTGTTTTTACCCGCAGGCTTACTGTATTAAAAGCTACAACAGCTTCATTGTTTGTGATTTCGGTTACTTCGCCGGTTTCGTGCTGCCCGATCAATCGAACACGACTGCCAATAATAACAGGAGTTCCGGTAGCAACTTCGGGCGGTATGATTTCTTCTTTCTCAATTTCAACAGTTTCAACCGGTTCCGCGGCTTCAGGTTCGGTCAGTTTTGCGGTAAATTCTTGAATTTCGGTTCGTAATAGTTTTGTTTTTTGTGTGTCAGCCTGCGATTGCCTTATTTCACGAATCGTTTTTTCGATCAGTTGATTCGATTTACTCAAAATGGCTTTAGCGTCGGAATTGGCTTTTTCAAGGATTTCCTTTTGTTTCTTGTCAAGACTTTCTTTAAGCGTAGAGTAGCGGTTTATAAGCCCGGCTAACATTTCATCAGCTTGCTGAAGTTGTTTTTCTTTCAGGTTGAGCTCTAACTTTTCTGCTTCGAGATCCTGCATCTGTTTATCGAAATCGAGTTTGCCATGACCCACTTTTTCGCCTGCCCTGTCGAGGACTCCTTTCGGGAAAGAGATATTTGTTGCAATTTCGAATGCAAAAGAGCTCCCCGGTCGTCCGGTTTTTAATACAAACAGCGGTTTCATATGCCTGGTATCGTACAACATGGCTCCGTTAACGAACCCCGGGATATTGGAAGCAAGCAGTTTAAGGTTGGCATAGTGAGTAGTTACTACCCCAAAGGCTTTTTTATCATTCAGCGATTCGAGCACAGCCTCGGCAATGGCTCCGCCGGATTGCGGCTCGGTACCTGCGCCAAATTCATCAATCAGAAACAGCGTTGATTTATCTGCAAAATTGAGCAGGTTTTTGATGTTTATTAAATGACTGCTATAAGTACTTAAATCATTTTCAATTGATTGTTGATCGCCTATATCAATAAAAAGATGGTCAAAAATGCCTGCTTCTGAAGTATCTAAAACAGGAATAAGTAATCCGCATTGAAGCATGTACTGCAATAACCCGACGGTTTTAAGCAATACTGATTTTCCCCCCGCATTTGGTCCGGAAATGATCAATATCCTGTTGTTTTCGTCCAAAGAAATTTCCGAAGGAACTATTTCCCGTTTCTGCTTTTTCAGCGAAAGCATCAAAAGCGGATGACGTGCCTGTATCCAGCTGAACGATTGTTGATTGCGTAACAAAGGTTTCATTGCTCCGGTTTCGATTGCCAGCAGCGCTTTTGCACGAAGGAAATCGAGCCGGCCTAAAAAAATAATTGATTCTTTTAGTAAAGGGATATGTGGACGAAGTTCATCGGCAAATTCTATCAGGATTCTGACAATTTCGCGCTTTTCGGCTAATTCCAGTTCCCTGATGCTGTTGCGGAGTTCAAAAACTTCGATAGGTTCAATATAGGAAGTTTGACCGGAGGCGGATTCATCAATGATTACGCCGCTCAGTTTTCGTTTATTTGCCGAAAGAATTGGTATAACCGCATGACCTTCGCGGATTGCAATTTCGGTTTCGGGCGATACAAGTTTATCGAGTTTGGCTTGAGTTAATGCCTGGGCAATCTTTTTATCGATGGCATGTGTCATTCGCGAAAGACTTTTTCTTATTTCGAGCAATGCAGGAGATGCATTGTCGCGGATGTTGCCATCATTATCAAGTATCCGGTTGATGCCGGAAATAATTCCCGGTTCAATAATTCTACCGCTGATAAGCGAATGCAGGTTCGGGAAATTCGAAGCCGAAGTTCCGGCAATAAACGATACACTACCGCTATACGCTGAGTATGAAGTACGCAGGAACATCAGCGATTCGGCAGCAAGAAAAGTACCGGGAATGAGAATGTGATTCAGGTCGTCATCCAAATCAAAATATTCAGAAGAAGGGTATCCGAATACGGTTACCAGCATGGTGCGAAACTCCTGGGTCAGGTCAAGCTCAGTATTAAGCTCATCGGAGTTATTGCTGAATTTCAGGTTGTTAACCTGTGTTTTTCCTGCTTCTCCCAGGCAATATCCCGAAAGCATTCGCCTGATTACATCAAAACCGGTTTTTTCTTCGAAGTTTGCAGGTGAAATCACAATTGAAATTTTCTGCAAAAGTAAGTAATTTCAAGCCATGCCTAACCAGTGGCTTGTTTACCTTTACTCTTACGACGCGATCGGATAAACAGGAATATTGAAATAACTAGTATAGCAGCCACCGCGCTGAAAATAGGTATAGCATTATTCTTTTTACCAAATCCATCAATAGGGCTGATATCTCCAACATTCATATATGCAGCCCAGTAATGCGGATGAGCTGTAAGTTTGTCGCAGTTATCGAGGTACTCAATTTTAGCCAGACGTAAGGCTTCGTGCCGCGATTTTCCCTGCGCAATAAACTGGTAAAAATAATCCATGAGTTTTGTGCCCGACCGATCTTCAACAGCCCAGGAAGTCATTATAATACCCGGAACACCGGCATAAAAGAAATCGCGGGCCAGGCTCATTATTCCTTCACCCTTACGCATCTTGCCCGAGCCTGTGTTACAAGCACTCAGTACAGCCATTTCGGCATGCAGTTCCATGTTTATCAACTCTGATGCATTCAGCATACCATCTTCCAGTGAATCCTTATCGGACTTAAAGAAAATCAGTTTCGAATATAATGGATTTTCGTTGTTGATTATGGTATGCATAGCCAGGTGCAAAACTTTATAATTGACAGCATTTTTTTTGAACGAAGTTTCGGTGGCTTTTTCTCCTATGTAACTTTTTACTTTGAAATACTTATTCAGGCTTATTATTTCATCCTTTGCGTTGGTAAGATCTGTTAATGTGCTTCGGAACGATTTCCCGAGTTCATCCTTTTCAGCAAGGACCTTGTTTTTATCGCTGTAGTCAGGACTATATGCAAGTATCCGTCCATTATTTTTCAGTTTCTTCAGGCTTAATTCGTCGAAAAATGTGGTTGCAGAAGGAGCATAACTGATTGCAGATTCTTTAATGAGGTATGGCAGCTTTTTGTACGAAGATTTTGTGTTTTCGGGCATGGAAGTTAACAGCACATCAAAGGAAAGGTATCCCAGTTCGCCGTCAGGTATAATTATCAGGTCTTTGCCTTTTAACACAGGTGCTAGTGGTAGCAACAGTGTGCGATACAGTTCATATGAAGCCTTTGCGAAAATAGTGAAATCGGCGCTGGAATAATTATTGAACTCCTTGCCTGTAAGTTGCTGACGCAGGATTCGCAGATTGTTAAAAAACGATGAGTCGATTGGACTGGTAAAAAGTTGTTTTTTGTCGGCTGTTACAGCAAATGCACATAGTATGGAATCAGTAAGTGTATATTCAATAATTGCCTGGTTTGTAGGGAGTTTCTTTTGAACTTCATCAATTGGAATCACCGAATTATCGTATTTTAAATTATAATAAGCCGGATAATCTTTTTCGATTGATTTAATAAGTTCATCCTGTTTTCGGCTGAGGTCAAAAATACGGCTGTTCCAGAGTTTTATTTTCTCTTCATCCGGTTTATTGAGCAGTTTCTGGTCATGAATTTGTTTGTTATAGAAAAAAAGTTCCGATTTCAGGCTTGCATCCTGAGAAAGTAGCTCCGGCGGTATTCTCCCGACATTTTTAGCTTCCTTGTCACGTAAATGTGATAAGAGTACAGCCGATTTTCCTTTCTCGGATAAGGTAAACGCATGGTTTAAAGCTTCTTCGCTAAGGGTTCTGTTGTATAGTTTAACATGCGTAAGAACCGCATTGGTAAAAGTATTCTTCTCCTTATCAAGAATAAATAATTTGCTATCCTCCTCCTGGTAGGTCGATCTCAGCATTTCGATCATTTTTACTGAGAGGGCAAAACTGGAGGCACTGCTTTTCAACAAGTCAACTTTTGTTGTATCTGTCTTATACATCAGTAATAATGCCGTTGCTTTTGCCGTAATAGGATTCAGAAGGTTATCATTCAGATTATTAACAGTAATTTCAGGATTATCAAAAATATTATCGGATGTAAACCCGGGAAATCCGGAAATTAGCGAAAGCTGAAAAAAGCTGACTGCTTTGGAATAGTTTTTTGCCCTGTAATAATTGCTGCCTATGTAATAGTAAGCAGTTGATACATCAATGTTTACCGGGCCAAACGCTTTCTTATAAAGGTCGAGTGACATGTTGAGGTACACAAGTGCCTTGTTGTTGCCTGTTGCTGAAAGGAAATCACCGTATCTCAAATAAGTAAGTGCAGTCTCCGCGTGCTCATCACCATACATCTCAATACTCTTGTTAAGGGCAGCTTTATAATAGGCATCAGCACTTTTGATGTCCTTTAATTTATATGAAACATTGGCAAGCCCTCTCAAAACTTTAACTGAATTTTGTAATTTGTCGCCAATGGAGAGCCCTTTCAGATAATAATCTTTCGAAGTATTATAATCCCCTTTTTTCTCAGCAATGAATCCCATATTCAGATATATGGTAAGTAAATTCTCAAGATTACCAGGTGCTTTTGATGTAATAATTTCGAGAGATTTATTAAAATAGCTTTGAGCTTTTTCGTAATCACCTGTGTAGATGTAAAAAACTCCCATGTTCAGGTAAAGAGACCCAGCTGTAATTGAATTTGTCTGGCTTTGCGAAATTGTGATCCTCTCGGCCATTTTCATATATTCAATAGCTTTCGGATCGTTTCGGACTATTTGATAGAACCTGCCCATGTTAAGGTAGAGTGAAGCCAGTTGAGGGTCATTTTCAGTTAAAACTTCCTGCTTCACTTTAAGGGAACGTAAGAAATATTGTTCAGCTTTTTCATAATTGCCGCTCATCGAATATACTATACCAATATTCTGAAGCGAGCTCGCATAATCAGAGCTTTTGTTATGTCGGGCAGCCTCGTAAGTATTGAGTGCGAGCTGATATTCCTGCAGCGCTTCTTTACGTTTGTTTTGCAGCAGAAATATTGTACCCAGGCCGTTGTATGCAAGAGCGAGCCCGGTATCTGGTTCAGTAGAGCGTAACAAATAGGTTTTGATATTTCGATTGTATAATGCCACAGCTTGCTCAAATTGCCGCTTATCCGAGAACAGAAATGCTTTTTTATGGATGAGTCCGTTGTAAAAGTTGCTGTTTGTGTCGATTCGGATATCCGCGACTGAAAGAGCTTTATCTACGATTCGCAGGGCTTCATCCAGGTCACCTTTTCCCCTGTAACAATCGATTAATCCGGATGTGCTTTTAAACCAGCCAGTATATTGTTTTAACTCCAGGTTTAGTTTGGCGGTTTTTTCAAAAATGATAATAGCTGAATCGTAACTACCCCGTTTTTTAAGCTGTTCAGCAAATATCAGATCCGAATCACTCTTTGTTTGCGGGTTCTTGCTTGTGTTACTTTTACAAGCCCAGAGCGACAAAAGTGAAAGGAGTATGATAAGTGATCTGAAACAAAAGAATGCCAGTCTTTTCTTCATAGGGCATAATTTCGGGATTGCCTGAAATGCGGAGTTTCTGATGGGTGCAAGTATTCAGCAAAGATAAAACAAAGTTGGCCGAACTTCTGAAAAAAAAAAGGAGCTGAATGCCCCTTTTTTTAAAAAGTTTATCAGGAATTTAATCCGCTTTAAGGATTCTGATTGTGTTGCTGAGGTCTCCATTGCTGGTTTGAACGCGCAATCTGCAAACATAGTATCCCTTTGCGAGTTGCGAACCATCGAGGTCAACTTCGTGCGAACCGGCTTCCATGTTTCCAAGGGAGAGATTTTTAACAAGTTGTCCGCTTGCGCTGAAAATCTCTATCGATGTGTTCCCTGCTTCAGGAGTATAAATATTAAGCCTTGTTGACGTTGTGAAAGGATTCGGGTAGTTGCTCAACTTTAATGAAGGACTACCGTATTTTATAACCGGTGATGTGAATTTGAGATTGGTAATTTCCTGATTGGATGGATTGATCAGGCTTGTATTCCCATCCAGACTTAGGCTGGCAGTTATTCCCTGTGTAAAAGCTGGTGTGCTAATGCCATGGAGAGTAATCAGCGTTTCGCCGGCACCGAAATGGATTGGTGCTGTATTTGGATCACCCCAGATAAGGCGAACCTGACCTCCATCGATAGTGTATTCATATCCGGCGCCTTTAAATTCAACCGACTCAATTGTAATCAAATCTGATGGATAATTGATAATCAGACCAGCACCTGTAACTGTAAAGTCATCCTGAGTTAATATCCGTGTCGAAAAAGGCTCTTCTTTAGTTACATTAATTGATCCTTCCTGAGCAACCGGTAGGGCAGGAGTATTGTTAACTGTAGGTACAAATGTGCCGCCAACATCACCTGAGCATGTGCCACCCAGTCCATTTGGTACGCCATCTTTAAAGTTCGAAATGGTGAAAGTTGAAATCTCGAATGTCCATGGACCAACGGGGAAAGGATGTCCTTTACGAATATGGTTTAATATCAGTACATAATCACCCCAGGTAACATTCCCGCTCCCGTTTACATCGGCTGCAAGGGTCTGCATAGGAGTAAAAGGATACAATCTGTTCAGATGTAAGAATACCAGGAAAGCATCCAGAAGAGTTACTCCTCCTCCTGGTAACGAAGTTGTGCCTGTTAAAATGTAATTTCCGTTTGGTACATCGTTAAATACATAAAAGCCATTACCACCTGTTGTATAGGTTTGAAGTTCGTTATTGTCAAGATTGCGCAGTACTACCATAACATTGTTGACAGGCCTGTCGGGATTATCCTGATAAAGAACCTGGCCGTCTACAACAGCAGCTTGAATGGTTTGAACTGAAAAAAGTAATACCAGAATCAGAGTGAGAGAGTTTACAAAATTTTTCATGGCGTGGTCGGATTGGTTTGGGTTTACTAGGGATTTAATTTATAGTTTTGAACTTTACTTGTTTTGAGAGGTTTAATAAAACGCCGTCCGGAGGGCTAATGCTTTCAGTATTCTCTGGTGCGTTATAAGTCTTAATCCATCTTTTACTAAAAGGTAATACGGTTTTGGAAAAAAATTTTCAAAGGTTTTCAAATTTGTGTGATATTTGCAGGAGAATTATCCCCTTAAACCCGGTTTTTTAACTTTAAAGTGGAAAATGTTAGTATTTTTTTTATTGTTTAAAATACTGATTATGAGTTAGGTAAATATTATTTTAAAAAAAAATTAAAAAAAGTTTAAAAAATGGTATTACCTTTTTAAAAAATCTGGATAATATAGCAAGAAATGATTCATTATTCTGACGAAGCGATTTTAGAGGGATTGAGATTAAGGAGTGATTACATCATTAATTTCATTTACAAGGATTTTTTTCCTTTGATCAGATTTCTTGTAGTAGAAAATGGTGGAAGAGAAGAAGATGCAGAAGATATTTTTCAGGACGGAATAATCATTATCTATAATAAAATAAATGTTAACCAATTAACTTTAACCAGTTCTTTTAAAACTTACATGTATTCGGTTTGCCGGAACCTTTGGCTTCAGAAGCTTAATAAGCGCAAAGCCATTTTTGACAAACTTACTGATGTAGAAGAGTATATCGATCTTCCCAAAACAATGCTTAACGAAGCTACTGTTAGGGAGACTGAAATGCACAGGATTATTCAGATTCACTTTCTTTCGTTGCACGAAGATTGTCAGAAAGTGCTGAGGCTTTTTACCAAGAATATTCCTTTGCGCGATATAGCTACAGTAATGGGTTACAAAACCGAGAAGTATGCGAAGACGCGAAAGTACCTTTGTAAAGAAGAATTAAAAAAACGTATCGCTGACGATCCGCGAAGTCAAAAATTTTTTTAAGATGATAACCAATTTTAAACATTCAACCAGCATCGACCAGTTTCTTGAAAACGAAATGGCCCCGGCTGAGCGAGCTGCTTTCAAAAACGAACTCAGGACGAATCCCGATCTTGCCCGTGAATTGAAACTTGCTCAAACTATTGATTCTGCAATATTAAGAGATGATGTTATTGATCTGAGACAAAAACTAATTGCAGCTATTAATGCCGGCAAGGGATCCAGAACAGAGGTTCCCGTTGTACGCATGAATACCCGTAGATGGTGGTATGCTGCTGCATCCCTGCTTGCTTTGTTTGCCGTTTCTGCAACTTTGTATTTGCAAACTAACCGCAACCTGTCAACGGATTCACTTTTTACACAGTATTACAATTCGGAAAATATTGTGGACCTCACCCGCGGCGATGAGAATATTGTAGATGCCGTAATCAAGTTTCAGCAAAAGGATTATGCCACTGCATCTGATTTGTTCAAGAAAATACTGAATAAGGATGACTCAAATATTGCTGTCTGGTTTTATTATGGTATCGCAAATATCGAAACCCAAAACTACGACAACTCAATAAATGCCTTTACCACCATAATTAAACAAAACGATAACCTTTATATTGAACATGCTGAATGGTACCTTGGCCTTTGCTATCTGAAAAACAATCAGAAAGATAAAGCATTGGATCAATTTGTTGCCATCGCTTCAAATCCTGAAAATTTCCATCATCAGGAAGCGAAGAACATTCTGGAGAAATTGCAGCTCAAATAATAACTTCCCAACACCCTGTTTAGGAAAGACCGGCGCCAGCCGGTTTTTTCTTGCCCTTACTCCTGTAATAAGTAAGACGGGAATGCAATCGAACTTTTTCCACAGGTTGAAACGTAACCGTTTTTGGCGCCTGAAGTTAACGCATAAAAAAACCGGTCGTAAAACCGGTTGTTTAAAGTATTCTGTATCCCTATTTCACCAACTGATCGGATCCAAGTAATAAGTCGATATACTGTCCGCGCTTGTAAACAAATGGATCTTTTAATTCCTTTTTCGATAGTTTACCTCTGAAATCAGACAGAGACGAGTAGTTTTTGGCTTTCATCCATTCTTCCATATCGCTTAACATGGTAGCAATATGTTCAGGTTTGTGTTTATATAAGGTACTTACAACCTGAACTGCATCAGCCCCGGCCAGAATCATTTTTATTACATCCTGGCCCTGGTATATGCCGGTGTTTGCACATACGTCAGCAGTAATATTTCCATATAACAGTCCGGCATAGCGCAGTACTAAACGGTAATCGCCTTCGTGGCTGAGATAAAAAGGTGCGCTGTGTTTTACATCCTGTATATTGATTTCAGGTTCAAACATGCGATTAAAAATTACAACAGCATTCACACCGGCTTTATCGAGGCGGGAAATAAAGTTTAAAGGATTTGAGTAAAAAGAACTGAGCTTTACACTAACCGGTATAGTGATTTTGGATTTCAGGGTTTTAACCAGGTCGAGATGCATTTCTTCAATTGATCGGCCATCAGCTTCGAAATCGCCGGGAACAAAATAGAAATTCAATTCAATACCATCAACCCCGGTTTTTTCAATCAGTCGGGCATATTCAATCCACGTGTTGTCGTAAAGGCAATTCAGGCTGGCAATTACCGGAATGCCAAGTGTTTCTTTGGCTTTTCGCAGGTTAACCAGGTGAGCTTCAGGGCCGGCATGTTGAAGTTTAGGATACAGGCTGGTCATTTCGGCGTGGAGTCCGCCCATAGCATCCAGCTGATCATCAAATTGAGCACTTTCAAGGTTTATCTGTTCCTCAAAAAGGGTTTTGTAAACGATAGCAGCAGCACCTGCTTTTTCGAGTTTAAGCAGCATATTTAAGTCTGTTGACATACTGCTTGCGCCTGCAATAATGGGATTTTTGAGTTCAATCCCCATATAATTTGTAGCAAGGTTAATCATGATTTTTTTCCTCCCTTAGGTTTTGTATGATGAAATTTAATAGTAGTGCCGGATTTCGAAGCCGAAAATTACTAAAATTTCCGGATATGAGTATTGAAATGCCTGAACTTTTTTTGTTATGCGGTTTTATAGCGGATAAAATCCTGATTTTATTGTTAACTGGTTGGTTTTTACAACCATTCTAATCTATAATGATTTTAAATTAGCCTTTCATGGTGTATTTTCTACAATAATTAACCTGCAATTCCTTATAAAAAAGTAATTTTGCACCGCTTTTAAAGCAAGCTCTGGAAAAAATATTTTTGATACAATAATCTAATAACCACACATATGAGTGAAAAAAAGAAATATGTAACCTGTGACGGTAATTACGCTGCCGCACACATTGCATATATGTTCAGTGAGGTAGCTGCTATCTATCCGATTACACCATCATCAACAATGGCCGAATATGTTGACGAGTGGGCAGCTTATGGCCGTAAAAATATATTTGGCGAAACTGTACGCGTTGTCGAAATGCAAAGCGAAGGTGGCGCTGCCGGTGCCGTTCATGGTTCCATGCAGGCTGGTGCCCTTACAACAACCTATACCGCATCGCAGGGTTTACTGCTAATGATACCGAACATGTACAAAATGGCAGGTGAATTGTTACCGGCTGTTTTCCATGTTTCGGCACGCAGTCTTGCTGCCCAGGCGCTTTCAATTTTTGGCGACCACAGCGATATTTACTCTACACGTCAAACCGGATTTGCCATGCTTGCAACCGGAAGCGTTCAGGAGATTATGGATATTGCAGGTATCGCTCACCTTGCATCTATACGTTCGCGTGTACCTTTTATGCATTTCTTCGATGGATTCCGTACTTCACACGAAATTCAAAAGGTTGAATATCCTACAAACGAAGATCTTGCCAAACTTCTTGATTATAATGCTTTACAGGAATTCCGCGACCGTGCTCTCAATCCTGAGCACCCGGTTACACGTGGTACAGCTCAAAATCCTGATATCTATTTCCAGAGCCGCGAAGCTGCCAACCTTTTCTACGATGCAGTTCCTGATATCGTTGAAGAATACATGCAGCACATAACCAAAGCTACCGGCCGTGAGTATCATCCATTTACTTTTTATGGCGCTAAGGATGCTGAAAACATTGTTATAGCAATGGGTTCAATCACCGAAACATTAAAAGAAGTAATTGATCATCTGAATGCAAAAGGTGAAAAACTGGGATTGATCAGTGTGCATTTGTACCGTCCGTTCTCACCAAAATATTTCTTTAACGTACTTCCTTCAACAGTAAAACGCATTTGCGTTCTCGATCGTACCAAAGAACCTGGCGCAACAGGCGATCCTTTGTATCTCGATATCCGTGATATCTTCTACGAAAAAGAAAATAAACCAATTATTATTGGCGGACGGTATGGCCTCAGCTCCAAGGATACAACACCAGCTATGATGATTTCGGTGTTTAACAACCTGAAAATGAACGAGCCTAAAAATCATTTCACCGTTGGTATCGTTGATGATGTTTCATTTACCTCCCTGCCGTTGCTTCCGGAAATTGATCTTTCTGACAAAGGTACTTTCCAGGCAAAATTCTACGGTTTAGGTTCGGACGGAACAGTTGGTGCAAACAAAAACTCAATTAAAATTATTGGTGAAAATACCGATAAATATGCACAGGCATATTTCGCATACGATTCGAAGAAATCAGGTGGTATCACTACTTCACATCTTCGTTTCGGCGACAATCCTATCCGCTCGCCATACCTGGTGAATACTCCTGACTTTGTTGCCTGCCATGTTCCTGCATACCTTACTAAATACGATATGCTGAAAGGCTTAAAAAAGGGAGGAACATTCCTTTTAAACAGTATCTGGGATGCCGATGAAAGTCGTAATCGCTTGCCTGATAATATGAAAAAGTACATGGCGGAGAATGAGATTAAATTCTTCATCATCAATGCTACCGCAATAGCTGAAGAAATTGGTCTTGGTAACCGTACCAACACTATTCTTCAGGCTGCTTTCTTTAAAATTTCGGGTGTAATTCCTTACGAACTGGCACTTACCGAGATGAAGAACGCGGTAAAGAAAACTTTTGGCCGCAAAGGCGAAGAGATCGTTCGTATGAATGTTGAAGCTATTGATAAGGGTGCCGCCGTTACCGAAGTAAGCATTCCTGCTGAATGGAAGAAAATTGAAGTTACAGCAAAGAAAGATACCCGCAATATCCCTGATTTTATCAAGAACATTGTTGAGCCAATCAACAGCATGAAAGGTGATGATTTACCTGTTAGTGCTTTCCTTGGCCGCGAGGACGGAACTTTCCCTGCAGGTACTGCAGCTTACGAAAAACGAGGTATTGCTGTTAACGTTCCCGAATGGATTTCGGATAACTGTATTCAGTGTAACCAGTGCGCTTTTGTTTGTCCTCACGCTGTAATCCGTCCTTTCCTTCTCAACGAAGACGAAATGAAAGGCTTACCTGATGGAACTTCAACATTAAAAGCAATTCCAAAAACATTCGATGGTTTACAATTCCGTATACAGATCAGCCCGCTCGATTGTACCGGTTGCGGAAACTGTGCCGATGTTTGTCCGGCTAAAACCAAAGCTTTGGTTATGAAACCGCTGGATTCGCAAATGGAACAGGATGCGCTTTGGGATTATCATGCAAAAAATGTTACCTATAAGGATACATTGGCTCCTAAAGAGCAGAATGTTAAAAACAGCCAGTTTGCACAGCCTCTGTTCGAGTTCTCGGGAGCATGCGCTGGTTGCGGCGAAACACCTTATGTTAAGCTTGTTACCCAGTTGTTTGGCGATAGGATGATGGTTGCAAATGCGACAGGTTGTTCGTCAATTTATGGCGGATCTGCTCCTTCAACTCCTTACACAACCAATGCAAATGGTTGCGGACCGGCATGGGCCAATTCACTGTTCGAAGATAATGCTGAATACGGATTTGGTATGGCTATGGGTATTGATAAACTCCGCAGCCGCATAGCCGAAAGAATGCAGATCATTATCGAAGGTGATTATAAAACAGAACTTAAAGAAGCTTGTACACTTTGGATAACAGGTATGCATAATGCACAGCTTTCGAAAGATGCTACTGCTGCTGTTCTGCCACTGCTCGAAGCTGCGCAGACAAACGTTACTAAAGAACTGCTTGCTTTAAAACAGTACTTTATCAAAAAATCAGTATGGATGTTTGGCGGCGACGGATGGGCTTATGATATAGGTTACGGCGGACTCGACCACGTGCTGGCTTCCGGCGAAGATGTAAATGTACTCGTTCTGGATACCGAAGTTTATTCAAATACCGGCGGACAGGCATCCAAATCAACACCGGTAGGCGCTGTTGCCAAATTTGCCGCATCAGGCAAAAAGGTACGTAAAAAAGACCTTGGTATGATGGCAATGAGTTATGGCTACGTTTATGTTGCCCAGGTGGCAATGGGATCGAATCAGACACAATACCTGAAAGCACTTCGCGAAGCTGAAGCATATCCGGGACCATCACTGATTATTGCTTATTCGACCTGTATTAACCATGGTTTACATGCAGGCATGGAAAAAGCTCAGCAGCAGATGGACGACGCTGTTAAAGCCGGATATTGGTCAAACTATCGTTTTGACCCAAGACTCGAAGCTGAAGGTAAGAATCCATTCCAGTTGGATAGCAAAGAACCTGATTTTGCTTTGTTCCACGACTTCCTTAAATCAGAAATGCGTTACACCTCGCTTATGAAATCCTTCCCGGGCGAAGCTGTTGAACTGTTCGACGCTGCTCTTGATAATGCAAAATGGCGTTACAACAATTACAAACGCTTAGCTGCAATGGAATACGGTAAGTAATTCCACATTGATTTCAATAAATAATAGCCGGGTTGCTCAAAAGCAGCCCGGCTTTATAATTTTTATGGATTGGATAAAAGTCCTGTAAATATAGTGAATCAAGTATTTGTGAGAATATTTTGTAAATTTGAAGTACACAACAATAACCTTATTCAGTAACCATGAAATCATTGGACCGAATTATAGCTGTTTTAAGTATCCTGCTTCTGGCCGTAGTTTCTACTGCCCAAACACTTACCCCGCGGATTGTTTTCAAAGAAAATCCGCTGACGCATAACATGCACATTACTTCCGACGGACAGTTTTTATACACCTGCAACGGGGGAAAATCCGAATTCGGGCAGATCAGCAAATATACAATTGATGGAAATAAAACCGGTAGTTACAAACTAGAACTCGATATGCGTTCGATCATGTTTAATGCTACGGATAAGAAACTTTATGTTCACACCTATGAGCAGAAATTGTACAGAATAGATGACCTTGAGAAAGGTATCTTTTCTGAAGTTTTCGATTTTAGAGAACGCAATGAACAGTCGGTCCCGGCCTTTAGTCATAACGGTAAGCTTATTTATTTTATGGAATATGGACAGGTGTTTGTTTATTCAATAAAAAACAAGGAGCTCAAGACTACATTTTTAGGATTAAATTCTACTGATAATGCTACTGACGGAGGAACTGCCTTAGCCGTGGATAAAAAAAATATTTACTGTTGGGATGCCGCACAACAGATAGTCTACATATACGATCTGAAAGGAAAGCTCAGGAAATCAGTTAAGTTTAAGCATGGTAGCTACGGATTTTCACTTTCATATGCTAACGGACTTTTATGGGTTTCTGACGATGGTAATTATGAAGAAGGAATGTGGTATGGGTATGTGGTTGAATGAATGGTGAGGGGGCTAAAAAGAAGCAGTGAAAGCTAAGTGTTGAAAGTATGGTCTTATTTATTATGGATAGCAGTGATCAGGAAGATCATACCAATAGTTCGTCGAAATGAATGCGAATACCTTAGCTCATGAGTTTTTTGGGTCCAACTCAATGCTAAATACTCCTGATACTCCTATATTAACTAAATGGCAAATAAACTTTGGTATTATAGACTTTTTTAAAAACATTAATAATTACTTTTTGGGATGGAATCAATAATTTACAAAACAGGAAACTGTATTAATACATATTTCTCGGTAATTTTTCTGTTATGGTTTATGAATTCATGCAATATTGATGTAATGGATTGAAGGTTAGTTGGCATATACCAAATGAAACGAGATATCTACATTTGTACAGCAGCTCGAAAACCAAAGGGAATAAGGCTTGGATTGGGTGGCTTTTTGCCGGCTCAAGCCCGACAATCAACTAGAAGCTAAGCATGTAGAAAGCGGTTTTGCTGCTTGTTTGGACCCGGGTTCGACTACCGGCAGCTCCAC
>CAZOXJ010000031.1:0-20978 GCA_964583325.1 uncultured Lentimicrobiaceae bacterium
TGAATAGTTGATGTGGATAGTAAAATTCTGAACAGTTAAAGGATCAGTTCAATAATCTGAAGGATTGAAATTTTAATACGCTCACGCATTCAGATAATTATCGAAAAAAATATAATTATGAATGATTTTCAGCGTTTGACATACAAGTACAAAAACACATCTGCATGAATCGCTTTTTAAATATTTTCTGTTTTGCCTGCCTGCTTCTTTTTACCCAACGTATTCAATTATCCGCCCAGGAATTACATCCGGAATTATTAAAACCGTTACAGCCCGAATCAAATATCCTTTTCGAAAGCAGGAATGGCTTCAAATTACCTTCAACAGGTGTTATCCGTTTGCTGATCGTGTTTGCCGAATACGACTATCTGAATGGCGGTGACCCTACTTCTCCTCAGGGAACTGCAGGTTGGCCGGCGCATTCATTGCCAACGTGGGCTGATGATTTAACCGATGTTCATCAACTCACCGGCAGCGCAAAAGGAGTTATAACCAGGTATTATCAAATGGCCTCTTCGGGCAATTATACCGTTCTCGGCGATTATTTACTGGCACCGGATAATGGTGGAATATTTAAAGTTCAAACCGAAAGTGCCCAATCAGTTGAACCCGACAACCAGGAACTTATGGCGGTTGTAAATCAGAAAACCGGTGGTAATTTCATTACTGCACACGGTTTGAATAATATCAGCTATTTTGATCTATGGACATGCCCTGATAATGAATACGGGCTTCCTAAAGCTACTCCGGGCAATGAAAATCCCGGGAAGTACGATCATGTGGTTTTTATCTGGCGTAACAGCGCTTTTAATGGAATTGGCAATTATTCCTATTTCTCGCCCGGTAAAATGTTTGGTAACGAAGCGAATACATACAGCTGGTTTGGAGCGCATGACAAAGTTCCTACTCAGATTATGGTACATGAATATGCCCATCTTATTTATGGCGGACTCGATTTTCATTGCGGCGGAGGTGGATGGTTTACAGGCGGCGATTACTGGATTCCTGCCATCGGTGGCTGGAGTAACCTGGGTTTATCGGGTTCGTCGCTGCTTTCGTGGAATGCCTGGGACAGGCTTCGGCTCGACTGGAAAGCACCGGAGAACATTTATTCCATCTCAGCACGGAATGAATCAAATACAGAGGAAAAAAACGGTGACCTTGAAGCTGCCAATCCATCGCAGTCGGGCATATATACGCTACGCGATTTTGTTACAACAGGTGATGCCTTGCGTATCAAACTCCCGTTTATTGATCCCGAAAAAGAGTTTCCGGAGTACTTGTGGCTCGAAAACCATAATACGTTTTCGATGAATCAATGCCAGTGGGACCGCTTTCTTTATGAGGAAGGCAACAGTTGTATTCAGCCAGCGGTTTATGGATTGTATGCCTACATGCAAGTCGATCGCGAAACACGGCAGGGAACTACTTTTGATGAAGTGTTTAAAGGTTACGCTAACTACCTCAGACCTATCACCGCCGAAGGTTTTTATGATAAGGAATTTGAGGCGGTTGCTATTCCGAATACATGCATAGGTTCAATGGCAATGTACCCGTTTAATCGTTTGCCCGAAAACGTAAACCCGCTAACCGGCTCGGGCGATCAGGAATATTATGCGGTTGACTGGAACCAGGATAATGTGCTTGATCACAGCGATCAGTTTTATACCAGTATTGAGAATATCAACGGCACCTATTATAAAAACATGTTTAACAACGGGCATTCGCGTAATGCTTTTACTTTAAGCGGCAACTATAAAATCGGAATCGGAACAAATCCGGCTTCGGCCACTTTAATGAATATGGTTGGATACGATACACCCGTGGAAGGGGCTAAAAATATTCGTAAAGTATATTTAAACGGTGTATCTGCCGAAATACTCAATCAAAATCCGGATGGAACCATGCAGGTTCAAATCCGTTTTGATGATGTGGATGTGAATAATGATGTCCGTTGGTGTGCCGATGAAATTGTGCTGAACCCGGTTTTGTCGCCTTCAGGTTATTCGCTTAACCTGAAAGCCGGAAAAACCATTACCCTCGACCAGGGTACAACTGCCACAAGAATGACAGATCCTGTGATGTTTAACAACAGGATGATTTATGCTTCGCCCACCGTTTTTACTATTGAACCGGATGCAAAAATGCGCCTCGAAACTGATTCAAAAATAGTATTGAGAAATGCGAGTACGCTTAAAATGAAGCCAGGTTCATCCTGTGTTATTGAGGATGGCGGTTTGATGGAGCTGGAGAGCGGAACCACGCTTATTATCGAAAATGGTGGTTCCCTTTCAATCAATGGCAAAGGTAAATTAGTAGCTCGTTCAGGGTCAACGCTTTGCATTTCGTCCACAGCAATACTGTCATTGCAAAATGGCTTGAATAACCTGGAAATTGATCCAGGTGCTATTATTCCGACCGGATGTAATGATCCAACCGAGGATTCCGGAGTCAGAGTTTCGCCCAACCCGGCAACTACCAGCATTTCTTTTGATTTTGTACTTCCACCGGGAATAAATTCAACGGAGCTGATTATTTCGGATGCCCTTGGACGAACTGTTGACAGATTATTACTCAGTGGCAAACGAGGACAGGAATTGCTGGATACAAGCACGTATTCTTCAGGAATGTATTTTTTCCGATCAGGGGAATACGAAAATTTATCGGGGAAATTTATTATCAGGTAACGATACATTCTGTGTTTTGCTTAAACATAAAGATATTGGACATTATACTGGAAATTATTCATATACTGATGGTTATTTAAAATAAATGTCGTTATAAGTAGCCAAAGTATACAATATATTACTACTTTTGGCTGCATATAAACACATATTAGCATGAAACTGGTAGGTAGAATTTCAGAATCTATGATTTTGACGAATGCTATAAAAAGTAATCGTCCGGAACTTATTGCGGTTTATGGTCGGAGGAGAGTTGGAAAAACTTTTCTTATCAGAAATGTGTATAAAAAGGAAATTCAGTTTGAATTTTCGGGAGTCCACAAGGGTTCGATGAAGCAGCAACTAAAGAACTTTTATCTTACCCTTTCGCTGTTGAAAAGCGGATTTGCCAAACCCCTTGACTGGATTGACGCATTTCATCTGTTAGGCCAATATATTGAATCATTAGCATCAAAGAAGAAAAAGGTCATTTTTATTGACGAATTTCCCTGGCTCGACACACGAAAATCAAACTTTTTACCTGCTTTCGATAATTTCTGGAATAGTTTTGCCTCAAAAAGAGATGATCTCGTGGTAGTAATTTGCGGGTCGGCAGCATCTTACATGATTCAAAATATAATTAAGAGTAAAGGCGGACTTCATAACAGGCTGACGGAAAAAATTCAATTGCTGCCATTCAATTTGCAGGAAACTGAACAATTGCTGAAAATCAATAGTATTAAGCTTTCCCGATACGATATACTTCAACTATATATGGCCCTGGGAGGAATACCTCATTACCTGGAAAAAGTCGTGCCTGGGGAGAGTGTGGCGCAAACAATAGATCGGTTATGCTTTGCTAAAGATGGTTTTCTCAGGACCGAGTTTGATAATGTTTTTGCTTCATTGTTTGATCAGCACGATAATCATGAGGCTATTATCAGGGCATTAGCTTCTGTAAGGAAAGGACTTACCCGAAATGATATTTTAGCAAAAAGTAAAATAAATTCCGGCGGTACACTTTCCAGAACACTTCTGGAGCTCGAAGAATCAGGCTTTATAGAGAAATATTTGCCTTATCAGGGAATGAATGACGCATTGTACCGGTTAACGGACGAATATTCAATGTTTTATATCAAGTACATCACAAATACAAAACCTTCGGAAAGTAGCACCTGGATTAAAATATCCGGTCAATCGGGGTATAAAATCTGGTCTGGATTTAGTTTTGAAACAATATGCATAAAACATCTGGAACAAATAAAAGAAGGACTAAAAATTTCCGGAATCCATTCTTTTAGTGGAAGTTGGATTGAGAAAAACACAGCAAACAGTGCTCAGATTGATTTGCTGATCGACAGGGATGATAATGTTATAAATGTTTGCGAGATGAAATTTTATAATACTGAATTTGTTATTGATAAGAATTATGCTCAGGAAATAGCAGGTAAGGTCAATGCTTTTTGTGCGAGCAGTAAAACTAAGAAAAGCGTATTTGTAACGTTTATAACCACTTACGGTCTGGTAAATAATCAATATACCAGGCAGTATGTTCAAAATGAACTGACCATGGATCATCTCTTTATAAAATTATAACCAGCCAAAACTGACCTTTTTAAGTAAGTTTTGGCTGGTTATAAATGGGTTTTAAAATCCTAGAGAAAAGGAATTGTTACTCAATCATCCCTACTCCAACTGTTTCATTGGTTCCTTCGTCAATTAAAATAACAGCACCTGTAATGCGGTTTTGCCTGTACGAATCGAAAAGCAGTGGTTTGGTAGTGCGTATGGTTATACGGGCTATGTCATTCATTTTCACGTCGGTATCGCCCAAAATTTCAGTAATGGTATTCACATTAACTTTATAGTGAATTTCCTTTACCAGGCAGCGAACGTCTTTAGTGGTATGCTTGAGCGCATATTTTCCGTCAACCTGCAGCGGGCGGGTGCTCATCCAGCATACCATCATGGTAATATCCTGGCTTACCTGCGGACGGTTATCTTCTGTAACAATCATGTCGCCGCGGCTGATATCGATATCGTCAGTCAGCTGCATGGTAACCGACATGGGAGGGAAAGCCTGATCCAACTCTTTGCCTTGTAATTCAATGGATTTGATAGTTGAATGGTATCCACCGGGCAGTATCATTACCTTATCACCGGGTTTAAATATTCCGCCGTCAACACGTCCGGCATATCCCCTGTAATCGTGGTATTCGTCCGAAATTGGCCTTACTACATACTGAACCGGGAAACGTGGATCAGTAAGGTTGTAATCGTGATCGATCGGCAGGGTTTCGAGAACCTGCAGCAGAGTACCGTTATCGTACCAGCTCATATTGGTCGATGGTTCAACCACATTATCACCGTGCAGCGCACTTATTGGTACAAACCGGAAATCTTTAACGCCGAGTTTCAGCGCGAAAGCAATGAATTTTTCATGAATTTCTTCATACACTTCCTGGCTGTATCCTACAAGATCCATTTTGTTAACACAGATAATGATATGAGGAATCTGTAACAATGAAGCAATGTAAGTGTGCCGGTAAGTTTGCTCGGTAACCCCGTTACGGGCATCAATAATAATAAGGGCAGCATTGGCGGTTGAGGCTCCGGTAACCATATTCCTGGTGTACTGAATATGACCGGGTGTATCGGCAATAATAAACTTGCGTTTTGGTGTTGCAAAATAGCGGTATGCAACATCGATAGTGATTCCCTGTTCGCGTTCGGCACGCAGTCCGTCAGTTACAAGAGCCAGGTTAATGTGCTCATTGCCACGCTGGATACTGGCACGTTTCACAGCTTCCAGCTGATCTTCAAAAATCGATTTGCTGTCGTACAAAAGCCTTCCGATAAGCGTACTTTTGCCATCGTCAACACTTCCGGCTGTTGTAAATCGCAACAGCTCCATATTCAGATATCCTTTGGATGAAAACTCGGTCATTGTTATTCTTTTTCGATAATTATTTTCTATAAGGAGACGTGCTGTAGCATTTCTCTACGGGGTTAAAAATACCCTTCCTTCTTTCTGTCCTCCATAGCTGCTTCACTGCGCAGATCGTCGGCACGGCTGCCACGTTCGGTTACACGTGTGGCAGCAATTTCGGAAATAATTTCCTCCAGCGAATTTGCAGTCGATAAATTCAGCCCGGTACATGAAACATCGCCGATAGTACGGCAGCGAACCACTTTTGTTTCTATTTTTTCGTTGGGTTTCAGTTTCATGTATGGGGCATTAGCCAGCCAAACACCATCGCGGAGGAAAGCTTCGCGCTCATGCGTAAAATAAATGCTTGGCAAAGGAATATTTTCCTTGTAGATATATTGCCAAACATCCATTTCGGTCCAGTTACTGATGGGGAATACCCTGAAATGTTCGCCAATGTGTTTCCTTCCGTTGAAGAGGTTCCATAACTCTG
Organism: uncultured Lentimicrobiaceae bacterium; assembly: GCA_964583325.1. GTDB lineage: Bacteria > Bacteroidota > Bacteroidia > Bacteroidales > UBA4417 > UBA4417. Next base: position 6,086 of record CAZOXJ010000031.1, read on the forward strand.
GCCGTTGGTTTTTGGGGTCCCATTGTCCGAATTCATCGCGGTGCGAAAAAAACCTCTCTTTGGCGCGGGCTTTTTCCTCGTCGCGCCGACCACCACCCATACAGGCATCGAACTTGTATTTTTCGATGGTATCGAGCAAGGTAACAGTCTGCAGCAGGTTGCGGCTGGCGCTGTATCCTTTTTCTTCAACTACGCGGCCGGTATCTATTGATTCCTGCACGGAACCTACAATAAGCTGAACCCCGAGCTCTTTCACCAGCTTATCGCGGTAATCGATGGTTTCCTGGAAATTATGCCCTGTGTCGACGTGTAGCAGCGGAAAAGGAATTTTTGCCGGCCAGAAAGCCTTCCTGGCCAGGTATGTCATTACAATACTGTCCTTGCCTCCCGAAAATAGAATGGCAGGACGCTCGAATTGAGCGGCTACTTCGCGGATCACAAAAATAGATTCGCTTTCGAGTTCATCAAGGTGTGAAAGATTGTAGTTGGTCATGCTTCTGAAATATTGGAGCCTGGCGTTATGCGCCGGGAGATATTATTTATGGTTTAATGAAATCACAGGCAGTATGTTATCGAGTATCTGCTGCAGGGAGGTCTGTATGTTTTCGGTATCGGTATGTATTTCGAGATGTGGATGATCAGGTGTTTCGAAAGGTGCATTTACACCGGTGAAATCAGCAATCTGACCGGCACGGGCTTTTTTATACATCCCTTTCACATCGCGTTGCTCGCAGGAATCCAGCGTTGGATTAAGAAAAATTTCGATAAAATCACTTTCGCCTATGATTCCCCTGGCCAGATCGCGTATTTCGTTGGTAGGGCTTACAAAAGCGTTTATTGTAATCACTCCTGCCGAAAGGAAAAGTTTTGAAATTTCGGCAATGCGACGGATGTTTTCAAGCCGGTCCTCATTGCTGAATCCCAGGTTGTTGTTTATGCCGCAGCGAACATTATCACCATCAAGAACCTGGCAAAGGTAACCCTGCGAAAAAAGTTCTTTTTCAAGAGCCAGCGCCAGTGTGGTTTTTCCCGAGCAGGGAAGCCCGGTAAACCAGATCACGCGGGCCCGCTGCCCAAGTTTCTGCTCCTTGAAATCGCGGCTGACTAATTTTTCGAATAAAGGATATACTTTGCCTTGTTCCACTTACAATTTTTGTGTTGATAAAGAGGTGCAAAAGTACGTTTTATCTTCTTAACTTCAGTCAGTTTGATACGACAAATGGTTTTAGCTGGTTGAACTTTATTGAAGGCAAGTTTACCGAATGGCTTAAATGGTAATTACCTGACTACCAGTTTACGCACAGGGGATTGAATACCTGCTGATTTCAGACTTACAAAATAGATGCCGGGACTCAGGTTACTTACGTTTATTTCCAGGTTACCGCTTTCGCTGACCAGACTGTTGCGCGAAACTATTGTTCCGGTCGAGGAAGTAATAATCAGTTCCATGCCTTTTGATGGTTTTTGTGGGATAGAGTAGCTTATTTTGAACGATTTATCAGCCGGATTTGGGAAAGGATTGCCTAGAAAAGCCTGTTCTGATTGACTTTCTTCTATGGAAGTGAAATCAATCAATGTGCTGATTTTAAAATCGTCGAAATAAAACCCGTCAAATTCGGTATTGCTGTCTGTTTTTAACCTGAAACGTAGCTTGATGTTTTCACCCATGTAGTCATTGAGTGAAATATTTTCGCGCACCCAGTCGCCTTTTTTCCCATCGTAAAGCGGGCTGCCCTGAACCTGATTAACGGATCCCGGATTTGTGAATTTCCCGTTCAAAGGCGTCCAGCTTGCCCCGTCGTTAGTCGAAATACTAAGTTGTACATAATCGTAATCATCTTCAAGAGTCCATTTAGCCCTGAACTCAACTGTTGCCATCAGTTCGTCGGGTAAATAAACTTCTTCGGCCATCGTTATGGTTTTGGTACTTCCTGATAAGTAGTTACCGGAAGGTGAATCGGTCATGGAGGAGGGCGGCGAGAAGTACTGATCTGGTGTAAGCGCCCACGAGCCGGTCCATTGCAGGCTATTCTCGAAATTATCGTTAAAAACTGTGAGAGGATACCCATAAATGCGGGTTACCGTATCCGAAGTTACAAATGAACCGTTATTGAGCTGGAGTATATACTGTATTGTATCACCATCCTGCAGAAAAAGACTGAGTTGATAGGGAATTGAATCAGCCTGTTCACCGAGCAGAGTTATTCCGTCAAGTGTTTCAGGACCGCCAATTTCCGAAATTGCATTTCCTATCGGGATTATGGATACTGTAAAACTTCCTTCCTGCATCCCAAGGCGTTTCACTTTAAATGGCAGATATCCGCTGTATTCATGCATAAACACAGTACTTAAATCGGTAATTGTGCCATAGTTCAGCGTAAGGCGGGCTGCAGTTATACTTGCGAACATATTCTGCTGAATTAAGGGCAAAATACGTTGCTGAACAGGCCAGAAACCATCGGTGCCAGTCCCAACTTCGGGGGTATAACTCAGAATTGCCGGTTTTGTTAGCTGCTCGCCGTACATCCAGTCGTCGGAGCCGCCGTTGGTAGGATAAATGGTTGTAGAACCCGGACCGTAAATATACCCGTTTTCTTTAGTGAGCAAGTAAGAATAAGTGTCAAATACAGTGCTGTCGGCACATTGCTCCTCTGTCCAACCCCAGGGCGAAAGCAAAAGGTTAGAAAATGAATGATAGTTTAACGCGATAAGGAAATTATGGCTTTCGCAGAAATATTTCATCATACGGGTTTCGGGCTCCGAAAAGGGCACTGTTCCGCGGTACGTATCCGATGAAGGATTCGGGGACGATCCTGTGTCGTCGAAACCCCACATATATCCGTAATTCCTGTTGATATCAATACCATAAGTTGGATTTCCCTGGGTGTTAATCCCATTATAGCGGCGGTTCTTACGCCAGCTTCCGCCACCTGCCGGATTAGTAGTGATATTGTACGAATATCCATCCACATTAAAAACCGGAACAAAATACATTTCGGTATTATCAACCAGGTGTTTTATGGATGGATCGCTGTTATAGTTTTCGAGAAGATACCACATATAATAGATCAGGTGCTGCATTCCGATAGGTTCGCGGGCGTGATGCATACCGGTATAAAGCACTTCAGGTTCTGTTTCGTTCGCATCGGGATTGTCGCTGATGCGAACATAATACACAGTGCGTCCTTCGATGGTTGAAATGGAATCGCTTAATGCCGTTTTTATTGAAATCAGCGAAGGATAAAGGGATCGCATCAGGTCGAGTTGTGCAGTCATTTCATCAACGGTACTGAAGCCACCGCATGATCCCAGCGAAAAATTTGCCGGTTCAGGCCAGGATTCACTCAACCGGATATCGGCGTTATCTAAAGGAGCTTTATCCAAAAATCTGCCTGTATAGTATTCAGCCATATCAGGAATGAGCACTTCGCAACGATACCCGGATGACGTGAGATTATTGATTTCTGCGGCAGGAATTTCTGCCATAAACCATTCGCCTTTTTTATCAGCCTCAGTTATTTCAATGCCTGTGGCAAAAAGCTGAGCGGGAGTTTTTGAACCTGTATAAATTTTTACTCGCGAATAAACGGTCTGTTGCGCCACAAGCAATACTGGCAGACTAAAAAGCAGGAAGAATAAAAGTGATCTTTTCATTGGATTTGCCGGTTTTTGGAAATCCAAAAGTAATCATAAGATTACTCATTCAAACATTCAGCGAATGATGGGAAATAAATTATTCAGAAAACGATTATTGATTTTATTTCCAGGTAATGGTTTCGAACAGATGCTGGATATCGGTTTTTACATATTCGATAACCGGAGCAAGTGAATCGTTATTTGGGATGGCGTCGAAATAGAGTGATCCGCGTAAAAAATGCCTGGTACTGTCAGTCAGGTAAAACTGGTAAGGGGACGCAGCGCTCATGCCGTTAATTTCATAAACCAATCCATATAAGTTACGGCTGGGGTCCGAAATGGCAATTTGCCTTATTCCACTGGCTTTTGGCATATGTTTAAGCGCCAGGGTGCGGGCATCTTCCGTATAGGTGATCAGGCTGTTTTTGTCTGTTAAAGTCTTATAGCTGATATGAATACGTCCGTGAAAAGCAGGCATTTCAATATTTATCCAGTTAATTTCTTCCGGTGATACCGGATCATTGGTGATTACGGCATAAGCAGGATATTCAAACCGGTAAGGAAAAACGGAATCGAGCAGAATGTATTTCTTTTCGGGCATTGCAATACGAAAATAACCGCGGGGTTTGGGCGTATATTCGTTGTTACAGGACGAGAAAAAAAGCAGAACTCCGCTTGTAACGATTAAAAACACGCGGATTATGGAAGTTGATCCAGCTGATTTTTGAAGAAATGACGATATTTTCGGGAAATGCATTTGAGAAATTTTATACGGAATAAAACGATGATTGCAGTCGTTTATTGCCTGTTATAGCTTTGTTTCGGGCAATAAGGGAGACCTGTTCAAGCCTCCCGGATGCTGAATATTTCAGTGCCTTACTCCTGATCTACAGGTGTTGGGATTGTGATTTTTACTTTCTTTATCCTGCGCTTGTCAGCGGCTTCAATACGAAAAGCATATTCGCCAAACGAGAAAGTTTCAGCTGTTGCGGGCATTTTTCCGGCAAGTTCAAGTATAAGTCCGGCTAGGGATTCGCTTTCGCCTTTTGCATCGTCGAATATACGGTCGTCGATGCCCAGAACCCTGCACATATCATTGATAGTGGTTTTTCCTTCGAAAACATAGTTGTGTTCGTCGATCCGGGAAAAGAACGTGTTTTCAGATTCAATATCAAATTCGTCGTTTATTTCGCCGACAATTTCTTCAATAATATCCTCCAGGGTAATAATACCCGATGTTCCGCCATACTCATCCACTACAACAGCCATATGTATTTTTTTCTCCTGAAATTCCTGCATCAGGTCGTTGATAGGTTTGTTTTCGGGAACGAAAAAAGGCTGCCGCACCAGTTTTTCCCAATCGAAGTTATCATCCTCTGATAAATACGGAAGCAAATCCTTGATGTATAAAATACCGGTAATTGTATCGGGAGTATCGTTGTAAACCGGTATGCGCGAGTAACCCGATTCAATAATGATACTTTGAACTTTGCGGAAGGGCATTGAATTGTCGATAGTGGTAAGATCGACCCTCGGGCTCATGATTTCGCGTGCGTTGATATCGCCAAAGCGGGTAATGCTTTTCATGATCTTGCGGTCTTCGGAATCTACTTTTCCGTCGGCAGTAATATCGATGGCATTGGAAATGTCGTCAAGTGTAATGTTGTGGTTTTTATATGCCTGCCGCTTATCAATAAACTGGGTGGAATTTACCAGCAGTTTGCTGAAAGGATATAAAATCCGTTGCACAATTGAGAGTGGCGCCGACATTAACGTGGCTACTTTTACCGGGCTGCGTGTGGCTAAAACTTTTGGTAGTATTTCGCCAAGCAGAAGTAGCACGGAAGTAATAATAACTATCTGGAAAAAAAATCCAAGAAGCGGATTAGCCGAAAAATCGAGGTAATTGTTAACAAGGAAAGATGAAATAATAACAATGCCTACATTTACCAGGTTGTTGGCAATCAGTATGGTAGCAAGCAAACGTTTTGGCGTTTCGAGTAAAGTGATTATCCGTTTACTTGAATGTGATTTTGAATTACGGATTGTATTGAGCTGAGAAGGCGACAGCGAAAAAAAAGCTGTCTCGGAGCTGGATGCTGCTGCTGAGCAAAACAATAAAACCAAAACGGATAGAAATCCTGCGATTAAACCGGCTGAGGAAGCCAGATCAGTGTTGTTTAATGATAATATTATGAATGCGTAAAACGCATCAGGAAGTGGGTCGGCCACGGTGTAAAGTAATTGATTTATAGGTGCAAAGATAGTAAAAGCTGAAAAACAAACGAGCGAACATAGTCCGCCCGTCTGATAAACCTGTTTAATTTTTTAAAATGGCAGATCGTCGTGATCGTTTTGTTGTGCCATTGGTTCGGTAATTGGTGGAACAACCGGCTGAGCAGGATGGGCTGAAGGCGCTGTGGTGGAGGATTGTGGCTGCGAAAAATTATCACCACCTTCTTTACGGCCACCAAGCAGCACAAGGTTATCGGCCTGTATTTCAGTAATATATTTCTTCTGTCCGTCTTTGCCGTCGAATGAGCGGGTGCGTATTTTACCTTCGATATAAACCTGGCTGCCTTTGTGAAGGAATTGTTCGGCTATTTCGGCCAGCCCGCGCCACATTACAATGTTGTGCCATTCTGTATGTTGAAGTTCATTGCCTTCCCTGTCGCGCGAATGCTCGGTAGTAGCCAGCGAAAACGCTGCTTTTTTGTATGTGTCGAATGTTTGTACTTCGGGATCTTTCCCCAGGTTACCTACCAGAATTACTTTGTTTACTCCTCGTGCCATAATGATTGGATTGTAGAATTATTGTTATTTATTCTCACAAATGTAATTCAAAATAAATGGAAAGTCTGCTGTGTTGATAAAATTAGGTCCGGAAACAATTGGATTTTTGTTTGTTTCAGTGCAGGTCGCCATTAAAACTTTAACCGGAGTGGTGTATCATTTGCCTGTTAATGTGTAAAACTTAACATTTCTCGTTTCAAAACGAAAAATGTTATAACTATTTTCGTTTTCACCCCTGAATCCAGATTATAGTAAAGTTGCCAGGTACCTGTCGATAAGCCTTGGCAAAGGAAGCTCAGCGATACGATCTTTTCTTACCGCTAAAATACTTTCTGATAATTGCGGCACTCCCTTCACATCAATACGGATAAACCTTGCCAGCAACCGGCGGTGCGAAAGCTGATGGATATATTCGTCGGAAACATGCTTTACCGCAAATGGAAATCCTCCGAAAAACCCTGATTTCACGCAACTTTCAAGCACATCATCAGTATCTGAAGCATCCACGGATTCTATACAGGGAAAATCGTACATGTTTTTCCAGATATCGTTTCCGGTCCGTTTTCGCATCAGAATAAATTCCTCTTTTTCCTTTTTGAAGCTGATCACCAGGTAGTTCAGGTGACGGATTGCAGGTATTTTTTTAGGTGTTTTAACAGGAAAGTTTTCAATCTGCTTTATTTTCAGTGCTTCACAAGCGAAAGCTATAGGACAAGCATTGCAAGCCGGACTTTTAGGAGTGCAAACCAAAGCCCCGAGTTCCATTACAGCCTGGTTAAATGTGCCGGGATGATTGGTATCAAGAAGGCTGTTTGAGAGGTCGGTGATGGTTTTTTTGCCTTCGTTCGAATCAACGGGAGTATCGATGGCATAAACGCGGCTGATAACACGGGCAACATTTCCGTCAAGCACTGCCTCTGATTCGTTAAAACAGATGGATGCAATGGCAGCTGCAGTATAATCCCCGATGCCTTTGAGTTTTTTTAAACCCTCAGCCGTTTGCGGGAAAATGCCTTTGTGTTTTTCAACAACCTCCTTAGCAGTATGATGCATATTTCGGGCCCTTGAATAATAACCAAGTCCTTGCCAGAGTTTTAAAACATCCTGCTCGGCAGCATCAGCCAGACTTTGAACATCAGGAAACGCTACCAGAAACCGATGGTAATAATCCGTTCCCTGGGCAACCCGTGTTTGCTGCAGAATAACTTCCGAAAGCCATATTTTGTAGGGCTCGCGGGTTTCGCGCCAGGGGAGGGAGCGTTTATTTTGAGAGTACCAGTGGAGAAGAGATTCGGTTAAAGTCATGATGTGGACAAAAGTACAAATTACTGCCAGTAACTGTGCCACAGGAATTAATTTGCAAACATATCACCTGGCTGGGGAAAAACAAATTTTTTGAAAAGAGTATAAGGAATCAAGACAAATGTTTAACTATTTTATACAATCATTAAACAAAAATCGAGCTTTCCTGTTTTAACAATTATCAATGTTTAAATTCGAAAACCATGAAAACAATAATACTACGCAAATTCATCCTGAGCTTTGCTCTTATAATTGGAATGCTTTCTTCGGCAAACTCCCAGGTTCAGCTTTTAACGCCAAATGGAGGCGAGAACTGGGTTAACGGATATCCTGTATCTATATCCTGGAATAACCCCGGCCAATTATATTATTTTACCATAGAGTATTCAGGAGACAATGGCTTAAACTGGTTTATTTTAACATATATTGAAGGTGTACCTGGTTTTAACCAAACCGGATTCATAACAAGTAACTTTAATGTGACCGATCAGGCCTTAATAAGAATTTCGGATTATTTTAACCCTTTTGATTTCGATGTAAGCGATGCCACATTTTCAGTTTCTAATCCTGCTTTTAGTTTTTATTCGCCTTACAGCGGACAGGTTTTTTACCAGGGCTCCGATGTGCTTGTACAATGGTATTCATCGGTTAGCAACCCGGTAAGCGTTGAATTATCAGCTGACAACGGGTTATCCTGGACGCTTCTGGCTTCAGGAATCACTTCTTCAAGCTATACTTTTGCAGCACCTGAAATTAATTCCGACTCCTGCCTCATCAAACTCTCAGCTTCCAACGATCCTTCCATTTTTAATGTGAGCTTGCCTTTCTCGATACGATCCTTGCCACAGATTACGGTTGTAAGTCCAAATGGAGGCGAAATATGGAATTATGGTGAAAACAACAGCATAAGCTGGAGTGGCAGCAATATTTCCTATTACGTAATCATAGATTATTCCACAGATGGAGGCTTTTCCTGGCAAAACTTAGGTTACAGCGAAAGTTCTCCTACAGGAGGTACTGCTCAGTTACAGATGCCTATTATTAACACAACTTCTGCCCGTATTAAAATATCCGATCCTGCCTTTTTCGCAGCAAGCGATATAAGTGACGCCGATTTCTCGTTTGTAGTCCCTCCTTTTTTCCTTTATGGTGTAGGGAGCCAGTTTTATACCGGGCAGCCATTTGATATTACGTGGAACACTTTTGAGCCAACCGAAGCGGATGTGGAAATATCTCTTGACAACGGGCTGACCTTTCAGACTATTGTAGAAAACATCCCTTCAAACCAAACCAGTGTTACAGTTACAGCACCATTAATTGCAACAGAAACCGGAATTCTTAAGCTGGTTGACAGCAATGATCCGTCATCCTATACCCTGAGCGAGGTTTTCAGGATTGTAGAGGCACCGGTTATTACAATGATTAACCCGGTTGGAGGAGAATTGTGGGATATTGATTCAACGTATACAATTTCCTGGACTTTCTCAGGTGAAGTTCCTGATTGGTCCTATTTTTCAGTTGATTATTCTACCGACAACGGACAAATCTGGAACAATATTGGAGTTTATTACTATTACCTGGAACAACAGAACAGCATACAGTGGATTACTCCGGTGGTGGAATCGGATTCGTGCCTTATCAGGGTTTCGGATTATTTTCTTCCATATATAAACGCCACAAGTCCATCGGTTTTTAAACTTATTGATATTCCCGACCTGCAGATTTGTGCAGTAAGTGTCGATTCAATTTCGGGGAAAAATATAGTTATCTGGAATAAAGTGGAAAGTGAACTGGTTTCAGAATATGTAATACTTAAAGAAACCAATGCAGCAAATGTGTATGAGGAAGCAGGCAGTATTCCGGCAAACGCTCTGTCAACTTTTATTGATTTAAGTTCAAATCCGCGAGAAAAAGCTACACGCTACAAATTAACTTTCAGGGATTCTGACGGAAATATTTACGGATCAGGTTTAGTTCATCAGACAATACACCTATCAATTAACCAGGGAGTTGGAAGCAGCTGGAACCTGAACTGGAGCCCGTATCTTGGTTTTCCTGTTACTTCTTATAATATTTACCGGGGAAACGACCGTGGAAATATGGAGCTAATCAATACGGTTTCGGGTAATTTTACTTCCTACACTGATTTTAATGCACAACCCGGTTTCATTTATTATATGATTGAAGTTATCAATCCCAACAACTGCAATCCCGAAGGACTAAAATCAGGCTATGGCAGTTCAACTTCTAACATTGCTACAAACAAAACCACCAGCACTGATGAAAATATCTTCACCGCGAATCTGAACGTTTATCCAAATCCGTCAACGGATTATATACAGGTTAAAACTGCAGAATTCTTAAAAAGCGAGGTGACTATTTCTATCATTTCATCTGCAGGAGCAGTTGTTGAAACCCTGAAAACCGATGGAAATCAATTGAATAGTGGTTACAACATTACTGTAAGTGATTTAAAACCGGGGATTTATTACCTGCGTCTTACAGGAAGTGACCGCACAGGTTCTGTTAAGTTTATCAAATCAGAGTAATCATTTGCAAAGGAAGTTTAATTCAGAAAACCCATCAACTGTCATTCGGGTTGATGGGTTTTTTGTTTGATTTAAAACTGTTCTAATATCCACCATCAACAATCCATGCCTTTTGCGGATTATCATTTCTTAAAGCCAGGTTGTGCTTTTGAACCTCTCCCGATTTTAATTTTACTTCGTAAGGAACATAAACGCCTGCATACTGTCCTGATTTAAAAGAACTTCCGATTGACATAATTTGCAATCCGCCATATTCGAGTTTCATTTCTGCAAGGTTCGAAGAGTGCTCAAAGGACGGATCCAGTTTATAAACGGTTGCCCAGTCGCTCTCCGATAAGGCATTCCACCACATTTTTGCTGCTTCATCTGCCGTAGCGGCTGAAGTTGTATTTTCTGCTTTTGGCTGAATTTCCTTCAGTTCGACCCATTTTGTGTTTTCAGGTAGGGTAATACTGAATGTTTCGGCAGCAACTGCTTCATCGTAAACTATCTTGTTGATTTTCAGTACCAGGACTTCAATTTTATTTTCGATAACATATACTTCGAGTGATTTTAACCTTCCGCTTTGTTTATCAAAACTATACACCCGGCGGTTGTCCGATTCAGGAATGGAGTGGTTGAGACTAAATGTGTTTTTAAAATCACCCAGAGCTTTCGCTTTAACAGTCAGAATGGTTTCGCTGTCGCTATAAGTGATATCATATTTTGCTTTGTATTTGCCGGCGAAAGCCTTTTCTTCCTGCAGTATTTTTTCGGGATCGAGCAGTATTTTCATCCAGTCAACAAATGCTGCATCAGGACTTCCTACAAGACCTACCCCTGTTTTCTCCATAAACCTGTATTGTTTTTGTCCATCCATGGCAACAGCCATTCCGGGTTTTTCGATGCGCCATTTTTCGGTCGGGGTGTATTGTTTCCAGAGTTTATACTCAATAAAATCACCCTTTGTGTCTATCAGGTCGAGGTTATCGCCCGGCACCGAACGAACCTGGAAACTGATAAACATGGTTTTAATATTGAGAATAGCTTCAATCGAATTGCTGAGCAATGTCATGGCTTTGGCATTTGAATTGAAAAGCCTTGGGCCGAAAATTGGAACTATTGCAAGTGTAACCAGCAATACGGCAGCTATGCTTGCTATTTTTTTCCATGAAGGATTAAGAAGTGGAATTATTCGGCCACGTTTACTGCCGGTAGTTTCTGGTGATTCATGAATCTGTTTCATTACGTTAATTTTTAAGTTTTTACCTGCTTTGATTTCTGAAGTTGGTGTCAATGCCGCGGCAGCCTGGTTGATGAATTCAAGATCATCAGCCGTTTCAGGGGTTTCATTTATTTCCCTGGCTATCTGTTCTTTATCATGAGTGCTGAGCGTTTCATCAAAAAGATCAGCAATTTTATCGGTCAGATTATTTTTCTGCATGGCAAACCTCCTTTTGGTTAAAGAATTGTGTTTTAATTTTTTCGATTCCGTAAGAAAACCTCGATTTAACTGTGGTTAAAGGCAGATCAAGAATATCGGCAATCTGCTGGAAATGAAGCCCGTCAACAAACCGGAACCGTACGATTTCCGATTGCTCAACGGGTATTGAATCCAGTAAAGCATTGATCCGTATGTATTCTTCGTGCCTGATCAGCTCTACTTCCCTTGATTCGTAAGCTTGGGCTTTATTACCTGGAACAGATTCCAGAGGAACACGGGTAAACCGGCTTCCATTCCTGAGCCTGTCGATGCAGGCATTTTTAACCAGGCGAAACGAATAAGCAGCCAGGTTGAGTATGGCTTTCCCCTGTTTCAACTCATTGAAAATCTTCACAAAAGCATCCTGAACCACATCTTCGGCATCGGCCTTGTTTCCGAGGCGGAAATAAGCGTGATGAACGAGCTTATCCTGCTGATTATCAATCAGGAGCTCCAATTGACTGATAATTTCCGGTAGGGTAGGTTTCCTTTCAGGCGTTTCCATACGTGGCAGTGTATTCGTTTGATAGTATGACGGAAAATTAGGTAAAAAGACGTAAATCCGATTTTATATTCAGACATAAATCCGGAAATTTTTGCATTTCCATTTATCCCCTTTGATTGATTTGCATTCATCTGGTTTGTTTTTGTTTTGTTAACCGGCTGATTTGTATATTTGTGCATATCAAACAATGGTTACCTTTCTTGATTCTATTAAGCACAAAGTATGACAACCATTTGTAAAAACTGCAATTCCAGCTTCAAAGGGAATTTTTGCCATAACTGCGGGCAGTCGGCAAAAACTCATCGGCTGGATTATCATTCCATATGGCATGATATACAGCACGGGTTACTGCATATCGATAAAGGGATATTTTACACCATTATCCAGCTTTTTACCAGACCCGGCCATACCATCAGGGAATACCTGGAGGGCAAGCGGTTAAAGCACTTTAAGCCGGTATCGCTCGTGATTATTCTGGCTACTATTTATGCGCTTTTAAATCATTATCTTCATATTGATCTGATTACGGCAGCTGAAAATAAAATCAGCATCAAAAACTTCGGAATGGACCTGCAGTTAGAAGCAACACAAGGATCCGAAAATCCCCTGGCAGGTGTAATTCGTGATTTTATCGATTCGCATTTTGCTTTATTACAGCTTCTGTTACTTCCTTTTTATGCTGCAGCATCCTGGCTTGCATTCCGCAAAAGTGGCTATAACTATATCGAACACCTGGTAATAAATGCTTTCCTGCGGGGACAGGCATTTATAATTGCAATCGCTCTTCTGCCTTTTATTTATTTTGGCATCATAGCAGGAGAAGTAAGTTCAAATATTTTCACTGTTCTGCAGATTATTTGTCTTTTATGGGCATTTGTTCAGTTTTTTAATACCAGGAACACATTCTGGGTAATTAAAAGATCTTTTTTAGCAACGCTATATTTTTTAGCCATAGTATTAGTAACTGTCTTAATTGCGATCATAATAATCAACATTTTCGAATTTCTATAGCTTAATTTATCCTGACCAATCATCCGGATTTAGTCCTTTGAACGGATGAATCCCTGATTTGGCAGATTTGCAGGGTTCACTTTTCAATATTTCATTTATCTTGCACTCAAATTTCGCCACAACTATCCAGTCTATGAACAAGAACATACTTTTTTTAGCATTTATTTTAATGATGCAAGGCGCATTGTGTTTTGCCCAAACCCCTGTTAAAAAGCCACTTACACATGATGTATACAATGCCTGGAAAAAACTGGACAAGCAGCAGATTTCCGACAATGGTAAATATGTTTCGTACGAAATAAGTCCGCTTAAAGGCGACGGATGGCTGCATTGGCATAACCTTGTTTCAGGAAGCCACGATTCGCTTTACCGCGGACAAAGCGCTGTGTTTTCGTCAACAAGCGATTTACTTGCTTTCCGGATTGCACAGCCCGCTGATACCATCCGAAAACTGAAACTGGCTAAGAAGAAAAAAGATGAACTTCCCAAAGATTCGCTGGGAATTCTGCTGCTGGAAAAAGATTCAATATTGCGTTTTGCGGATTTAAAATCATTTCAGATCTCAAAAGAAGGTGGTGCATGGGTAGCATGGCTTTACGAGAAACCAAAAGAAAAAGATAAAACTAAGGAAAACACCGATACCATTCAGAAATCAACGCCCGATACACTTGCCGAAAAGCTCAAAGAAGTACCTGTAAAAGCGAAGGAAAAGGATAAAAAGAAGAAAAAAGGTGCTTTCGCCGATATTGAAACGGCAAATCTAACTTTGCTCAATCCGGTTTCAAATCAAAAATATGAATCGGAAAATGTGACCGAAACGGCTTTCTCTAAAAACGGCAATCTGCTCACATTCATCACACTGAAAAAAGACAGTATCGATTCAATTGCAGTAAATATTTTCGATACCCGCTCATTAAAGCTGAATAAAATTTTTGAAAAACCAGGATTTGCTAAAAAAGTAGTTGCCGCCAACGACGGAAAATCAATCGCATTTCTCTATACTTCCGATACGGCAAAAGTGAAGCGCTACGGCCTTTACCTTTGGGATGAAAAATCGGATAAAACCATTCTAGTTGCTGATACCGCATCCAGTGCGATTCCTTCGGGATGGGAAGTTTCGGAAAACGGCAGCCTGAGTTATTCCGACGATGGCAGCAAACTGTATTTTGGAACAGCACCGAAAAAACATCCCGAATCGAAAGATACGTTGCTTGAAGAAGAAAAAGTGAAAGTCGATGTTTGGTCGTGGAACGATACCCGCCTGCAATCGCAGCAGCTTAAACGCCTGGATGACGATCTGAAAAAGACATACCAGGCTTTGTATCGCATTGAAGATAAACGAATTGTTCAGCTTGCAGATACATTGATTGACCAGGTTCGTACTTTCCGCAAAGGGGATGCTGATTTTGCGCTTGGTACTACCGGTATACCCTACGAACTTTTATACGCCCGTGAAGGCACTTCCTATCGCGATATTTACCTTATCGACACCAAAACCGGAAAGAGAAAAATTCTGCTGGAGAAACATCCGGCCACAGCCGAACTTTCGCCTGCCGGGAAATACCTGCTGTATTATGAAAATTCTGACAGTACATGGAATACTTTGCAGGTTGCTACTGGAAAGAAATTCTGCCT
>CAZOXJ010000031.1:21078-23860 GCA_964583325.1 uncultured Lentimicrobiaceae bacterium
TTTGCCAGCCTGTTAGCAAGCGAGCCTGGAAAATTGAATACATTCATCCTGTCGGACAATGAATACATCAGACCAATAAAAGCCAAAAATTCGCGGCAGATTCTGTGGCAGCGTGCAACCTATGTTGAGTATCCTGATTTATATACCAGCACTTTGGAATTTACCGGCATTAAAAAACTTTCCGTCACCAATCCTCAGCAAAGCCTGTATCTGTGGGGAACTGTTGAACATGTAAAATGGAAATCCTTTGATGGCGGCGATCTCCGCGGATTGCTTTATAAGCCTGAGAATTTCGATCCGGCAAAAAAGTACCCTATGATCGTGTATTTCTACGAAAAATACTCGCATGAACTCAATTCGCATTATATTCCATCGCCATCGCGTTCGATTGTGAATTTTACGTATTACAACAGCAACGGCTACATTGTATTTGTTCCTGATATTAACTACCGTACCGGCCAGCCCGGCCGCTCAGCGTATGACGATATTATTAGCGGAACGATGGCAATGACAAAACTTCCCTACGTGGATGCCGATCGCATGGGCATTCAGGGACAAAGCTGGGGCGGATACCAGGTTGCTTATCTGGTTACCCAGACTGGTCTTTTCAAAGCTGCCATGGCAGGCGCTCCGGTTAGCAATATGACTTCCGCTTATGGCGGAATCCGTTGGGAAAGCGGAATGGTACGGCAGTTTCAGTATGAACAGGGGCAGAGTCGTTTAGGAGCCAATCTCTGGGAAAACCGTGACTTGTATTTAGAGAATTCACCCATATTTTTTGTCGACCGCATCACAACTCCTTTGCTGATTATGAGCAACGACAATGATGGCGCAGTGCCCTACTACCAGGGACTTGAGCTTATAACAGCCATGCGGCGTTTAGGCAAACCGGCATGGTTGCTCAATTATAACGGCGACGAGCACAACCTTACCAAATTTCCCAACCGCCACGACCTTAGCATACGTATGGACCAATTCTTCGATTATTACCTGAAAGATGCGCCTTTGCCACTTTGGATGGAAAAAGGAGTTCCGGCAGTAGTAAAAGGGAAAGAACTGAGGTACTGATTGTATGATACAATCACATTTTAAAGGATAAAAAATCAAAGTTCAATCCAACGAAAGATATTTGTGTACTATTGCTGTAAATCTTTTTTATGAAATCAGTTTTCCTGTTCCTATTCATTTTCTTTGGCCTGCTTGATTCGTATTGTCAGTATATCAATTACTCCTTTGGAGATGTAACCAGGGAAGAACTCCTTATGCAGGATTGTGCCTTTGAACCTGGAGCACCGGCCATGCTGATTGCTGAAAAATGCGGGGTAGTAAATAATATTCAGGAACCATATTCATCGGTAAGTATTCAACGAAGGATTAAAGTGCTGACCAGTGAAGGCTTTTCATATGGCAATTTTGAAATTGAATTCAACCATAAAATCAGTGAATTAGAAATTAGCAGGGCAATGGTTTATAATCTTGTAGACGATAAGGTTGTAATGGAAAAAATTACTGCGAAAAATTATCTTATCACAAAAATCGATAAAAGTAACTTAAGATATACCTTAACGCTGCCTAACGTTAAAGTAGGATCCGTAATCGATATTTTTTATAAGCTTTCGGCGCACAGGTCGATGAACCTGGAACCATGGTATTTCCAAAGCGAAATTCCCTGTGGCTGGAGCGAATACAAAACCGTGCTGCATAAAAAAGAATCTTACAATTACTACTATACCGAATATTTGCCATTTACCGTGAATACTATAATGGACCCTTCGCAACTCGATGATAAGCAGGCAGGTTATGTTATAAACCGTTTTGTAGTTGAAAATGCACCATCCTACCAATTGCTCGAATCTTTTGTTTTGCGTCCCCACGACCAGGTTTCGAAAGTAGAGCCGGTGTATATTGCGTTTAATCAAAATTCAATATGGGGCTACAGCGAAGGACCCATGACATGGTCAGATATTTCGAATGACCTCAATAAGCATCCTCGGTTAGGCCGGCTCATTTACAGGAGTAAAATACTGAATACTGAATTGGGAATTGCGGCAAAGGATTGCCACAATTTTGAGGATAGCCTGAGAACCGTTTATGAATTTGTGCGCCAAAATGTGAAATGCAACGGACTAATGGGTATTTATGGTTCCGATCCGGTCGAAACATGGACAAGTAAAACCGGGAATACCGGCGATATTAATATTTTGCTGCTTGCAGCACTACAGTCGGCCGGATTTGATTGTCATCCTGTATTGCTGACAACCATCAGGGAAGCGCCGCCCTCGAAAACCGATCCACGTCACAACAGGATTAATTTCCTTGTTGCGGCCGTATTCAGTGATACGTGCTTTTACCTGCTGGATGCTTCTGACCGTGATATTGCATTTAACACTTTGCCTGAGTTTTGTTTGAATGGCGAAGGTTTTCTGATTTCAAATCATCCACACGAACAATGGCTTCCTTTGCTTCGGACTGAGCGATATGAATCACAAACCGAAGTTACACTTGACTGGTCACCGGATAAAAAGGCTAAAGGAAATGTTGTTATTAGATCATACAGCCTTTATGCAAACAAATTCAGACGCATAATTAGGGATAACGGGGAAGAGGAATATATTAAATCCCGTTTAGAGGATTTTCCGAATTATAATATTTCTGCTCCTGCTTATACAGGGCTAAACGAAACAGACAGCGCCTTTGTTGAGCGCTTTGCTTATTCGTTAAAAGCGGATGAATATAATACAACAGAGAGTTATTTTCTTCCGGTTATGCCTTTTGCGCCCTT
>CAZOXJ010000031.1:23960-27407 GCA_964583325.1 uncultured Lentimicrobiaceae bacterium
GTTCCTGAACCCGCATTTGGTTTTACGTACCGAACATATTTTAATTAAATTTGACTTCTGAAATAAAACAGACACTATGCAAAGCAACGAACACGACCCCATCAAAGGCCTTCCCGAAAATGCCTACACCGAACTGAAACCGGGCGAAACCTACGACCCTATCATGTCGCCGCACAAAGTGTATCCCGAAGTAAACACCTGGAGTGTGATCTGGGGGATTATTATGGCTGCTGTATTTTCTGCTGCGGCTGCTTACCTGGGACTTAAAATCGGGCAGGTTTTCGAAGCTGCCATTCCTATAGCAATTATTGCTGTTGGTCTTTCAACTGTTTTCAAGCGTAAAGGCGCATTGGGCGAAAATGTGATTATTCAGTCCATTGGCGCCAGTTCAGGGGTTATTGTGGCTGGTGCTATTTTCACACTGCCTGCGCTTTATATCCTGAACCTTCAGGTACAGTTTTACCAGATTTTTATGTCGTCGTTGCTCGGTGGTTTCCTTGGAATTTTGTTCCTGATCCCTTTCCGCAAATATTTTGTTGCCGAAATGCATGGCAAATATCCTTTCCCGGAAGCTACAGCTACAACTGAAGTTCTTGTGTCGGGAGCAAAGGGAGGAAACCAGGCCCGATTGCTGCTTGTGGCAGGATTAATCGGCGGTATTTATGATTTCACAATTGCCACTTTCGGCTTGTGGGCCGAAGTTTTTACAACCCGCGTTATTCCAATCGGACAAGCACTTGCCGATAAAGCCAAAATTGTTTTCAAACTGAATGTGGGTGCCGCCGTTGTGGGTTTGGGGTATATCATAGGCTTGAAATATGCTGCCATTATTGCTGCAGGATCATTTGTAGGCTGGTATGTAATTATTCCGGTTATCAACTATTTTGCTGACGGACAAACCCTTGCCGTTGGTACCAATATAACTGCACTCATTGGTAATATGACTGCTGAGCAGATTTTCGCTGCATACGTCCGCCCGATTGGGATTGGCGGAATTGCTATGGCTGGTATTATCGGAATTATCCGTTCCAGCAATATTATAAAATCGGCTGTTGGGCTGGCAGGCAAGGAAATTTTCGGGAAACACGAAGGTGTAAAAACCAACCTCCGCACACAGCGCGATCTACCTATGGCTATTATCGCCGGCGGTATTATACTTACGGCCATTGTTATCTTTATTTTCTTCCAGTTTGGCGTGGTTCACAATCTTACTCATGCTTTGGTCGGATTAGGAATTGTAATGGTGATTGCTTTCCTGTTTACTACAGTTGCTGCCAATGCTATTGCTATCGTTGGAACTAACCCGGTTAGCGGAATGACATTGATGACGCTTATTATTTCATCCCTCGTCCTGGTTTCGGTTGGATTAAAAGGCGAGTCAGGAATGGTTGCAGCATTAATCATCGGCGGGGTAGTTTGTACAGCACTTTCTATGGCCGGTGGTTTTATTACCGACCTTAAAATAGGGTATTGGATGGGGACTTCGCCATACAAGCAGCAATCATGGAAATTCCTTGGAACGTTTGTTTCAGCCATAACGGTTGGCGGAGTAATTATGGTTTTAAACAAAACATACGGTTTCACAGGCGAAAATGCCATGGTTGCTCCTCAAGCCAATGCAATGGCAGCAGTAATTCAGCCTATGATGAGTGGTCAGCCGGCGCCCTGGATGTTGTATGCCGCCGGAGCATTTTTATCGCTGATACTAACTATGATTGGCGTTCCTGCACTGGCATTCTCGTTAGGAATGTTTATTCCTTTGCAACTGAATACACCCCTTTTATTAGGTGGAATTATTGCCAATTTTGTCGGCAAGCGTAGCAAGGACGAAAAACTGAACCAGGCACGCCGCGACAGAGGTACGCTTATCGCTTCAGGTTTTATTGCCGGTGGTGCTTTAATGGGTGTTATCAGTGCTATTTTGGCCAATTTCGGGGTTAACTTTGTAAACAGGGAGTGGTTCGAATCGCATAGCGCTGAGGCGCTCGCATTGTTAATGCTGGCTGTACTTTGCGGGTATTTTATATGGGAAACGCTCAGGGCGAAGAAGGAGGAATAGGAGGGTTGAGTTGTTTTGGCTGACAAGTGGAGAGGGGAGAGAGGGAGAGAGGGAGAATTAGTGAGAAATGACCCTGATTTAAAATTGCTTACTTTTGTATTGGTGAACCGTTGATAATCTTAAGAGATAAAAAATGAAAACTCTTGATGAAATAAAGTATATACTTAGGGAAAATAAACCTCGGTTATCAGCTGAGTTTGGTTTAACTGAATTAGCGGTATTTGGATCTTATTCAAGAAACGACCAAAAAGAGGAAAGCGATATTGATATACTTGTTGATTTTTCGAGACCAGTCGGTCTGGAGTTTATTGAGCTTGCCTTTGAACTTGAAAAATTGTTAGGTATCAAAGTTGATCTGGTTTCCAGAAATGGAATTAAGCCCCGATATTTCGAATTCGTAAAGGAAGAGTTGATTTATGTCTAAACGGGAGGTTAAATTATTATAATTGTATGATTTCCATATGTTTATAAAATAAATATTTTATTGATGGCTAGAGTAAATAAAATTAAGGTACAGGGTATTGATGTTGTTTTTTATAAGGAAAACAAACAGGACTTTATTTCGTTAACGGACATTGCAAGGCATCGGGATAACGATAGAAGCGATTATATTTTACAGAACTGGATGCGAAATAGAAGCACAATTGAGTTTGTTGGTCTTTGGGAAAAGTTCAACAACCCTATTTTTAATTCCATCGAATTCGATGGAATTAAAAATCTAGCTGGGTCAAACAGCTTTTCGCTCACACCTAAGAGATGGATTGAAACCACAAACGCTATTGGTATAGTATCAAAAACCGGGCGCTACGGCGGTACTTTTGCACACAAAGATATAGCGTTCGAGTTTGCAACATGGTTAAGTGCAGAATTCAAGTTCTTTCTGATCAAAGAATTCCAGCGTCTAAAGGAAGAAGAAAACATCAACCTCAAACTTGAATGGAACTTACAACGTACACTGTCTAAAATTAATTACAAGATTCATACGGATGCAATCAAAGAAAACCTGATACCTTCTGAACTATCAAATCAACAAATCAGTTTTATATACGCTAATGAAGCTGACTTACTGAATGTGGCTTTATTTGGTGTGACAGCAAAACAATGGAGAGAACGCTTTCCTGACAATGAAGGAAATATTAGGGATTCTTCTACTCTGGAACAATTGGTTGTATTGAGCAATATGGAAAGTATAAATGCTTTACTTGTTCAACAAAACCTACCTCAAAATGAACGACTCATTCAATTAAATAAAGTAGCGATAGCCCAAATGAAATCATTAGTGGAGAGTAAATCCTTTAATAAATTAAAATAGTGTAAGTTAAGCTAACACTCTCCAACTTAACCTTAATTACTAATTTTTTTAAGATAATTATGAAAACCGAAATCCT
>CAZOXJ010000032.1:0-18735 GCA_964583325.1 uncultured Lentimicrobiaceae bacterium
TTCACTTTTCACTTTTCACTTTTCACTCTTCACTCAATAAGCCCTCTCGTTCCTTCCTTCAATAAAATTGATAAATGATTTATTTACCACTTTATTGCCACCCGGAGTAGGATATTTGCCTGTAAAATACCAATCGCCGGTATGATTGGGTATGGCCTGGTGCAAATCCTCGATGGTTTGATAAACAATTGCCACTTCAGCTTTACAGCCCGGAGGAGTTACCAGTTGGGCAATTTTTGCCGAAATCTGCTGCGGCGTGAATAGATCGTAGATTTCTTTAACATGGTTCACCACCTGCTCTTTAGGTAGTTTTTCCTGGGCTTTACACTTTTTATAAACTTCGTTCAGAATCTCATTCTGATGACTTTCTTTCAATAATTCAATCGTTGCGGTGAAAGCAATAAAATCAGTGATTTTGGCCATATCAATTCCGTAACAATCCGGGTATCGGATCTGAGGAGCTGACGAAGCAATAACAATCTTCTTTGGCCCAAGCCTGTCGAGCATACGTATAATACTCTGCTTCAGCGTAGTTCCGCGAACAATTGAATCGTCGAGAACAACCAGGTTATCAATTCCTCTGCGCACCGTTCCGTATGTGACATCATAAACATGAGCCACAAGATCGTTACGCTGTGAGTCCTGCGTGATAAAAGTCCGTAATTTGATATCTTTTACAGCTACTTTCTCAATCCTTGGTTTCAGTTTAAAAATATCCTGCAATTGCTCGCGGGTGATAGCCGGTCCGGCCTGAAGAATTTTATCCGATTTAATCTGGTCGCAAACGTTATTAAGCTCTTCCACCAATCCGTAAAATGCAGAAGCAGCTGTGTTAGGGATATAGCTGAAAACAGTATTTTGCAGATCGTGACCCACTTCGGATAGTATGTTTTGTGTTAAAGCGCTTCCTAAACGCTTCCGCTCATTATAAATCTCTTTATCAGTTCCCCGGCTGAAATAAATCCGTTCGAACGAACACGACCGTCTTGGAGCCGGTTGTTTGATCATTTCCTCTGTTACAGTTCCATCGCGGCGGATTATCAATGCATAACCCGGTTTAACTTCATGAACATCGTCGTACAAAACGTTCAATGTAGTCTGGATCACAGGTCGCTCGGAGGCTGCAACTACAATTTCATCATCCTTGTACCAAAAAGCAGGACGTATCCCGTTTGGATCGCGTAAAATAAAAGCATCACCATGACCAATCATACCGGCAATAGCATAACCACCATCCCAATGCTCTGACGACTCGGCAAGCAGATCTTTGATATCCAGATTTTTAGCGATGAGCTCAGTACTTTCCTGCTTATTAAAACCTTCCTTTTTGAAACGATGGTAAAGGTTCTCATTTGATTCGTCGAGGAAATGACCGATTTTTTCAAGAATAGTAACGGTATCCGATGTTTCAACCGGATATTGTCCGAACTGCACCAGGCGCTGAAACAATTCATCAACATTGGTCATATTGAAATTGCCTGCCAACACCAGGTTGCGTGTCATCCAATTATTGTAACGGACTACAGGATGCAGATTTTCGATATTATTTGTCCCGAAAGTTCCGTACCTGAGGTGTCCCATGAACACTTCGCTATAAAAAGGAACATTTTTCTTCAGCCATATGGCATCATCAAGTTTTGCAGGATCTTTACGCTGGATATCCTGAAAAGGCTTGTAAATCTGTTTGAAAATATCATCAATCGGCGCCGGGGCATTTGACCGAACCCTGTCAATATAACGGTTTCCCGGAACAACGTTCAGCTTGATACTTGCCACACCCGCACCATCCTGACCGCGGTTGTGCTGCTTTTCCATCAGAAGGTGCAACTTATTGATACCATAAAGTGTAGTGCCATACCTGGAATAATAATATTCGAGCGGCTTAAGCAGCCTGATAAAGGCAATTCCACATTCATGTTTTATTTGTTCACTCATGGTTTAGGTGTTGCGGTTGGAGATGAAAATGATGAAACTAACTCATCGTCAGAAAACGAAAAAGAAACAGCAGCAGGGGAAGAAATGTTGAATTTCCGCCTGTTGATGATCATAAGTCAGTCATTAATGTTTAGTTTGCTTGAAGTTAATTTTTAATCAGCTTTTTACTGCCTGCATATCCCTCTTTTGTGTAAAAAAGTAACACGTAAGTACCTTTTGCGATGGAACTTACATCAAAGGTTAATGTATTACCGGATGTTGTTTCACTGTCCAGTACTTTGTTTCCGGTAAGGCTTATCATAAGCACACGCAGGATATTTGCAGGCATTTCGACCGATACAATACTCCTGGCCGGATTGGGAAAAATATTTACCTGGTCCATCAGCGTGTTTTCGGGTATTCCGAACGGAGCTCCCTGGTCGTTGTAAAAGCAGGTGTATGTGTATTTCCCTTCCTCAATTACCCATACCCTGTTAGGCTGGCCATAAGGAAATTCAACAATGGAGTCATTCCAGGTACTGTTGATACGGAATTTGAATTCGAGACGGTCGCCGGTTATAAAGCCGGGTATGGTTATAGCATATATGGCTGAGTCCGTTCCGGGAACAATGGACAAAATATGTTTTGTACCTTCAAAATTATTGAAAGTTCCTGCTACATCTACTGTGTCGGTGCGGGGAAAGAACGAACTGTCGGTAATGTATTCTGACATATTTACAATAAAAGTAAGATTGTGAAACTGAGTTACCGTTTCGGTCACTGCAATATCATCAATAGCTATTTTGTCGCCTCCTGAGGCAGTTGTAAGCCTGAATCCGATATAAACCACCTGGCTTGCAAATCCGGCAGCAGCCAGATCAACTTCATGTTCTTCAAAAGCGGCAGAATTAGATGAGGTAAACTGGCCTGCCATTGGATTGAAAAGACATCCGCTTACAGATTGTTCGGTATTCGAAACATAAACTTCGTAGGTGTCCGTTTTACCCTGTGTGAACGAAAGACTCTTGAAAGTGAGGATGGATTTTTCACCCAGCCGCATTGCCGGTGTAATAAACCAATCGTCAGCGGCAACGGAAGGATTGTAATTGGATGTGGCAATTGCTGCATGATTATTACCTGAGCCTGCAAGGTCAACAAACCAGGCAACGGTTTGCAGGGTATCCATTGCTGTTTCAGCAGGTACACCTTTATCGAGGTTCGACAATACATAATCTTGAAACAGGCTGGCTGTATCCTCGAAATTCTGGGAATAAACAACCTGCTGGGCATTTGCCGAAACAAGGATTGCCAGGATAAACATGACCGCAATAGAAATTTTTCGCATCATACAGTTAAAATGAGAAACACTGCAAAATTGATTGCTGATGTATAGTTTTGACAAACAAGTACTTATCGGCAATTTAAAACTGGCAGGTTCGTTTGAAAGGTGCAAATTTACAAATTCTGCATCAATAAAAAGGTGCTGAACAAATATAGGCGAAGGGAGTTTTCTATTATTAGGAAATTTTAACGTTAATTTGCTTAACATTTAGGTTGACATGCTGTTTTAATAGCTCTTATATATGATAGGTTTGAAAAACAGAAAAAAGTTTCAGCATCATCCATAATTAAGCTCTGTGCGATACAGAGGTGCTGGATTACTGAATTAATGTTCCGGATTTCAGAATTTTACAACAGGCAACAGCTTGTTACCAAAATTCAATTCTTCAATCGATCAGTGAAAAAAGTCAAATAATCATCATTAAAATATGCGATCAGTGCAGTTTCTTATTTTTTTCAGTATTGTTATACTGATTTACAGCCTTGTTAACTATTACATCTACATCCGCGGCATGCAGGCTTTGCCTGAGGGAATGGCTTTCAAAAGCTGGTATCCCTGGATTTTTCTGTTTTTATCAGCATCATACATCATCGGCAGATTTTTGGAGCGGGTATGGATTTCGCCGGTAAGCACCTTTTTTACTTTTACAGGATCATTCTGGCTCGCCTTTATGATTTATTTTCTGATGGCTGTGGTGGTTATAGATATAGTAAGGATCGTGATTTTCTTTATACCGGCCAAACCCGGATTCATGATAAACAATTATGCGGATTTTAAGAAATACCTGTTCCTGGTTGTTGTAGCTGTTACCGGAATAATAGTATTGGCCGGACATATTAATGCACTCACTCCCAGGGTAAAGCGTGTAGATATCCGGATCGATAAAAAGGCCGGGGCAACGAAGACACTGCATATTGCCGCGGCTTCGGATATTCACATGGGGACCTTAGTCGGACCAAGGCGTACTGCAAAACTCGTAAAAATGATTAACGAGAGAAATGCCGACCTCATTCTATTTGCCGGGGATATAGTGGATGAAGATCTTGCGCCGGTAATAAAGTACGACCTCGGACGTTCGCTGTTAAAACTCAAAGCTCCTCTTGGCGTTTACGCTATAACCGGCAACCACGAGTATATTGGAGGTGCCGATGCTGCGGTTAGTTACCTTGAGGAACATGGAATAAAAATGCTCAGGGATACATCTATAAAAATTAACGAAAGCTTTTACCTGGCCGGCCGCAACGACCGCGATTCGAAACGGTTCAGTGCCAAAGAGCGGAAAAACCTTGCCGCAGTGCTCGAAGGTGTTGACCTTTCGCTTCCGGTAATAATGATGGATCATCAACCATTTAACCTCCAACAGGTTGCAGATGCCGGGGTTGATTTTCAGTTGTCGGGGCATACACACCATGGTCAGTTATGGCCTTTCAACTATATTACCAATGCCATTTACGAATTGAGCTGGGGATATAAGAAGAAAGATAATTCGCACTTTTACGTTTCGAGTGGCTATGGCGGCTGGGGACCACCGGTTCGGTCGGGTAACAGGCCCGAAATACTTGATATTTATATTACTTTCAACTAGGTGCCTGTTTAAAATCTTAGTTGTTGAGTAGGGATGAGGGGCGACATGGAGAAGGGCGAGGGGCGAAAATATCTACTTAATTAGAATTTCTATTCAGTCTTTTTCACTGCCTCCATGATTAGGTCTGTCAAATGTATCCTAACTTTTACATCTATAAATCATAGATTTGCAAGTTGTAATAGTCTCTGCCAATATATTGATAAACAGCAAAAAAAATGTTCTAATAGTAATTTCATCCAATGAATCTTGCAACTGCTCAAATTCAATCTCCGGTAGGAACTTTAGAGATAACCGGTTCCGAAAGCGGTATCCGTTCGATACTGTTCCTGGAGTCAGATTTTGAAGCCTCGCCAATACCAGGCTGTTTGCGCGAATGTGTTGATCAGCTCACCGAATATTTTGCCGGTACCCGCAAACAGTTTGATCTTACTCTCGATCCTCAGGGCACTGATTTTCAACTAAAAGTGTGGGAGCAACTTAAACTGATTCCTTTCGGGAAAACCATCAGCTATCTTGAACTTGCGCGTATGACCGGCAATGCATCCAATACGCGGGCAGTTGGAAATGCAAACGGTAAAAACAAAATTAATATAGTTGTCCCCTGCCACAGGGTAATCGGAAGCAACGGCAAACTCACCGGATACGGTGGTGGTTTATGGCGTAAAGAAATTCTGCTCCGGTTTGAAATGGGAGATCAAATGCCCGGACTTTTTGCCGGGACACACTCGTTATGAATTTGAAAAGCGAAGCATTAAGAACTAAGAATTTCTCAATTCTGTAATTTATCCACAAGGCTTCTGTCAACAATCCTTCTGATAGGATATACGTTAAAATTACTGTCCCAGTAAGGCGTTTTGCTGTAAAACCAATTCAATATAGCGTCGGGATTGGAAGCAAATTCTTTGTCCGCTGCCTTTTTCTTTTCAAATTCAGTTTTGAGGAGCGCATCTTTTTGAATCATTTCGCGGGCCATAGTTTCCATAACGTACGATTCGGAATATTCTTTCTGTTCCATACATGCATCGAAAAAGCCCCAGGCAGCATACGAATCGGGAGAAGCTGGTTCCAACAGATGAGCAATGACTCTGGCTGTGCGCTGGTTCATATCCACAAGCATAGTACCGGCAGGAAAAGCACATAACTCAACGGAATCCGTTAAATCGTAAGTAAGTTTGTGGTGTCCTTCCGTTGGTTTTTGCTGCCATCGTGGATTGCTGAACCGCGTTGTTTTTACCAAAAAAGTCATCCCCTTTTTCAAAGTCGTCATTTTAACTCCGTGTAATTTTAGCCCATCAATAACAAAAGCGTATTGGGGTGGCACAAGATAAGCTTCAGGAAGAGTTACCAGTTTACCCGGTTTATTGGTCGAAAAAGTGGTTAGCTGCCATATTGCAGGTTTCTTGTTGTTGTATTTAAACCATAAACCGCCTGTAAGTTCGCTGGTATCAATCGTGTAATCAAATCCTTTGAATTCGGTAATCGTACTATCTGAATAGGATACCGAAAAGCTTACCGGAAAAAGGTTTCCCCTGAATTGTGGGCTGGAAGTATACGCATCGGCTTTCGCTTCAAGCTGTTGCAAGGTTTTATATTCCTTATCGAGGATTTCGAGTGTATGCAGTAGCATGGTATAAGTACTTGAAACTCTCACCTTGTATGGTTTAAGCATATGTGTTTCGATAAGCAGACCGGGACGGTTTTGAATGGCTGTATATCCTTGCGAAAGCATTGGCGGAGCTACTCCGTTTACCAGACCACTGCGCGGATCGTGCCAGCTGCGGAACTGGACATACGGAAAAACAGGATACCCTGATTCTTCCATCATCCCAACAATTAATTTCCCGAAAGTATTTTCTGTCCAGCCTGAAAGATTCTTTTCCATGCATCCTCCGGTTTCAAGAGCATATGTCATGGAGTATTGAAAATCGGCTCCATCAGTTGAGTGGATATCGACAAAAAACTCAGGTAGCCATGCATTGTACAGCGCCAGCCAGGCCTTCATTTCGGGAGCTTCGGCCTTAAGAAAATCGCGGTTCAGGTTCAGGTTTTGAGCCGTGGTCCGCCAGCCCATTTCCTCCGGACCATTCTGGTTGATCCTGTTGTAAGGGCCAAACCGCTCGTGACCATCAGTATTGAAAATTGGAATAAAAATGATGGTAATATGATCAAGCAACTTTACATTCTTTTTGTAAATAGCCAGATCGCGCATCAACATCAGTCCTGCATCCTTTCCATCACTTTCGCCCGGATGAATACATGCTTCGATCAGCAATACTGCATTTCCGCTTTTCCTCACGGCTTCGGGAGTAAAATTACCATTGCGGTCGGCAATAAGCATAGGCAGTTCCCGCCACTGCGGACTTATGCCAAAAGTTGTAAAGTGCAGAACAGGGGAAGCATTGTCCAGTTTTTTGCAAAAATCTATAGTTTCGGAATAGCGGGGCGTTTTCAAAAAATTTGATTTCTCATACAAGGTCAGAAAATTCGTATCCTGCGCACTTAACATGCCCGAAATGCAAAAAATGCCAAGAATTATATTGAAGTATTTCATTGTTTAAAAATTACAGGACAAATGTAAAGTTTCCGCTGCATTCCATATTCAATTGAATCAAACGAATTTCGCCATACGGCGAAAAACATATTTATTGCGCAGTTAAAAAGTTGTTAAATATTCGCAATAAATCCTTGCACCCCTTACTAAACAGTAACTTTGCAACAAAAATCATTTTCTGTTGTTCTTTACTTTAAACTTTTAATAAAGTAGGTATTCTAATTCCAACACCAATTTAAATTACATGCTTCAAATTACAAATGCCAGATTAATTCTGATCTCTATCATACTTCTGATTTCCAATTTCATACTAGCTCAAAATCAAAATTCTCAAACAGGACAGGGTGCCAAATCCGGCGGTAACGGGGCTGCACAGGGTTTTGGAGTTATAAGCGGTACTCTTCATGATGAATCAACGAAAGAGCATGTTGAATATGGCAACATACTGTTATTCAAAGTAAAAGACTCGGTTATGGTTACAGGTACAATAACTGATCCTAAAGGAAAATTCCTTTTCAGTAATGTTGCGGCAGGAAATTATTATATCAGGGCCAGTTTTATCGGATACGAGGATAAATATTTTCAGGCAATCAGCATTTCTCAGCGAAGTGCTGATGTAAAAATGGGAGATCTTTATATTAAACCGAAGATGTCGGGACTGGAAGAAGTTGAGATAGTTGCTGAAAAATCGTTGATTACCAACAACCTGGATAAAAAAATAATTACCGTTGACAAAACCATGTCGCTATCGGGTGGAACGGCAACCGACATTATGGAAAATATTCCAAGCGTGACAGTGGATGCCGAAGGAAATGTGAGTATGCGCGGCAATTCGAATATAACCCTGCTTATCGACGGTAAACCTGCCAGCCAGGCCGGGATCAGCAGCAGCGATATATTAAACCAATTACCTGCCAGTGCCATCGAATCCATTGAGGTTATTACAAATCCTTCGGTACGGTATGATCCTGACGGCACATCGGGAATTATAAATATTGTATTGAAAAAGAAAGCTTTACAGGGTTTTAACGGACAGGTTTCGGGTACAGTGGGTACAAACGAAAAGTACAACGGCTCGCTGAACCTGAATTACCGTACCAATAAATTTAATTTTTTCGTAGGTGCCGACGGACGTTACAATCTTACCGAGACTTCGTCGGAAAGCGAAAGGACCAGCATCTACAATGATTTTACAAGTGTTCTGAAGCAGACACAGGAAGGTGAAAGCTTCCGCAAATCAATGAATTTCAATGGCGGAATCGACTATTTTATTGATACCCGGAACAATATTACTTTTTCTGTACAAAGCCGTGATATGTCCTTTGGTCAGGAAGGCCTGATGAACAATAAAAACTATTACGGCACGGATTCCCTTCTGGATAACTACAATCGTTACACTGATTCGGAACGCAACATACAATCCATGGGCTATAACCTTTCCTACAAGCATACTTTTGCTGAAAAAGGGAGAGAGTTTACACAGGATTTTATGTTTAATAACAATGAAATGAATAACGACCAACTCATTGATCAACAGAATATTGATCCTGTAACGAATGAGAAAACCGGCCTCGTGCAATCGCAGCATAATTATGCGACAAATAATAACATTTTTTTTACAGCACAAGGCAACTACATTCATCCGTTTGCGGGCGGTGCCAGGATAGAAACCGGGTATAAAGTTTCGGTACGCGACCTGGGGATGGATTATGATTATACCACTTACAACCATAGTACAGAGGAATGGGACGAACAGGTTCTGTTAAAAAACCACTACGACTATAAAGAGCAGATTTATGCTGTTTACGGTATTTACGGTGCTAAATGGAAGAAACTCAGCTATCAGGCCGGACTGCGCTATGAGCAGGTTTATATCAAATCGAAAGTTGAGCAAACAGGGTTAACCTACAGCAATCCTTATTACAATTTCTTTCCATCGCTTCACACCCAATATGACCTTGGCAAGAGCCGCGAACTGCAATTAAGTTACAGCCGCCGGGTCGATCGCCCATCGCCGCGCGAAATGAATCCATATGTCGATTATTCCGATTCACTTAATATAAGCCAGGGCAATCCCGCCCTGCAACCTGAATATACCAACTCGCTGGAATTAGGTGTTTTGAAATACTGGGATAAAACTTCACTTACATCCAATCTGTTTTTCCGGAATACCACCGGCCTCATAGAATATATTACGATGCTTGATACAACTGGAATTAGCTACACGATGCCACAAAATATTAACAACAGCAAATCGTTCGGAGTTGAGTTTGTAGCTTCGGCAAATCCTTACAAATGGCTGAGGATCAATGGCAACTTGTCTTTTTACGAATATCAGGTCAGTGATGTCCCTGAATATAATATACCGGCAACAGAGAGTTTTACCTGGAGCGGACGTTTAAATGCTACTTTCATGTATTCGAAGAATGGATCGGTGCAGCTGATCGGAAATTACATGTCACCCAGCAGTTCGCTTCAAACGACCAGAGAGAGCAATTACAATATTGACGCATCATTGCGGCACGATTTTTTCAAGAGCAAACTTACAGTTTCCCTCAGGGTAACCGATATTTTTAATACCCGCAATTTCAATTCAGTTACCACCGGAACAAATTATACAACAATAAATAACCGCTATATGGAATCGCGGGTTTTATATGCCGGCATTCAGCTGAAACTCAATAATTACAGTAAAAAGTCGGAGAAAAATGGTAATGGTGAAATGCAGGACGAAGGATTCTGAAAATCTCAGCTTCCCTAATCCCTAACCCCAAAATCCTGAACCCTTACTTTATATTTTTCTGTCGCCAAAACAAATTCCCATCTTCCTCGATTTTTTAACTATCGAGTGATCAGGTGGTACAAGTTTCAGTTTCCCGCCGACCTGTTCGAGAGGAAGTGAATCAATAGTTTCGCCATCTTTTGTTACCATACGTCCGAATTTTCCGGCAGCAATGAGTTCCACGGCATGAGCGCCATAACGGGTTGCAAGAATCCTGTCCATTGCTGTTGGCGAACCGCCACGCTGCACATAACCGAGAATGGTTTCGCGGGTTTCGAGCCCGGTTTTTTCGCGGATGGATTGCGAAATGTACGAAGCCGCCGATATTCCCTTGGGTTTTTCGATACCTTCGGCTACAACCACAATGGAATACGGTTTTTTATTTTTGGCTCTTTTTTCGAGGTAACGCGCAATAATATCGAGGTCATAAGGAATCTCAGGGATCAAAATCACATCACCCCCACCGGCAACACCAGAGTATAATGATATCCATCCGGCATGATGGCCCATCAGCTCAATAACCATTATACGCTTATGCGAATTTGCCGTTGAATGCAAGCGGTCAATAGCCTCAGTGGCAATAGATACAGCAGTATCAAATCCAAAAGTAACGTCGGTGCCATATACATCATTATCAATGGTTTTAGGTAAACCAATAATATTCAGACCTTCGGCAGCAAGTTTGGCCGCAGTTTTCTGTGTGCCGTTTCCACCGATAACCACCAGGGCATCAAGACCCATTTCTTTATAATTCTTCTTAATGACCTTCGACATATTTACGCCGGTTACAGGGTCATTCTTAAAAGGTTTATCACGCGAAGTGCCCAAAATCGTTCCCCCGAGTGTAAGCATACCTGAAAGCTGGGTTTCGTCGAGCTCAACATATTCCTTATCAACGAGTCCACGAAAACCGGACGAAATACCTATTACCTTCATTCCGTATTCACTAATTGCAGTTTTTCCAACACCACGTATTGCGGCATTAATGCCAGGGCAATCGCCTCCTGCAGTTAGTATTCCAATTTTCATTCCTCGGGTAGAAAGTATCATAAATTATGCTTTTTTTAGTTAATACAAAAGTAAGTTATTAGAGAACAGTTATCGCATTTCAAAAACAATAACAACTATTATTCGGGTGAAGTAATGAAAGCCCCGACTCCACCAACTTCAAAAAATCATGTACAAGAATCTAACTTATGATTTCAGAATTTCTCCTTCTGATTTAGCCACCACAACAGCTCCGCATGTATCGCCATAAACATTTACAACGGTGCGGAACATGTCAAGGATACGGTCAACAGCAAGTATCAAACCGATGCCTTCCAATGGAAGTCCGACCGCATTCATAACAATAGCCATCATTACAAGTCCGGCCATAGGAATACCTGCCGAACCGATGGCCGCAAGCAGGGCAGTGAACACAACTATCATCTGCTGCGAGAACGTAAGATCGATACCATAAGCCTGTGCAATAAACATCACTGCAACACATTCGTATAAAGCGGTTCCGTTCATATTAACAGTAGCGCCAAGCGGAAGGGTGAAACTTGCAATTTTATTGGAAACTCCACTTTTGTGTTCCACAGCTTCGAGAGTAAGCGGTAAAGTTGCATTGGATGAGGATGTGGAAAATGCGGTAAGAATAGGAACCGACATATTACGCAAATGCTGAATAGGATTTACTTTGCCTAATACTTTTATTGCTATTGAAAGAGTAATAAGCATGTGGATCAATAAACCAACTATTACAGTAAGCATATAGAGTCCAAGCCTCTGCGCCAGTGCCCAAAGATCAGGAACCTGGCTGATCTGGTTGGCCACAATTCCGAATATGCCAATTGGTGCAAATTTTATTATAAACATTGTGATCTCCATAACTACTTCGAGGCTCGAATTAAAAAAATCGGTCAGGAACCTGCGTGGCTTTTCGTTTACCTTGGTAATAAAAAAACCAAAAAGTATCGCGAAAAATATAATGGAAAGCATTTGACCTTCGCTGAATGCCTGGAAGATATTTTTGGGAACTATTTCCAGGAGTGTCTCACCAATAGATTGACGAGTTTGACCTAGTCCATCTACTTGTTGTATTAAACCCAGATCCGCTCCCAGGCCGGGCTGCGTAAAATTAACCAGCACAAGACCTGTAACAATGGCGATAAGACTGGTAATCATATAAAATCCCATCGTCTTCAATCCAATCCGTCCCAGATTATCAGCCGAGCCGACATTAGCCACTCCGCTGATTATTGAACATAAAATAACTGGTACAATCACCATGTTGAGCGCCCGCAGAAATAATACGCCGAGCCAGCTTACATAACTTACATATTCTGGCAACCATGCGCCAAAAGCTACCCCTAGTATAAGTCCGATTAATATCTGCCAATGCAGAGCGATTCGTTTCAACATAATTCCGATATTAATGTAATTCTTAAAAACATGCTGGTTGGTATAAAGCGATATTGCCTTACCTTATTATACTTTGCTGATTATCTACCTGTCAGTCAATGCATCTTACTACAAGGAAAGAACAAACTCAATCCCGGCTAACCTTCACAAATGTATTACAAGGATTTCAAAATGCAAAATTACATTTGAAAAGTCGATGGTTGACTTTTTTAAAGCATTTGCTCAAACAGCTGCAAAACGCATTAATTTTACAAACTGGATTAAATACTCCAAAATCGTTGTTATGAGCAAAATAATTTCAACAATCGGAATCATGCTGGTGATGCTTACCGGAACTTTTTTCGCCCGGGCACAATATACAAATGTGATGATCAGTGATGAATATTATCCTGAAGAGACTTCCATTTTCATTAATCCGAAAAACACAAAACAGATTATAGCCGGAGCAAATCTTAACTCATATTACTTTTCGTTCGATAGTGGGCAAACCTGGACGCGCAACCCAATGAACTCAACATTAGGCGTTTATGGCGACCCTTGCGTAATTATTGATACCAACGGATATTTTTATTTCTTTCATTTATC
The DNA here is from genome assembly GCA_964583325.1 of uncultured Lentimicrobiaceae bacterium. Classification (GTDB taxonomy): domain Bacteria; phylum Bacteroidota; class Bacteroidia; order Bacteroidales; family UBA4417; genus UBA4417. Next base: position 13,169 of record CAZOXJ010000032.1, read on the forward strand.
CTATCCAAGCAACCAAACATGGCTCGATCAGATTGTATGCCAGCGATCAACAAACAACGGGTTGTCGTGGAATAATGGTTCGGGAATAGGCAAAAATGACCCGAAACAGCAAGATAAGGAATGGGCAATTGTTAATCCGCAGAACAACGAAATTTATGTAACATGGACACAGTTCGATAGTTATGGATCAACAAATCCGGAAAGGGAATCAAATATTATGTTTTCGAAATCGGCCGACGAAGGAATAACCTGGAGTGATGCCATTGAAATAAACGAGGTCCCCGGAAACTGCATCGACAGTGATAGCACCGTTGAAGGTGCAGTTCCAGCTGTAGGTCCAAACGGCGAAATATATACAGCCTGGGCCGGACCGGCAGGTCTGGTTTTTGATCGTTCGCTCGATGGCGGACAAACATGGCTTGATAACGATATTTTTGTCAGCGAAATTCCCGGCGGATGGGATTATGCGGTTCCGGGTATATACAGGGCTAACGGATTGCCGGTAACTTGTTGCGATATCAGTAACGGACCAAATCGGGGGAATATTTACATCAACTGGACGGATGAACGAAGCAGCACCGGAGGTGGGCAGGATTTGGATGTTTGGCTGGCAAAATCGAGTGACGGTGGAAACACATGGAGCACCCCGAAACGCGTAAATGATGATGCACCCGGCAAGCAACAGTTTTTTACATGGATGACTGTTGACCAGGTTACCGGGTATTTGTGGTTCGTATTTTACGACAGGCGCAATTACGACGATACCCGAACCGATGTATATATGGCTGTTTCGAAAGATGGAGGCGAAACTTTCGAAAATTTCATCATCAGCGAAAGTCCGTTTATTCCAAATCCGAATGTGTTTTTTGGCGATTATACAGGTATTTCGGCACATAATAATATCGTGCGGCCAATATGGACAAGACTTGATGAGTTTAACCTTTCGGTTTGGACAGCTATAATGGATGATTACTTTACAGGAATTAAAAAAGAAAAAGCCATTCCGTTTGCCATCGAAGAGGTTTATCCGAATCCTTTCAGCGAAAGCACTGCGTTTTCATTCAAACTGAGAGTACCTGTAACGATCAGCCTGGGTGTTTATAACCAGTTTGGCCAAAAAGTATCGGATCTCATCGAAAACAAAATGCTTCAGCCCGGAAAATATATTGAACATTTCGATCCGGGTAAATTCAATCTGCCATCAGGAGTTTACTATTTTTCGCTTAGCGGTAACGGAATTAACAAACACCGAAAAATAGTTTATGAAAAGTAAATTTATTGGATCTATTGATAACAGGGCGATAGAAAGCAATGCACAATAATTATGAAAGAAAGTGATTTTTTATTGTACTTTTGCGCCGCTCAGAAAACGACTTGAATTATTGAAGAAAATTTCACTGATTCATTGGCTATTCTGATTGCTAACTGCTCTATACTGCTTTTGCCGGTGCAGGTATCTGCTTCGTGATGTAATTAAAGCAGGAAAGATCCGATTAACAATGTTGGCAAAACTGATTTTCATACTGATACAACTTTTACGGACAACTGTGTCCCTTTACTTTTATCTGAAAATTTAAGATAAAAACAAAGTAAAAATAATTAACACAGGTATCCATTACCTAAGCAATATTTATGAGTGACCCGAAACTGCCTCTGGTCGAAGAAGTAAGAAAATTACTCTCAGGCTACACATCCGATGAATTCACGTTTCAAAACCTCGCCAGAGACCTTCAAGAACCAGAAGAAACACTTTTCAAAGCATTCGGAACTGAAGCAGTTCTGGTTGAAGAAATTCTGAATTTCGAACAACAGAATCTTGAAAATATTTTCTCAGAAGCTGATTTTACTGATATAAACGCTATTGACGGGCTGTTGCATGTGAGCGAGGAAATAAGTAACAAACTTGTTAACATTATACCATGTATTACATTCGATTTGCGCCTTAAGTTTCCCGAAGTAAGACAAAGCTTTGTTGAAAAAAGGGTAAGTTTTGTTGACTCCAAAATTAAAGGGAATTTTGAAGATGGAATGGCCCAGGGCATGTACCGACCCGACTTAAGCCCCGAATTAATTTCCCGCATTTATATCAGCAGGCTTATCGATATGCACAATCCTGATTTATTTCCTAACCAAACCATATCATTTTCAGTGCTTTTTGATGTAATGTTTGATACATTTATACGCGGAATCTGCACTGATGAAGGCAAATATTATTACGAAAAAAAGATTAAGTGCATGAAATTTTAAAGCAATCAACTATATATCAACCTTATATATTCTCTTCCTGATAATTGAAGAGCTAAAGAATATCGGATTTAATAAAATTTAAAAAAAAATACTACAAGAAGCCTTAATCACTATCTTTAACTTAAATAAAACAGTTAATTATGGCAAGGGTTATTGTTCTTGGAGCCGGTATTTCCGGACATACAGCCGCACAGATTTTAAAGCGGAAACTAGGTAAAAATCACGAAGTTATAGTGATAAGTCCTAATACAAAATACCAGTGGATACCATCAAACATATGGGTAGGTATCGGGCAAATGACAGCAAAGAATGTTACTTTCGAGCTGGCACCTGTATACAAAAAGCTAGGCATCAGCTATAAACAAGCTAAAGCTTTGGCAATTTTCCCTGAGGGTGATGCTTCACTCCAAAAGCCATTTGTATCAGTTGAATACACCGGACAGGACAAAATTGGTGTTACCGAAAAAGTAGAATACGATTACCTTATAAATGCTACCGGCCCGAGACTCAATTTTGCCGCCACCGAAGGACTCGGCCCCGAAGGCTACAGCGAATCGGTTTGTACCTACCAACACGCCGGCCATGCCTGGGAAAAGCTACAGGTGTCGCTCGACAAAATGGCGAAAGGCGAAAAGCAACGCTTCCTGATTGGAACAGGTCATCCCACGGCTACCTGCCAGGGAGCTGCTTTTGAGTATGCGTTGAATGTAGCATTCGAAATAAACAAACGCAAACTCAACGATAAAGCAGAAATAACCTGGATAACCAACGAATACGAAGTCGGCGATTTCGGAATGGGTGGCGCCTTTATAAAAAAAGGCGGATATGTAACTTCAACGCGTATTTTTACCGAATCCATACTTTCGGAATATGGGATCAAATGGATTAAACGTGCAGGAATCACCAAAGTTGAAGAGGGGAAAGCAACATATCAAACGCTTGATGGTGAAACCAATACGCAGGAATTTGATTTTGCTATGCTCATTCCTGCTTTTGCCGGGGTTGGAATAAAAGCTTTTGGAAATAATGGTTCAGAAATAACTTCTGATTTATTCGCCCCGAGTGGATTTATGAAAGTAGATGCCGATTATCAGGCTAAAGATTTCGAAGACTGGTCTGTTGCCGATTGGCCCTCCGTATACCAGAGTCCGAAATACGATACTATTTTCGCTGCCGGAATAGCATTTGCGCCTCCTCATGCCATTTCGAAACCAATGACAAATAAAAACGGACTTGCCATATTTCCCACACCTCCTCGCACTGGCATGCCTTCGGGAATAATGGGTAAGATCGTTGCACTAAATATTGCCGAACGAATAAAAACGGGTAAAACTGAACTCAAACATAAAGCTTCGATGGGCAAAATGGGGGCAGCGTGTATAATTTCATCCGGCTATGGCTTGCGCGATGGTATGGCTGCCACCATGACCGTTTTCCCTGTAGTTCCGGATTATGAAAAATATCCTCAATGGGGCCGCGATATAACATATACAATGGGCGAACCCGGTCTGGCCGGCCACTGGATAAAACTGGTGCTGCACTTTATGTTTATTTATAAAGCAAAAGCCAAACCATTCTGGTGGCTGATACCTGAATAGGCAAAGTCGTGGGAGAAAAGGATATAATGATAAGAAACTGGAATTAGCTTCTCCCTAAATCCCAACCCCAAAATCCTAAAACCTTAAAAAAAATGATAAAGAAAAATTTAGTTAAAGGATATAAAGACGAAGCATATCCACCGGTTCCAACAGGAGGAACACGTTTCTGGAGGAAGTTTTTTCCTTGGCAGCTCGTCCGGTTTTTTGTACTGAACCTGAAAATAATGCGGATTATCATCGGTGGGCATTCATAAAAATTACGCAACAGAAATTTAGAAAGCTTCTAAACTTGCTGAAGCGCCTGTATTTAAAAATTGATGTACATTTGTACATATGTTACAGGCATTTAAGGCTTACATCCGCTCAACAAAATTATTTCAACAAGATGATCATATTCTGCTGGCTGTCAGTGGCGGAGTTGATTCTGTTGCAATGGTAAAGTTATTCCAGGATGCGGGATATCAATTTGGTATTGCACATTTTAATTTCAAACTCAGAGGTGCTGATTCGGAAGGTGACGAAACTTTCGTGAAATCACTTGCCGAAGTGGCCGGAGTTCCTTTTTATGTAAAGCATTTTGACGCAAAGCAATATGCTGCGGAACATAAAATTTCCATTCAGATGGCAGCCCGCGACTTGCGGTACACCTGGTTCGATGAACTGTTAAGCGAACACAAGTATGATTATGTTTCAACGGCGCATCATCTCGACGATCAGGCTGAAACATTTTTCATCAACATTCTCAGGGGCGCCGGAATAAGCGGGATGCACGGGATATTGCCCAAACAAGGTAAAATAATCCGTCCGTTGATGTTCACTACCCGCGAAAGGATCATGGAATATACCCTTAAAAATGATCTGGCATGGCGCGATGACAAATCAAATAAAAGTCGCAAATACCTACGTAACAAGCTCAGGCTCGATGTGTTATCCGAATTGAGTAAAATCAGCCCGAAGTTCAGTTATAAGCTTAACGAATCTATTTGCCATCTGCGAGATGTTGAAACAATTTATAATTACCACCTGGCTGGAGTTACAGCTGATCTCGTTCAGAACACCCCCGAAGGAATTCTGATTTCCATCGACTGGATTTATGAGTACGAACCCCACGAAACCTACCTTTTCGAAATATTGAAACCTTATGGGTTTCCATTTCCTGTAGTAAAAGAGATTGTAAGGTCGCTCGATACCTTTTCAGGAAAAGTATTTTATTCGCCTACCCATCGGTTACTTCGCGATCGCGAAAATTTCATTATTCAGCCCTTATCGGAATTAACTGCGGAAACACCTGAGGATAGTACTTATTATATTGATAAAGGTGTTAACCATATTGAAGAACCCATTTGTCTTCGTGCCGATGAAACCGAGCAGATTATCGATTTACCAATGGGGAAACCATCCGTTGCCTGCCTCGATATGGAGAAATTAGTTTTCCCGCTCCAATTACGCAAATGGGAAAAAGGAGATTGGTTTATGCCGCTTGGCCTGAAAGGCAAGAAAAAGCTCAGTGATTTTTTTGTTGACCAGAAAATTTCGCTTGCCGATAAAGAAAAAGTATGGTTGCTGGTTTCAGGTGAAGATATTGTATGGGTTATTGGTAAAAGAATTGATAATCGTTACCGGATTACGCCAAAAACAAAGAAGGCATACGTGATCTCCTGTAAAGAAGAAAACCCTGAAACCGAAACGTTTTCGTGTGGCTGCAGTTTGTTCAGGTAATTA
>CAZOXJ010000032.1:18835-26843 GCA_964583325.1 uncultured Lentimicrobiaceae bacterium
CTTCAAACCCGAAACCCTTCAAACCCCATTTCCCCCAATCCTTGCTTTGTTCTATATCAATAAATTTCTTAATTAATTCTGTTACAAAGCCGTAGCTTCATATATAATAATTTATAATTTTGCCATTGGTCAGAAATGACATTTCTTAATCTCTCCTAACCCGATTAATACCATGAAGAGAATGACTCTTAACGCTTCTAAAGCGCTGATAATTACTTTTTTGCTTAATCTATTTGTAGGATTTTCTGCTTTTTCTCAACTGCAGGAACCCGTAAAATGGTCGTTTAAATCCAATAGGATTAATGATACAATTGCCGAACTGCAATTTATCGCAAAAATTGATATGACCTGGCATCTGTATTCAATGGATGTTCCACCCGATGGCCCGCGACCTACTATTTTTCTGATCGACAAGCCAAAGGGATTCCAGTTGGTTGGCAAAGTTAAAGAGCCTAAACCCAAGGAAGAGTATGATGAGATGTTCGAAATGAATGTCAAATATTTTGCTTCTGAAGCTACGTTTACCCAGAAAATAAAAATACAAAGCAACAAACCAATAAAGGTTACCGGTGAAGTTGAGTTTCAGGCCTGTGATGATAAAAGCTGCATTTTCGATGTTAAACCTTTCAGTTTTGAGTTGGAAGGATCTAAAACATTTTCGGTTGCGGTTGCTGCCGCTGTTCCCGATACAACTCCTTCCGAATCCGCTGATACTGTTGCAACTGCTGCTGCCGACACCATTTCGGAAACAACAAATGTGGATGTTTCCGGGCCTGTTGACGACGGTAAAACGCCCCTCTGGATGTTCTTCCTGCTTGCTTTTGGTGCCGGATTGATAGCTATCCTGACTCCCTGCGTTTTCCCGATGATACCGATGACAGTATCCTATTTTATGAAATCGGGCAAACAAGGCAAAGTACAGGCATCCATTTACGGACTTTCAATTATTGCCATTTATACCCTCTTCGGAACGGTGGTTGCAGTACTTTTCGGCGCCGAATTCAGTAACTGGATAAGTACACACTGGATTCCGAATGTGTTGTTCTTCCTCATATTTGTAATTTTTGCGGCTTCCTTTTTCGGGTATTTCGAAATTACGCTGCCTAACTGGCTGGTAAATAAATCTGTATCGGCCGAAGACAAAGGCGGTACAATCGGAACGCTGTTCATGGCACTTACTTTGGTTTTGGTCTCCTTCAGTTGTACAGGACCTATTGTAGGAACAATTCTGGTCGAATCAGTTGGCGGGCAAATACTTAAACCGATTATCGGAATGCTTGGATTTTCACTGGCATTCGCAATACCATTCACGCTGTTTGCCCTATTTCCACAATGGCTTAATAAAATGCCCAAATCCGGCGGCTGGCTCAATACCGTTAAAGTTGTACTTGGATTTATCGAACTTGCCTTTGCACTGAAATTCCTGAATATCCCGGATCAGACGTACCATTGGGGAATCCTCGACCGTGAAATATACCTCGGTTTCTGGATTGTGATATTTACCATGATGGGATTCTATTTGCTCGGAAAAATCAAATTCCCCCACGACAGCGATTATCCGGTAGTAAGATCTTTTCCAAGGCTCATGCTGATTATTGCAACTTTCACTTTTGTAATCTACCTTATTCCCGGTTTGTGGGGTGCGCCACTAAAAGGAATTTCCGGATGGTTACCTCCGATGGAAACACAGGATTTTGATGTTTCTGCAATTGTACGCGATAATGCCGGTAGTGGTGGCGCCGAAAACAAAGGCAATATTGCCGAAACACCGAACTATTTAAATACTCCACTCAAATTACCCCACGGACTGAAAGGCTATTTCGATTATGATGAAGCGCTTAAAGCCTCGAAAGTGTTGAACAAACCTGTTTTCGTTGATTTTACAGGACATGGTTGCACCAATTGCCGTGAAATGGAAAACCGCGTGTGGAGTGATCCACAGGTATTAAAACGTTTGCGCGAAAACTTTGTCCTCGTTGCATTGTACGTTGATGATAAAAAGATTGAGATGCCCCAGAGTGAGTGGTACACCAATAAAGCTGGCCGCGAAGTAAAACTGTTGGGAAGGAAAAATACCGAAATTCAGATAGAGAAATTTGGCACCAATGCGCAACCTTACTATGTAATCCTGGATGGTGATGGCAATTCGCTTGTACCGGCGCATGCGTATGATCTTAATATCGAAACGTACATCAAATTCCTCGATGATGGGGTTGCAGCATACAATAAAAAGATGGATGTAAAATAGAATTTATCCTGATTTCTTATAAAAACCGGTTATGAATATCAATAACCGGTTTTTTTATTGTATTGATTTTCAAAATGATGATTGAACTCAAAATATTATTTATTCAAATATTAAAAAAATAAACAGAAAAAAGTATGATTATGGCACGGCCTTTGCAAGCTACTTAATAACAAAACGTCCAAACCCTCTATTAATAAAGGGTTAAATTAATAACAACACTAATCTTTACTGCCATGAAAACGATATCACTATTTCTGCTCCTTTCGATGGTAACTGTAATGAGTGCACAGGCACACAAATACAATAACAGGCATAATCATGCCAATGTAACCATCTCGATTCAGACTTTCTACGATGAACTTTCCCCTTATGGCGACTGGGTATATACTCCTGATTACGGATATGTTTGGCGTCCATATTTCGAAAATCCTGATGCATTCAGACCATATTCGTCCGATGGACACTGGGTTAATACCGATTTTGGCTGGACCTGGGTTTCTGACTATAACTGGGGATGGGCTACTTTTCACTATGGCCGCTGGTCATTCGATAACTACCTCGGTTGGATGTGGGTTCCAGGTTACGAATGGGCACCTGCATGGGTAACATGGGGAAACTACGGCGACTATTACGGATGGGCTCCGATGGGACCAAACATCTATGTAAGCGTCAACTCCAACTGGTATGCTCCCGACCCTTGGTGGACATTTGTTCCCCGCCGACACTTCTGCTCAGCCTACTGGAATAACTATATCTACGACCGCCCGGTTCATGTTACAAACATCACTTACATAACCAATGTTTACAATAATAACAACTACAATTCGAACAACAATTCCTGGTACTATGGTCCACGGGTAAGTGAAGTTGAAAGATACAGCAACACCAAAGTTCGCAGAATGGAAGTGGTTGACAGCCAAAGAGCTGATAACACAGGCATACGTAACGAAAGACTGAATGTATACCGCCCTGAAGTTGATAACAGCCGTAGAGATTCGCGCCCTGCTGAATACAGGAATGCGGAACAGGCCAGAAAAGACAGACGGGTTCAACCTACCAATGCCCGCACCAACGATCCCGGTGTTAACCGTACCCGCGAAAACAGGACCGAAGTTCGTAATTCTACACCGAAAAGTGACTCACGCAATACAATAAACAGAGAAACACGTGTTGAACCACGGTATTCAACCCCGACTCAGGCAAGCAGGACCACTGATGTAAAAAGAGATTCAAAAGCTACAACTCGTCCAACCCAGGTAAATGAATCGCGCACAGCACCTGTAAAAAGGGACATTAAAACTGAAACCCGCAACGCAACGAAACAAGCAAACCCTGTTTATTCAGCTCAACCTTCGCAAAGAGCAAGTAAAGAATCAACAGAAGCCATGAGAAATCAAAGGACAACCGAAAGAACTAATTCCGCTTCCAGCCCTGCTAAAGTCGAAAACAGATCAAACAGGCAAATTTCAACCACTGCTCCAACCCGTGAACAGAAATCACAAAATGCCGGTCCTTCAGAACGCGCAAGACCAGCCAATTCTGAAACAAAAGCACAAGTTAAAGAAAATGTAAAACAGGCATCAGGCAGAGTTGAGAACACTAAAAATGAAAGAAATTCGTCAGCTAATCCTTCTCGCAGGTAACTGCATAACTCAAATAACACTCACGGTTGCAGGAGAAATCCTGCAACCGTTTTTTATGCCGCGCTTACCAAACTACTTAAATTACTCGTCCTCTCCGACAAAGAGAGTTTCTCCTGCTGAAAATTCCTCCCTAAATTGTGTAATCCTCTTTAAAGATTGTATTTTACATATATTTGTAACGGAATACGCAAAGCACACTTCACGGACAACCTTTACAGTAAGTTAAAATTATTTCACTTTTTGAGTTAAGCTATGAGCTGGGGCTACTTACACATGATAATCAACCACTTCCCAATCGTTGGCACGATTATCGGATGTATGTTAGTTATTGCCGGCATAGTCTTTAAAAATACAGGGGTTAAAATAAGCGGACTCGGCACAATTGTTTTTGCTGCGTTAATGTCTGTAATTGCATATCTCACAGGCGATTCGGCCGAAAATGCGGTGCAAAACCTGCCCGAAATAGCCGAAAGCCTCATTAACCGTCACGAAGATATTGCAACTATAAGCATGTACCTGATGATTCCTGCAGGTTTACTGGCGTCATTGACAATTTACAGCATATGGAAAAAGGAAAAATCCATTGCTTTTCTGTTGGTTATTACACTCGTTTTTTCATTGATCAGTTCAGCGGCAATGGTATTTACAGGGCATACAGGCGGGCAGATAAGGCATACCGAATTCAGGAGTGGTGCATCAGAACAGTATATAATTGATCATCAAAATAAAGAAGCTAATTAGCTGAAAAACGGTATGAATGTAGTTTAGCCGAAATACTGATTTTTAGATTTTACCTGATTAAAAGAAACTATACCTATATGAAACAAAAATTTACACTTTCCGTGCTCCTGATCGTTCTGGCTTTTGCCGGATTCGCACAGGTATTTTCGCCTGTTGATGCAGGAATGACAAGCGTTGGCCGCAGTTCAACAGCATGGGGCGATTACGATAACGATGGCGACCTTGATGCACTTATTACCGGCGATCATGGAAGTGGTCCTTATGTTGCCGCTGTTTACAGGAACGATGCAGGAGAATTTACCAATATAAACGCCGGCCTAACAGGTATTTACAACAGTGCCGTCGCCTGGGGCGATTATGATAACGACGGTGATCTCGATATTTTAGCGGTTGGAAGGAATGGCAGCAATTCAAAAACATTTATTTACCAGAATACAAACGGAGCTTTTTTGCAGAAAGAAGGTTTACTCCCTGATATAGGTTCGGATGGTGCTGTAGCCTGGGGCGACTATGATGGGGACAATGACCTCGATATTCTGTTAGCCGGTGCTTATACCTGCCGTATTTTGAAAAATAATTCAGGTGTTTTCACTGATATTAATGCCGGTCTTCCCGGTGTTACAAATTGTTGGGTCGACTGGGGTGATTTTGATAACGATGGCGACCTCGATGCATTCGTTATGGGCGACCTTGGCGGAATAATGTCTTCAGCTATTTACAGCAATAATACAGGCGTTTTTACTGAAATGCCGCTAGCCGGAATTACGCCTCTTGCAGGAGGATCGTCATCATGGTGCGATTTTGATCACGACCGGGATCTGGACCTGTTAATTACAGGATTTAACGAATACCTGGAGCCGCAGACAACCATATTCAGCAACCTCGGTAATATGGAATTTATGAATATTTACCCCGGTTTGATCGGCGCTTCCTTAGGCACAGCTGCCTGGGGCGATTATGATAACGACGGGAAAGCAGACATACTGCTTACGGGTCAGAATGCAGGTTGCGGAATTCTTTCAAGCATGGTTTATCACAACGATGGTAATTCGATATTTACCGATATTAACGCCCCGCTTGATGGCGCAGAAAGAGGCTCAGCCGCCTGGGGCGATTTTGAAAATGATGGCGACCTCGATATCCTGATAACAGGAGTAAGTGGTGACGGAACACCCGGTACCCGACTTTATAAAAACGATGCCGGGAGCAATCAATATTCCGTCAATCAGCCGCCTTCAGCTCCCGATGGATTGAGCATGTATATCGACGGGCACACTGTTTACCTCGGCTGGCTCGATGCCACCGACGATCATACGCCACAAAAAGGAATTACGTATAACCTTCGTATAGGAACTTTTGAAGGCGGACAGGACGTAATGCCCTCGATGTCAAATTTAAATACAGGCCGGCGCCTGATGCCTCAAGCCGGAAATATGGGAAATAATACCGATTGGATTGTGAATCTCCCTGATGGCAATTATTTCTGGAGCGTGCAGGCAATTGATCATTCCTTTGCTGCTTCGGCGTTTTCGTGGGAACAAACTTTTACAATACTCAATGTGAATGCTGAAGAGCAAAAACAACTGCCTGCAATGATCACTCAACCTGGTATTGACCAAATGCTTGTAACACTGCCATTACGGGGCAAAGCAAAAATCCAGGTCACTGATATCAAAGGTTTAAGCATGGTAAGTACTGAATTTGAAAACGGCATTTTACTCTCTTCAACCAACTGGGCTAAAGGAATTTATATCGTAAAAATCAGTTTGCCGGGATATCCTTCCTATGTTACTAAAATAGCGAAATAAGAATTTTGAAAACATAAAAAAACACCCGTCAGGTAAAACTGAACGGGTGTTTTTTATTCTATAATTTCCTGTTATGAATTGGAATTCAGTTCATCAGCATAAAATTTATAGAACCAGGTAATCGTTTCAATTCCCTTGTAAAAACATTCCAGGTGGTAGTTTTCATTTGGCGAATGCGCTGCATCCGTATCAAGTCCGAAGCCCATAAGAATGGATTTTATTCCCAGGACCTGCTCAAACGTTGAAATAATAGGGATACTTCCACCGCTGCGGGTCGGTACCGGTTTTAGTCCAAATGTGGTTTCGTATGCTTTGCTTGCTGCGCGATAGGCTGCTGTGTTGGTAGGCGCAACATAAGGATATCCACCGTGATGCTCTTTTACAGTAACTTTCACACAATCAGGAGCAATAGACTCGAAATGGCGCGAAAACAGCTCAGCGATTTTATGCGGATCCTGGTGGGGAACCAACCTCATACTGATTTTCGCAAAAGCCTTTGCCGGCAAAACTGTTTTTGAACCTTCGCCAGTATATCCGCTCCAGATACCGTTTACATCCAAAGCCGGACGTATTCCAGTACATTCGTTTACTGAATATCCACTTTCGCAAAGAGTAGTTTTAACATCGAGTTTTCTTTTATACTCTTCCAGGTTAAAAGGTGCGCGGGCCATATCGGTACGCTCTTCTTCTGAAAGTTCGAGCACATCATCATAAAATCCGGGTATGGTGATATGGTTGTTTTCGTCGTGCAACGATGCAATCATCTTGGCAAGAATAGTTGCCGGGTTACCCACAGCACCGCCGTACAAACCGGAGTGCAGATCTTTATCCGGACCGGCCACTTCAACTTCCATATAAGCCAAACCGCGTAATCCAACGGTAATACTTGGAATATCGATAGCAATCATGCTTGTATCCGAAACCAGTATCAAATCAGCTTTCAGCAGTTCTGTCTGGCCCGGAAGCCATTTGCCCAAAGCAGGCGATCCCATTTCTTCTTCCCCTTCAATCATCCATTTTACGTTGAACTGAAGTTGATTGGTCGAAACCAGGTATTCAAAAGCTTTAACCTGCATAAAAAGCTGGCCTTTATCATCCACAGCGCCACGGGCGAAAATTTTACCATCGCGTATTTCAGGCTCGAATGGAGGCGAATCCCAAAGATCGAGAGGATCAACAGGCATTACATCATAATGACCATACACAAGGATTGTTGGTTTTGCCGGATCAATAATTTTCTCACCATACACAACCGGATGCCCTGTAGTTTCCATAATTTCAGCTTTGTCAACACCTGCTTTAAGCAACTGCTCAACAAGGTATTGTGCTGTTTTAACCATATCTTCTTTGTGTTCGCTCTGCGAACTGATGGAAGGGATGCGGATAAGGCCAAACAGCTCATCGAGGTAGCGTTCGGAATTCGATTGGATGTGGTTTTTAAGGTTTTCCATATAATACTCTGTTAGTGGCTTTATTTAAAGTAATAAACCGGAAGAAATCCGGATCAATATACTGTTCCAAAAATACATTAAAAAAATGTGCCTATTTGGAAATTTAAGAATTTTTAG
>CAZOXJ010000033.1:0-1365 GCA_964583325.1 uncultured Lentimicrobiaceae bacterium
TTATTTTATAAAAAAAACACTTATAGGGCTATGCCATCATTTGTTAATATTCAAAAATTTCTTTTTCAGTACTGATTGTCAGCTTTTTCCCGTTAAACGGTGCGCAACGGCCCACTATCCGGGCTTCAATTCCAAAACTTTTGGAAATGGAAATAATTTCGCCGGCAACATGTTCAGGTACATACAATTCCATCCTGTGACCCATATTAAAAACCTGGTACATTTCGCGTAATGAGGTTCCTGATTGTTCGTGTATCATCCGGAAAAGAGGAGGAATAGGAAACAGATTATCTTTTATAATATGGAGATTATCAATAAAATGCAGCACTTTTGTTTGCGCCCCTCCGCTGCAATGTATCATTCCGTGGATTTCAGGACGGTATTTTTCGAGTATCTGCCTGATTACCGGAGCATAAGTGCGGGTAGGGGACAAAACCAGTTTGCCGGCATTAATTCCCTCTGCTTCGCTGGGATCTGTCAGCAACAGGTTTCCTGAATAAACAAGATTGTTGTTAATAGCCTGATCGTAACTTTCGGGATATTTTAAAGCGTAATCGTGTGCGAAAACATCGTGTCGGGCTGATGTTAATCCATTGCTGCCCATGCCTCCGTTGTAGCCGGTTTCGTAATCTGCCTGTCCGAAGGATGCAAGCCCGACTATCACGTCGCCGGCCTGTATGTTGTTTTCTATAATATCGCTTCGTCGCACTCTTGCCGTAACTGTACTGTCTACAATAATTGTACGCACCAGATCGCCAACATCAGCAGTTTCGCCACCGGTGGAATGAATTCCGATGCCATTATCACGCATCATGCTCAGGCATTCTTCTGTTCCTTCGATAATAGCACTTATTACCTCGCCAGGAATAAGGTTTTTATTCCTTCCAATGGTTGACGATAGTAAAATTCCATCCGTTACGCCTATACAAAGCAGGTCGTCAGTATTCATAACCACAGCATCCTGCGCTATGCCTTTCCACACCGAAATATCACCTGTTTCGCGCCAGTAAATATAGGCCAGCGACGATTTGGTTCCCGCTCCGTCAGCATGCATCACACAGCAAAAATCGGGATCATTACCTAACAGATCCGGCACAACCTTACAAAAAGCATTCGGGAATATTCCTTTATCAATATTCTTAATGGCTTTATGTACATCTTCTTTGGCTGCCGAAACACCTCGCTGCGAATACCGGTCGGTCATGTGGGAATAGGGGTTATTTATGTTTTTGTATTGTAAATGTAAAATGCTATTGATCTCAGGACTATTTGTACTGATTACTCCGTCAATAACGAATGGGATTGCGAGTTAGAATTGCAAATGTCTGAAGCCCGAAACTCTTCAAACCTGAAACTCTTCAAACC
>CAZOXJ010000033.1:1465-26843 GCA_964583325.1 uncultured Lentimicrobiaceae bacterium
GAAACTCTTCAAACCTGAAACTCTTCAAACCCTTCACATTTAATTAAAAATAATCTGTTGCTTTTCTTTGTCAATGGTATAATTGCCAAATTTTTTCAGCACTTTTTCACTCATCAGCACAGCTTCTTTTTGATTTTGCAGTACAGTTGCTTCCAGTTCAAAAGCCGATTTGGTAGCTATGTTAACTTCGCCAACGATCAGGATCGATTTATCGGCTACAGAATTGTTGCCAAGTATTTTCTCCGCATCTCCATCAAAATCAGTTTTACCGATAGCGCCCGATTTAAGCAATTTGAGCGTTTCCTCCACCGAGAAACTCAGCCCGGTACTGTTTTCGCCTATGGTAATCAAGGTTGTATATCCGTTAACGATACCACTGAAAGTAAATGTATTATCCGCATTTTTAGTGAACGGTACTACATTATCTTCCGGATTGATTTGAATGCTTACTTTCTGTGTTTGGCTCGAAATGGCTACATTTTGTGTTTTCGGCACAAAGTCCTTGCTGATTATCCTGAATTCCGACCGGCGGTTTAATGCATATGCAGCTTCCTGGGCCGGTTTTGTTGCCAGTGAATCAACAAACGTCTGCGAAAGCAAAGTGCCTGATTTAAAGGCGAAACCATCTTTAACCACATCTTTGGCTAAGCGTCGTGGTATGCGTTCGCCATAGCCTTTTGCAATAAGGCGGTCAGGGTCAATTCCTCTATCAATCAGGTAATTAACTACCGATTCGGCACGCTTTTGCGAAAGTACATCATTACTTTCGTCGGAGCCGCGCGAGTCGGTATGCGAAGCTAATTCGATGATAATAGTTTCGTTTTCGTCGAGTGTTTTAATCAGGCCCTGCAACGAATCCTGGTATTGTGGTTTAAGATCCCATTTAGCCAGGTCATAGAGAATGTCGGGCAGTACAATGGGTTTGTCAGGAATAGGTTGAAGCCTGAAATCGATCACAAAGTCCTTGCTGCTCTCGAGTCCTACGGTAGTTTCTTTTGCTTTTTTATTGAAATAATTATCTTTCAGGCAGATAAGTTCATAAGTGGTATTGGCCTTCACCTGAACTTTATTAAAGCTGTAACGGCCCTGGGCATCGGTTCTTGATTCAACGGAAGTGCCGTTCGAACCTGTCATTTTAACAACAGCACCTTGAATAAACTGCAATGTATTTTCATCTTTAACCACACCCGATAGAGTAAAAATAACCGGTGGGTTCACAAAAGAATAGAGGTCGTCGCTGCCCCGGCCACCTTTGCGGTTGGTAGAGAAAAACCCCTTGTCTTCTTCAGGATTAAAAACAATTCCAAAATCATCTCCGGGCGAATTAATAGGAACCTGCATATTAACAGGTTTTGTCCATGCGCCGTTCGAAAACGTGGAACGGAAAATATCGAGTCCACCCATTCCTGGATGACCGTTGGAAGCAAAGTAAATTGTAGTATCGTTTCGCATAAACGGAAACATCTCATCGCCGGGAGTATTTATTACCGAACCAAGATTTACTGCGCGCCCAAACGAATCGTTGGGTCCTTTTCTTACTGACATCCAAATGTCTTTTCCGCCCTTTCCGTTAGGTAAATCGCTCGAATACAGTAAAGTAAGTTCGTCGGGGCTGATTGAAGGATTACCGAAAACAGTGGTGCTGTCACCGCCTAGTTCCAGGGCTTTAGGTTCGCCCCAGTTACGGCCTGCACGGCGCGAAACCATAATCTTACATCCCTGCAGAGTGCCTTTGTCGTTGGAGCAACGGGTAAAATACATCTGGGTGAATTTGCTGTTTACCGCAGGATTGCCTTCGTTGGCCTCGGTATTCACAACATTGCCGGTTTCAAGTTGCACCGGCGTTGACCATTGTCCTTTCGGATCAAGTTTGGAGATAAAAAGATCGGAGAAATTATAGCCGGTCCAGTTGTCCATATCCTTACCTGTGGCAGCATCGCGGGTTGATGTGAAAATAATGGTATTGTAAAGTTTATCAGCATAGGTAGCTGAAAAGTCTGATTCTTTTGAATTAAGAATTTTTACCGGTGCAATTTTATATTTGGTTGGGCTTTCAATCCATTCGCGCGCAAGGGTACACGAAAGTGAGCCGTTTGGTCCACGGGGATCCTCAGGTGCTAATTCAGTGTATTTTTCGAAATATGTTTTGGCATCATCATATTTTTCGTTCGATTTCAACGCCTGGGCGAGGTACAGAAAAACCAGCGGATTGGTTTCGGCATATTTGGTTTTGGCCAGTCTTTTATAGGCCGGTTCTGCTTTTTTAGTGTTATTTGTTATACGGTAACACTCCGCCATCTGAAACGAAATTTTTTCCTTATCAGGCTTGGCCTTGGCTTTTGAAAGTGCTTTTTTGTACTTCGAAAGAGCTGCATTGTACTGCATATTATTAAATGCGTCGTCGGCAGCTCGCCATGCGCGGTTGTTTTGTGCAAAAACCGGGAAAGCGGTAAAGCTGAAAATGATGGTGATAATCAGGATTCGTATTCTCATAAGTAATGCTATGGCCTTAACTAAATACTTTTTACTGCGTTAAACTATTGATTTGAGCCAGGGAATTTTCTGCAATAAGCAGCTTTGACTTTTAACCGCAATATTTCCCCTTTATGTATAGCTTATAATTTAAAACGGTTTTCAGGTAATTTTATTATTCTGTTTTACCCGGGTTGATGATATCCGTTTTCCCTTCAGCATCAGCAGTTTTAATGTCAACAGGTTCTTCGGTTGAAAGTACTGCTGATGCAACAGGCTTTTCAACTTGCGTTTCAATACTAAGGTCATTGGTAATCTGTGCTTTAGTACGGTTAACCTCACGGCTAACACTCTCAACCTGGTCGCTGACTTTCTTTTGAACTGCATTAATTTCCTGCTCAAGAACAGATGTTTCTTTCTTGAATTCCCTGGTAAGATCGTTCGATGCTTTCTTTAACTGGTTCATAAAACGGCCTGCTTTTCGCGCCATTTCGGGCATTTTTTCGGGTCCGAAGACAAGGAATACCACCAGCATGATAACCAGCAATTCGCCACCGCTAATATCAAGAAATAAAAGTACCGGTAATCCTGACATGGTTTGAGTGTTTTGTATTTTAACCAACAAAAGTAATAAACTGAGCCCACTTAATCGAATATATTCTTTTGATACTAACGATTTATTTTGATACTGGTGTAATGCATGTTCATAACACTCCAATAATTTCCTCCTTTCGTTGTACCTTTGCCGCTGACAATCTGAGTTTCGCCTGTCAGTTTTCCAAGGAAGGAATTTGGATCAGTGTTATTAGTTCAAGGCAATTCAAAATCTGTGATCACGACTTCCGAATCGCAATTTTATCCTTGAAAAAACTGGTCCGAAACCTGTAAGTATAAATATATAATCCCCAATTTTACCATGCCCCGTCGCCCTTTGCCTTTTTTTGAAAATGTTACTATTCTTGATGCCGGAGCCGAAGGCAAAGCTGTTGCCAGGGTAAACGATCTGGTTGTTTTTGTTCCTTTTTGTGTTCCCGGCGATGTGGTGGATATACAGGTTATTTCGAAACGTAAAAGCTATTGCGAAGGCAAAGCCGTTAAATTTCACCATTACAGCGAACTAAGAGTTGATCCTTTCTGTGAGCATTTCGGAACTTGTGGCGGTTGCCGCTGGCAAAATCTTTCATACGAACAGCAACTGAAATACAAGCAAAAACAAATTGACGATCATTTTACGAGAATCGGAAAATTCAGTTTCCCTCCCTTAAATCCGATTTTACATTCGCCGCTTACTACCGGTTACCGCAATAAGCTGGAGTATACTTTTTCCGACCGGCGCTGGCTTAATGCCGATGATATGGCCCTGCCTGCCGAAGAACGCCAGTCGAACGGACTAGGATTTCATATTCCAACACTTTTCGACCGCGTACTGGATATTAACCATTGCTACCACCAGCCTGAACCTTCCAATGCTATTCGGCTGGCAGTAAGGGACTTTACTTTAGATAAAGGATGGAGTTATTACAATCCGCGATCGCATGCAGGTTTTATGCGAAACCTTCTTATTCGCAATACTGTGGCCGGCGACCTGATGGTAATTGTAGTTTTTGCTTACGAAGCAAAGGAAGATATCACCGCGCTAATGACATTTCTGGCTGACAGTTTCCCTCAAATCACCTCGCTTATTTACGTTATTAATACAAAGCAAAACGATGTGATCACCGATCAGGAAATGCTGCTTTGGAAAGGCGAACCTTATATTACCGAAACCATGGAAGCTCCTGTTGAAGGTGGCAAAAAGCTGAAGTTCAGGATTGGTCCGGTTTCGTTTTATCAGACTAATCCGTTACAGGCATACTATTTATATAAAACAGCGTTCGATTTTGCCGGATTTACAGGCGAAGAGCTTGTGTATGATCTGTATTGCGGCACCGGAACCATAACCAATTTTGTTGCTCCATATGTTAAAAAAGCAGTAGGAGTGGAGTACGTGCCTTCGGCCATCGACGATGCACACACTAATTCGGATTTAAACAATATTGACAATACTGTTTATTATGCAGGTGACCTGGCTAAAGTTTTAAATGAGGATTTTGTGATACAGAATGGCCGTCCGGATGTAATAATTACCGATCCGCCCCGCTCGGGTATGCACGAAAGTGTTGTTAAGCAAATTCTTCTGATTGAGCCTCAAAAGGTGATTTACGTCAGTTGTAATCCTGCCACCCAGGCTCGTGATATTGCTTTGATGATCGAAAAATATGAGGTTACCGCAGTGCAGCCTGTGGATATGTTTCCACATACTCATCATGTTGAAAACGTGGCATTGCTTACACTCAGAAAATAGGTCGGTAATAATTAAGGATCTGTGTTTTGATTCCGTCAATATCAGGTTTTGCAGCATCAACTGTAATAGTAGCCTGTGAATAAAAAGGCTCACGCGTTTTGAGGTGGCGGATCAGGTTTTCTCTGAAATTTTCACCTTTCATCTGTTGGTAAACAGGCCTTTTTCGTGCCGAGTTTTCAATCCGGGAAATCAGTAATTCGGGTGTGGCTGATAAATATACCGTTAACCCGGTTTGGTTCATAAGTTTCATATTATCAAAATAGCAGGGAGCGCCTCCTCCTGTAGAAACAACTATATCACTCCCGGAGCTGATTTCGGTTAGCAACTTGTGTTCCAGATCCCTGAAAGATTGTTCACCATATTTTGCGAAAAAATCGGCAATCGTGATTTTATAACGCGATTCGAATTCATCGTCCAGGTCGATCCATTTAATACCAAGTGCATCAGCCAGGGCTACCCCTAACGTGCTTTTTCCGCTTCCCATGTATCCAACGAGGAAAATTCTCATACAGCAAAGTTAAATCTCTTTACGGATTATAAACATTAATTCCTGTATTTTGAAGTTTTCGGTTAACTTTGGAAATAACTTATTCTTCTGACTGTTTATTAGCCAACTTATTATAAGTAAGTCCTTTCTGAAACTTTTTATTTGATGCCTAAACTACAAATGAACCCTTCGCCTCACGAAATACTGAAAAAATACTGGGGATTCGATTCGTTTCGTCCTTTGCAGGAGGATATCATTATGTCGGTTCTGGAAGGAAAAGATACGCTTGCCCTGCTGCCGACCGGTGGTGGAAAATCGATTTGTTTCCAGGTTCCGGCCCTTTGCAGGGAAGGTTTATGCCTCGTAGTTACTCCTCTTGTTGCACTTATGACCGACCAGGTCGAAAATCTGAAAAAGCGGGGAATCGTAGCTGCCGAAATGCACTCAGGTATGCATCCCCGCGAATTGGAAATGGCATTTGAAAAATGTGCCGACGGAAGAGCGAAATTTCTTTACCTTTCACCCGAACGCCTCGAAACCAGGAAGTTTCGCGAAATGCTACGTGGTATCAATGTTACATTAATAGCGGTTGACGAAGCGCATTGCATCTCGCAGTGGGGATACGATTTCAGGCCTCCTTATCTTCGGATTGCCGAAGTACGTACCATTTTTCCTGATGTACCGGTGCTTGCTCTTACGGCAACAGCCGTACCGCGGGTGGTTGACGATATTCAGCTTAAGCTTGAATTTCCTGAGTCCAATGTGTTCAGCAAGAGCTTTGTGCGGAACAACCTTGCTTATATTGTTTCGCGCGAAGAGGATAAAATTAAGAAGCTGCTCAGGGTCTGCAACGGTGTAAAGGGATGTGGAATTATATATGTCCGCAACCGACGGCTTACCAAAGAAACAGCTGAGCTTTTATTGCATAACGGAATTTCAGCAGGTTTTTATCATGCAGGTCTTGAACCGGCTACCCGTTTATCGCGGCAGCACGACTGGATGGAAGGCCGAACACGTATAATTGTGGCTACCAATGCTTTCGGAATGGGTATTGATAAGCCTGATGTTCGCCTGGTTGTACATCTCGATTTGCCCGATACCCTCGAAGCCTATTACCAGGAAGCCGGCAGGGTAGGGCGCGACGGTGAAAAGTCATACGCAGTAATGCTTTTTAATGAACACGATGTCGTAAACAGCCGCCATCACCTGGAACTCTCATGGCCCGATCCGGAAACTGTCAGACAAGTATACCAGGCCCTGGGGAATTTTCTGCAACTTCCGGTTGGCGCCGGACGCGATGTTTCGTTCGATTTTGATTTCGAGAAATTCAGCAGCAGTTATAAACTGAAACCTGTTACTGTATATAGTGCCTTGAAAATTCTCGAACGCGACGGCTACATCTCTTTAAATGATGCCTGGGACGATCATTCGCGCTTGTTTTTCGTTTGTTCGAAAGAAGATCTGTACCGCTATCAGCTCGATAATGCAGATGCTGATAAAATATTAAGGATTATATTAAGATCATATAGCGGCGTTTTTACTGATTTTACACGAATCAGCGAAAACGAAATTGCAACCCGTTCCGGAATTGATTCCCCGAAAGTAAGTCAATTGCTGCTGCGAATGCAAAAACTTGGTATCCTCGATTACCTGCCTCATAAAAATACCCCTCAGCTTATCTTTAACACTGAGCGTCTGCCCCCCGGAGATATTGCCCTCTCGAAAACATTTTACAGTCAAAGGAAAAAAGAGGCTTTCGAAAAGCTCGAAAGTATAATCCGTTATGCTACTTCCGAAACTGAATGCCGCAGCAGGATGCTTGTTTCGTATTTTGGTGAAACCAAATCAGCTGATTGTGGGGTATGCGATATCTGCCTGCAAAAAAAACGCAAAGAAATAAATGATCGTAAGTCGAAAGAGATTGTGACGGCCATTCGTGAAGTCGTTAGCGAAATGCCTGTGAATATAACCGTTTTGATTACCAAACTGGCTAAGTATAAAGAAAATGATGTTCTCACTATACTCCGCTGGCTGATCGAAGAAGGTGATATTCAAAGTGATGGCGATATTCTCACAAAACTTTAATACTCAACTTTAAGTAAAGTTTTTTTTTCTTGTTAATGGGAAATAACAGCACTTTAGTTGTATTTTTATGCAGGTAATCTTGTTTCAAAACCTGATGCAACCGAAATGAAAACTGTTGTACGCTGCTTTCACCTTACGCACAAGAAATGCTTTCTTTAGCAACTGATAATGATAGTTTCCGAAAAACTCATTGATTTAAATACTTACGTTGCGTTTATTGGCCACGACAGATTGGTAAAATGGTCGCTTTTCCAATACAGGAATGCTGAGCAGTCATACCAGGAAAATCCGGATGAAAATATTTGCTGTAAGCTTATTGGCAAAACCAATGGTGGCTGCGATCAATGTCCGGCTAACAATGCTTTTCTTAACCATACTTCCGGAGAAATTGAATTAACAGGTGAGAATGGCCGTAACTGGCTTGTTTCTGCGTATCCGGCTTATGATTCTAACGGAAGGTTTTCTGGTATATTCCAGACAGTTAAAGATACTACTGCTTCCAATAATTCAATAGTAAAACTTGCTTCCGATTCCTTGCTCGAAAGCGAACGCCGGATTTCTACACTTTTGTCGAACCTGCCCGGCCTGGCTTACCGATGTAAAAATGATAAGGATTGGACCATGGAGTTTGTTAGTCAGGGGTGTTTTGATATAATAGGTTATCATCCCGATGATCTTATCAATAATAAGAAATTGTCATTTAATAGTCTTATTGCGCCTGAATTTCAGGATGTGGTATGGAAGCAATGGCAGAAAGCAATTGCAGCAAAGCGAACCTATACCGGCGAATACCAGGTGATTAGCTCTGATGGAAACCGGAAGTGGGTTTGGGAACAGGGTCAGGCCATTCACAATACTCAAGGTGAAGTAATAGCACTTGAGGGTTTTATTCAGGATATAACCAAGCGTAAATTAACGGAAATTGCGCTCTCTAACTCAGAAGTCAAATATCGCAACCTGGTCGAGAATGCCCTTGTTGGGGTTTATTCCACATATACCAACGGGGAAATCATCATTGTTAACGATGCTTTAAGCCGGATGCTCGAATATAATTCGCCTGAAGATTTTCACTCCGTTCAAAATGTCACGAAGGTATATGCCAATCCCGGTGACAGGGATGTGATGATCGAACGCATGCGACCGGATGGTAAATTAACTGATTATGAACTCATTTGGCTAACAAAGACTGGTAAAGAGATAACAGTGTTGATTAGCGCTATCATTAACGGCGATATTATATCAGGAATGGTTATGGATATTACTCATCGCAAGCTAATGGAACAGAAGCTGTTGGAACAAAAAGAAAAAGCGGAACAAAGCGACAAACTAAAAACTGCCTTCCTGGCAAATATAAGCCACGAAATACGCACACCATTAAATGGAATAATAGGATTCGCTGACATATTAATTCAGCAGGAAATATCGGAATCGGATAAAGAACAGTATTCAAATCTGATTCATAACCTCTCCGGACAGTTATTGTCTATCGTTAATGATATTCTCGAAATTTCCAGAATTGAAACCAATCAGGTAAAGCTTTCCATTGCTCCGGTGAATATCAACCATATCCTTCTTAAACTTTATGCCAGTTTCGAAAATCAAGCCAGGGATAAACACCTGGTATTTGAACTTGATTCTGAGCTGACAGAAAACCAGGATGTTATATATGGTGATAGTACCAGGTTGGTTCAGATTTTAACTCATTTACTCAATAATGCGTTCAAGTTTACCTACTCAGGTTCTATTCAATTAGGTTGCCGGCTGAATGGTGAGAAATTAATTTTTTCCGTTAAAGATACCGGCATCGGCATTCTGCCTGAAAACAAAGAAATTATTTTCGAACGTTTCCGACAGGTCGAAGATACGCTTACACGCAAATTCGGAGGTTCCGGACTTGGGCTCTCCATTTCGAAAGCATTGGTCGAAATGATGGGTGGCGAAATTTCCGTTGATTGCGATTCAGCAAAAGGTTCTACTTTTTATTTTACTATCCCTTATATGAATGTGCCCCTTAAAAATAAAGTGCAGCGCAATTATATCGAAACTAAATCGTGCCTGCGCGATACCCGGATTCTGATATGTGAAGATGATGACTTTGGATACTTATACGTCAACAGGTTGCTTACGCAGGCCGGAGCAACTACTTTCAGGGCGATAAGTGGTACCAGGGCGATAAAGTTCTGCCAGTCCGAAGAAGTTATTGATTTAATAATTATGGATTTACGTATGCCTGAAATGTCAGGAAACGATGCTGCTGGTTTTATAAAAAAACTGAGACCTTCCATTCCTATAATAGTGTCAACGGCATCTTCGAGTTACGAAATCGAATCGCTGCTTGATAAAAGATTGTTCGACGGTGTGGTATATAAACCTATTATAAGTGCTAATTTGTTGGAAACAGTCTGTAGCCTGCTCTGAAAACGGTTACTTCTTAGTATGAAAATGAATCAGCTCATAAATCTATTGAACAAAAATCCATGAAGAATATTCAATATTTATTATCGGTAATCTTGTTTATTCTTTTTCCCTCTTTTGCCAAAGCGCAGCAGTTGTATTTTCCGCCGGCAAATAACTTTGAGTGGGAAAAGGTGTCGCCTGAATCACTCAACTGGTGTGCGGAAAAAACGGATACCTTGTACACTTTTCTCGAAAGCCGTAATACAAAAGCATTCATTGTATTAAAGGATGGAAAAATTGCACTGGAACAATATTTTGGAACTTTTACCTCCGATAGCCTTTGGTATTGGGCTTCCGCCGGAAAAACACTCACATCCATGCTCGTAGGAATTGCACAGGAAGAGGGCTATCTTGCAATTGATTCGGCGGTTTCAAAATACCTCGGACAGGGTTGGACTACTTGTCTCTCTGAAAAAGAAGCACTTATAAAAGTTAAAAATCAACTCAGTATGACTACCGGGCTCAACGACACAGATGTTGATCCTGATTGCACTCTGCCGTCATGCCTTACATACAAAGCAGATGCGGGAACGCGATGGGCCTATCACAATGCACCATATACTATCCTCGATCAGGTAATAGGCAATGCAACAGGAATTGATTTCAGTACATATTTTTATACACGCATCCGCAATAAAACCGGCATGAATGGCTTGTGGTTTACACTTGATTACAATAACATTTATTTCAGTACTGCCCGCAGCATGGCTAAGTATGGATTGCTGCTGCAAGCCAAAGGGATTTGGGATGGCCAGCCGGTAATCAGTGATACTTCTTATTTTAACGCTATGGTTAACAGTTCGCAGGGCATGAATGTTTCCTATGGTTACCTTACCTGGCTCAATGGCAAAGAAACATATATGCTGCCACAGTCACAATTTGTTTTTCAAGGCCCGTTGTGTCCTGATGCGCCATTAGATATGTATGCCGCTATGGGTAAAAATGGTCAGCTGATTAATGTAGTTCCGTCAAAAGGTTTGGTTTTGGTACGCATGGGCGATGCTCCTGATAATCAATACGAGCTGGCAAATATATTTAATAATGAAATCTGGAAACTTCTGAATGAGGTTATTTGTAATACGCATGGCTTAAATGAAGAGGTAAATACGGTAAAAGAATTCGGTATTTTCCCTAATCCTGCATCAACACTGCTACAAATTGTTCCTGCTGATCCTTTGTGTATTTATACAGTTTCATTGTATGATATGAGCGGTCAAAAAAGGTTTCAGTCCGGGTATGCCAGAACTATTGATGTTTCGGCCTTTCCTTCGGGAAATTACATTTTAGTTTTATCCGGCGATGGAATTTTTAAAAAGCAGATAATTTCAATCGTCCGATAATATGCGCACTGTTTCATTTAATCCTCTGCCACGCGAATTTTACACCAGGACTGATGTAGTTAAAATTGCACGGGAGCTACTTGGAAAAGTGCTATACACTTCGGAGGGTAACTTCATTTCTTCGGGTATAATCACCGAAACTGAAGCTTATGAAGGAGTTACCGATAAAGCATCACATGCATATAACAATCGTCGCACGGCACGTACAGAAATAATGTATATGAATGGAGGACATGCGTATGTTTATCTCTGTTACGGTATTCATGCTCTTTTTAATATTGTAACATCCGTGGAGTCGGATCCACACGCGGTATTGGTTCGCACTGTTGAACCAGTATCAGGAATTGAAAGTATGAAATTACGTACAGGGAAGTCTGTTATAAACTCTAAAACCGCAACCGGTCCGGGTAATGTTTCAAAGCTTTTAGGTATAAAGGTTGCTCACTCCGGAGTTGACCTTTGCCCCGTTTCGGGCGCTGTTAGCGAAATCTGGATTCAGGACGATAAAATAAATGTACCCGACGACGAAATTAAGATAAGCGCAAGGATTGGCATTGATTATGCAGCTGAGGATGCGTTGCTGCCATATCGCTTTCAATGGATAAAAAGCAAAAAAGCTCCCTGAAAGGAGCTTTTTTGCTAATAATTCAAAAATTATCTTACTGTCTTTTGAAGCTCAGATCCAGCTTTGAATTTTACTACTTTCTTAGCAGCAATCTTGATTTCTTTTCCGGTCTGTGGGTTACGTCCTTTGCGTGCAGCACGTTTTGTAACGGAGAAAGATCCAAATCCAACTAAAGCTACACGGTCACCTTTTTTCAATGCTTTATTTGTAGAGGCGATAAAAGCATCGAGGGCCCTTTTGGCATCAGCTTTTGTCATGCCGGCTTCAGCAGCCATTGATTCAATTAATTCTGCTTTGTTCATCGTTATAAGGTATTAGTTAGTAATATGGTTATATGTAATACAAATATAGTCCAAAATTCACTGATATCAACTTGTTCAGGATAAAAACACGCTGAATTGTTAATAAAGGCGATGTTTTGTTAATAACTTCCCTTTGTTCACGGTACTTTAGTGCATGTTTTTACAGTAAAAGGGCAATTATTCGGGGCTAAAACTTCCCGAAACTTGAACACCCCTTAGAAACTCTGATATTCCCATGCGTTTTTTGCCTTCAAGCTGCAGTTCTTCAACGAAAATAACTCCATCCCCGGCAGCAACTGAAAGTACTTTTTTCCCATCTGTACTTATTGTTCCGGCTGTTAATTGGATATTTGAAATTTCATACGAAGTTTTAAAAATCTTGACTTGTTTTTGGGTTCCATCTCCTGTAATTAATATCGAAAATGCCCCGGGAAATGGCGATAGTCCTCTAACAAGGTTGTGAATCTGAATGCAGGGAGCATCCCAGTTTATTTTACAATTTTGCTTAAAAATTTTTGGTGCCGGTTTCAATATTGTTTTTGCAGGTTGCATGCTATCCTGGCTCTGTGCATTCACATTGCCTGTGCTGATCATCCGGAGCGTTTCTACGATCAATATACCCCCTTCGCTCATCATGTGGTCATGCAGGGTGCCGGCATCGTCAGAGGGCAGGATAGGGATTCTTTTTGATTGAATTATATTACCGGTATCAATTTCCTTTTCTATAAAAAATGTGGTCAGACCGGTTTCGGTTTCCCCATTAATGATCGCATGGTTTATGGGTGCGGCTCCCCGGTACTGCGGCAGCAATGATGCGTGAAGATTCAGCGTGCCGTATTCGGGCATTTGCCATACAACTTCCGGTAGCATCCTGAACGCAACAACTACCTGCAGGTTTGCGTTGAAACTCTTCAGCTCGTTTACAAAATCAGGATTTTTAAGGTTTACCGGTTGCAAAACAGGGAGGTTTTGCTGCAGAGCATACTCTTTAACCGGCGAAGCATGCAGTTTTTGCCCTCTGCCGGCCGGCTTATCCGGAGCAGTAACAACAGCTGCAACATCATAACCGGCTTCAATTATAGCCCGAAGAGGTTCAACAGCAAATTCCGGTGTGCCCATGTAAACGATTCGCAGATTCCTTTTCATACAGCTGTTGTTAAACAAAAAATACCTGAAGTTCGTTCAGGTATTTTCTACAAAATGATGAGTATGTTATTTTGAAACTTTACCCTTGGCTTGTTCTATGTATTTTTCAATATCCCTGGCTTCGGTACTTTTCGTATATTCTTTTTGTATTTTTTCGTAAAGTTCAACGGCTTTATCGAATTTTCCAAGCTCTTCGTAAACGAAAGCAGCTCTCATCAGGTAAAGCGGAGTTGTGAGATCGTTATTTTTCAGATTAGCAGCTTTCAGGTAGTAATCAACAGCTTTATCTTTCTGGTCAAGTTCCAGGTAAGCGTCACCTATTCCTCCTGTAGCCATGGATCCAACCAATTCGTCGTCGCTACTGAACTTTTTCAGATAAGTAATGGCGTCTTCAAATTTTCCTTGTTTCAGGTAAATGATACCGGTATAATACTTTGCCAGGTTTGCCGATTTGGTCATACTGAATTCATCCATAATATCGAGGAATCCCAGGTTTTGACCGTCGCCGTTCAAGGCTTTGCTCAACGAATCCTGTTCGAAATATCTCTGAGCCATAAACATTTGTCCTTGTGCCGCTTTCTCGCGTGGGGCTACAAACAATTTCTGGAATGCAAAGACGCCTAACACTATAACAATGGCAGAACCGATTACTATTGTCAGAAGTTTCTGATTTTTTTCAATAAATTTTTCTGATTTCGACAGAGCTTCTTCAACCTTGTGGATTTTCTCTTCAGTATTGTCAATTTTCTTGGCCATAATTCTTAATTTTGAGGCGCAAAAGTAGCCTTTTTTTAGGAAATAATACTCATAGGTTGCTTTTTTTACTAACATATCATTGTAAATAATGATTATTTGGCATAGAAAGTGTTCTGAACCCAATCTATTTAACCTCTGAATGATGAAATACCTGATCCGGATTGCATTTCTTATCACTTTCGCGCTACCTTTTTATGCGCAGGCCGGCTGGATGATAAACGGCCGTATTATCGACCGCGAAGGCAATACAATCCTGAAGAGGTATTTTATTCAGGATAATGTAGTGAAAGTTGAAATGTATAACCTGATCTATATCTGTAACCTGAAAACGGAAAGCATTATTCTTGTTGATCCTGAGAACCTTATCTATGTGAAGACTACGCTGACAGCTTTTCGTGCCAAAATGAGAGAGATCAAATCAGAACGCTTACGGGCATTGCTCGAATTGGTTCCTGAAGATAAAAAAAATGAATACGAGACCTTATACAGGAAAGAGATCGAACGTCAGGTAATACTTCCCGATTATAGTAATGATTCATTGGATATCAGCATACTCTCAGAAAATGAAAAGATGCTGGGACACAAGTCCACAAAATTTAAAATTTCGGAGAATGGGCGCAAAAAAGAAGAGTTTCTCTTTACCTCTGAAATTGATATTTCGGATCACCTGGATATGAATGCTTTTTTAAAGTATATTTATCTTATTGAACCTGAAGATAATACGATTAAATATATGGCTTCGGAGAAGTATAAGGAAACTGTAAAAAACGGACTTGTGCTGCGTAGGTATATTTTCGAAGACGGTTACCGGTCGGAATGGCAGGTAAATCAAACGGAGAATAAAACCATTCCATCTTACGAGTTTGGGATTCCTGATTTATGTAAAGAGGTTTCATTGGACAAATGGATCAGCAGGAAAAATGATACTGAAGAGAAATATTATGACGATTATGAATAAGACTATTAATGATATAGGGTACAAAGCCGGCCTACGTGATTTTTTCAGAAGTTTGAAACTCGAAAAACGAAATGAGCTGATGGATAGCGTTTTAAGCGAGCGTACCCGCTATATTACAGTGGCACTCGAAAATATTTACCAGCCCCATAATGCAAGCGCGGTATTGCGTTCGTGCGATTGTTTCGGGATACAGGATGTACATATTATTGAAAATTCGTACCAGTACGAATTAAATCCTCATGTTTCGTTAGGCGCAGCGCAATGGCTTAACCTGCATCGCTACGATAAGCTGGAAAATAATACTCCCGAATGCATAGCTAAATTGAAAAACGATGGATACCGCATTGTTGCCACTACACCTGATGCGAAAGCAATTGATATTCATGATTTTGACGTATCAAAAGGGAAATTTGCCCTGTTTTTCGGAACTGAAAAATTCGGGCTTACTCCCGAAGCGTGCGAAATGGCCGATGAATTTATCCGAATCCCGATGTATGGATTTACCGAGAGTTTTAATATTTCTGTTTCTGTTTCACTTTGCCTTTTTCATTTTACTTCAGAAATACGATCAGTTGAAACTGACTGGCGTTTGACCGAGGAAGAGAAACTTGAAATTTATTTGCAATGGTTCCGCAACACTACGACCAACAGCGAAATGATTGAAAGAAAATTCTACCAGGACTATCTTGCGAAATAGCTTTTTAGTGCTTAAACATCAGAAAAGCAAGATTTTATACGAGCATGATGCCATTATCGATTATTTGGCCTGTATTTTGATTTTAATTTCGTCTCAGGATTGTAATTCAGGTTGAAAATGGTTAAACAAATTTTCGGATTATAAAATTATTTTGCTTTGGTTATCATTTTTAACTATTTTTACAGCACGACCTAACATTCATAAAACTATATACATTATGGGAAAAGGAGATAAAAAAACACGCAGGGGCAAAATTATTCTTGGTTCCTTTGGCGTTCGCAGGCCAAAATCTTCAAAGAATAAATCCATCGTAAACCTGAAAGCAAGTGCTGAAACTGCGCCGGTAAAAGTCAAAAAGGCTCCAGCCACCAAAGCTGAAGCGAAACCTAAAGTTAAAGTAGCTGAAGTGGCTGAAGTTGCTGAAATGGTTGAGATAGCTGTCGCTTCTGTTGAAGAAACTGCTGTGGCTGCTGCTCCTAAACCTGTTAAAAAAGCTGTTAAAAAGGTTAAAGCCGATGATACAGTGTAGGAATACTCTTACTCTAAAATACAACTAACATAACTAATCGTGTGAGGGACCAAGGTTCCTCACATTTTTTTTATACACATTTCCTCTTTCTTCAAAGTTCTTAAACATATCGTAACTGGCAGCCGCCGGCGAGAGCAGGCAAATCTTTCCTTTGGCCGTTATTTTAGTTGCAATAGTTACAACTTTAGCATAATCCTCTGCTGTATAAAAGGTTAAGTTCTTAATCCCATAATCAGCAAATTCATGCATCATCCGTTCACCGGCTCCTCCTATAAAAATAATATTTGAAATTCCGGATGCATTCAGAAATGGATATAATATATCATACTCAATTCCCCGGTCGAAGCCGCCAAGTATAAGTGTATCAACATTTTGAAGCGTTTTAATCGCTTCAATAGTTGCTTCGGGAATAGTAGCAATCGAATCGTTATACCAAATAATTCCATTGTAATCTCCAACCAGCTCAATACGATGTTCCAGTCCTTTGAACGACTTGATGCCCGAATCAAGCAATCCGGTGTTCACACCGCTCAGGTAACATGCCGTTGCTGCTGCCATGATATTATACAGGTTATGATGTCCTTTTAAAGGCTGTCCGGCACTAATATCATAAAGTTTCGTTATTTTTCCTTCCAGGTTTAAAACAACCTGGTTGTTGGTTATGCGAATGGCTGCTGCTGATTGTGGCTCCGGCGAAAAAGGGAGCGCTATATGTTTTGTACTGTCCAATGTGTACACAAGTGATTTAACTGCTTCGTTATCATTGTTATAAACAAAATAATCATTTGCAACCTGGTATTTCCCGATATTCAGTTTTGCAAGTTGGTAGTCGAGGTAACTATGGTAATGATCGAGATGCTCCTGGAAAATATTGAGCAATATGGCAATATGTGGAGCGTGCGAAACATACTCAAGCTGGTGCGACGATAGTTCAAGAACAACTATGGATTCCGGATTTATTTCGGCAATGCAATCAAAAGGAGGTATACCGATATTGCCAACCAGTATAGCGTTTTTACCAGCGTTTTTAAGAATATGATAAACCAGGCTTGCAGTTGTGCTTTTTCCTTTGGTTCCTGTAATCCCGATGGACTGCAGTCCATAACATTGCAGAAAAATATCAGTCTGTGAAGTTATAGTTGCCCGTTTGAGTCCGGCTGGTAATGTATTTGATGGGATTCCTGGGGATTTAATTGCAATGTCGTAATTATCAATTTGTTGCATGCAGTTTTTGCCTGTGACAAATAGTAAATTGAAGTCGTTTTTTAGTGAGGGGTCTTCACTAATTGCTTCGTTTTCGTCGATAATTGTAATTATTTTTTCTGGAAAAATCTGCCTCAGCAATGTATAAGTTGATCGTCCTTCTCTTCCAAATCCTAATAAAGCCAGACTTTTATTATCAAAAATTAATTTAAGTTTCGCTATCATTTCAATCCTTTTTGAATGATTTCGAGGAAACGAGGTTCCAGGAAATGCTCCGTGTTAAATTCAGTCAGTATATTTTTAGCCATGATCGGCGAATACTTCGAAAAGTTGGTTGTATTGGTGTAGTAGTCGATTAAAAGTGGGAGTTTCTCATGCATATGCTGAGCGATAAACATCTGTAACGCTGCATTTACTTCGTCGATAGTACCCACACATTCGAAAGGTTTAACTTCATCAATGCCGGTAAGTTCTTTCAGATAAGTCAGCATTTGAGGCATCTCAAAAAGATTTTTACCAAAAATATGAACCATTTCTATTACAGGTATGAAAGGACTCAGGATGGTGAAAGCAAACAGGCATTTCGGGCAATTGCAACACCATATATCGGTTTTACTTCCTGCATTGCAACTTTTAAATACGGGATAATATTTAACCTGTTCGGCAAATAACTGAGCTATACGCAGTTCGTTTAGCGGACGCAGGAAACTGAAATAATTGAAACTGACTGAAATATATTTGCCGACATAATTCCTGAAATCAGCTTCAAAGGCAAAGGACTTGGAGTATTGATGGTTAACTTCTGTGCCGGCAACAGTAGGTTCGTTGGCACTTGATTCGTTCGAAAGTGCGATATGTCTGTGTCCTGTTATGGCTGAAACCAGCAGACTGTAGAATGCTAGTAAAGCCGAAAAAGGAGTATGCCCGTTCAGAAATCCCTGTGCATTTAATTCGAGTAAAAGCGGATCGAGGCGCCGGTTTACTTCAATAAAGCTATCAGTACCTAAACCGCTGACACGCGCACATTCAATAGTAGCGCCCCGGGGATTCATGATAAATGGCCTTATTTTTTCGGTCTTTTTTATTAGCTCAAGCGTTACTACTGAATCTTTCCCTCCACCAATTGGAATAATAACGGTTTCGTCGAGACTGATTTCTTGCGAATCAAAAACTTCGCCCTCAGATGAAATAGTCATAAAATCGGCAAGCGATGATTCAATTGAATTTGTATAGAAAAATTCGCCAAGCCCCTGGAAATAAACATTTTTCCACCAGGCAAGCTGTGCATCTGATAGTTTATGGTTTTTAATAATTACAACAGGCGGACAAGCTGTTTTCCAATAACTTATCAACTCAATCATTCCTATATGAAATAGCAGGTTGCGATAAAACGGACTATTTAATGTTTCCCGGGTAGGGAAATTTTTAATAAAACGTTTTGCTGGAATGCTGAAACCGGGATGGAAAGCAAATTTTCCAGCAAGGTTAAAATCATAAACTACATGAAGCCCGGTATGATCGATATTTGAAGTATAGCCATTAAATTCCAGGAAAGGATAATCCTTTCGGAGATGATTAAATTTTTCCTGTCCCGGCATTGTACTATACTTATTAATCTTTTCCACGAGTAAAGGCTGCGATAGTATATTGTTTTCGATCATCAAAGATAAAACAATCATGCAATCTGGCGCACTATTTTACGTTACAATACAAATTACCCGGCACGATACATTGCTTTTATTCGTATATTGTCATCTAAAACCAACACCATGATATTACCTGATCAGCATCCTGCGGGTGGACGAATACTTGTAAGCCAGCCTTCGCTGACTGACCGGTTTTTTAGCAGATCGGTTGTAATGCTTGCCGAGCATGGCAATGATGGAACTTTTGGCTTTATTGTAAACAAACCGGCACGACTTAAATTAAGTAAAGTTACCAGGGAGTTCGGGGATTTTGATTGTGACCTCTACCTGGGTGGACCGGTGCATGTTAGCAGCCTGTTTTATGTGCATTCAAAAGGCGATATTATTAAAGGCAGTCTTATGATTATGAATGGTGTTTACTGGGGAGGCGACATTAACGATATCAGGAATTTATTATCATCGGGTGAGCTGACAAATAACGATATCAGGTTTTATGCCGGTTATTCGGGATGGGAACCCAGGCAACTCGACAGGGAAATGAAAGAAAATTCGTGGATTGTACTTGACGGGCAAAAGAGGTATGTTTTCGGCTCACGACCAACAGGTTTATGGAAGAAAATCGTGCTCACCCTGGGCGAGGACTATGCTCCATGGGTGAATTATCCTTACGATCCAAATATGAATTAATACCACGATCACAATTTTCAGTATGCAACAATATAACGGATACAGGATGTGTTTAATTAAAATCCGGTTTCGCTAACTGCCGGTTAACACCGAAAAGAGGTTATTAAGCAGCGAGGGTTTAAGCATAATTGTAAAAACAAAGCCAAAAATTGCACCCCAGAAATGGACATCGTGCCCAACGTTGTCAATATTCTTTTTACCCATGTACCACGAATAAACTAGGTACAGCCCTCCAAAAATAATTGCGGGTATTCCGATTGGGATTAGGAAAAGATATATTTTACTGAGCGGATCGAAAATAATACTTGCAAATACAACAGCCGAAACAGCTCCTGATGCTCCAACTGCCGTGTAGGTATAATCGTCCTTATGTTTGCCATACGATGGCAGGGTTGATAAAGCAGTACTTCCGATATAAAGCAGGACGTAATAAAATATCGCTTTGTTGCCGAAATAAAATCCGTAATACGTTTCTACAACCCGTCCGAACGAATACAGAACCATCATGTTTATGAGCAGGTGAATCCAGTCGGCATGAATAAGAGCATACGATACAAAGCGGTAACTGTTTTTAAAATGCTTGATATCGTATGCGTTAAAAGCAAGTCTGCGAAACAATTCGTGGTTGCTGAATGCCAGTATAGTGACTGCCACAGTAACCAGAATGATTACAATTGTTACGGTCATATTAATCAGGCTGTTGTGTGTAATCTATTTCGGAACCAAGCACACTATGAGGAACCATGTATACAGCCAGCAAAATTATAGCTGCAGCTATTGCCCAACCTCTTGCGTTGTGATTTCGGCGCAACATTACTACTGCTACTATCCATCCCAAACCAGCAATCAGGGTTTTGTTATCGGTCATATCGCCAAAATGGAATATCCCCTTCATCGGCCAGCCGGTCCAATAGTCGCCAAAAGCATAATTCTGAACGAAAGGACCCAGTATCAATCCGCCGGGAACCAGGAATATCAATGTGAGCAATGAATACAAGTAGGTTTTGCTCCCTTTTCTGAGTGCTTCAATACCGGCGCGGGTACTGAAAAGCATAGCGAGGAACATAAGTAAAATATGAGGAGCAAGAACAAATGTTGGAACCGGTCCTTTGAAACGCATCACCACAGGATTTTTTGTGAGATTTACTGTTTCGTTATTTGCAGACAGAATAATGCTGTATTCCATTTTACCAGCAGCGGGTTGTTTGGGCATCATAAAAATAAGCTTATCGCCCGACCTCAGTAGCGGGGCATTACTTAATGTGTCGTGGCTTTTAAAGCGCCTGAACTGAATCTCGCCGGTTACTGATTTATCTGCAACTTCCACAGCAATTTCAGCATCTTTATCGTTATCCGCGGTCCTGATAAGTTTGTATTTGATAGTATTATTATTGAGGGTTACCGTTCCTCTTTCAGGATAAGTAGGACCGGTCATGCGCTGATAAATTGCAATTCCTACTGTAAAAATAATGGCAAAAACCCACCAAAGCACTGATTTTAAGGAGACACGCATAAAAAGCTGTTTTAATTATTTCAGGCAAAAATATCTCATTATTTTTAAATTTCAGCACAAATATGTAAAATAGCCTATATATTTTTTAAAAATGTAATTGTGTTTTATGAAATAACCAATGGGTTTTTCCGTTTGATACAAAACGTAATACTTAGCTGAGCATATTTTGATAAACAACAATCAGGATTATTACCAGAGGTTTCGTCTTGTTTCGGCAAAAATATTTGTCGTGCTGATTGTGGCTGCAGGCACAAGCACATCAGTTGCCCAGGAAATGCTGGGAATTGTAAACAGCACCCGTTCAGGCATTACAGGTTCGATGATAAATCCGGCAGTTGCAGTAACTTCACCCTTTTATATCGATATTAATATTCTTGCTGTTGATATTTTTGCTGAGAACAATTTCATTTATCTGGCTGAGGAGGAATATCAATTCAAAAGATTTTTTATGAAAGACCCGCAGTTTCCAACCCATGGCGTGGATAATAACCTGATAGTGTATGACTATTACAACAGCAAAGATAAAAAAGGCTATGCGAATTTCCGGCTTATGGGTCCCTCTTTTTCTGTAACGGTTGGGCGACATGCATTTGGGATTGTCACTGCCGCGCGTGGTGTAATGTCAGTTAAAAATATCCCATATGATATTGCAAAATTCGGAATCGAAAAACTGGAATATCCTCCACAATATGACATTAATTATGTAGATAACAGGAATATATACAATGCTCAGATGGCATGGGCTGAACTAGGCTTTAACTACTCGTATGTATTTAAACAACAAGGGCTCGATTATTGGGCTGCAGGTGCTACTTTCAAAATACTGAGAGGATATGCCGGCGGATATTTCAATTCGGATAATATTGATTACGTTGTCCTCGACCGCGACACTCTTATTGTCAGGAATGTTAATGCCGAGGCTGGTTATTCGTTACCTCTAAATTACGAGACCAACGAAACGATGAACAGCCCGATTTTCAGGGGCAAAGGTGTAGGATTCGATTTAGGTGTTATTTACCAGAAAAAGAAAAGGTATGTCCGCGATGATCGTGTAGATAAATTATGTGCACAAACCTATGTTCCTTATAAGTATAAAATCGGTGTTTCATTGCTCGATATCGGCAGGGTTAAGTTTACTGATAATGCCGAGAAACTTGTTTTTAATGATGCTTCAACTTATTGGCCTGGAATTACCTGGATTGATTATACTACCATCAGGGATTTAACCGATACTATCAGTCAACAGTTTTATGGCAACCCAACGGAACTTATTCAGGGTAATGAAATAAAGATTGCTTTGCCAACAGCTTTAAGTATACAGGCCGATATTAATTATGTTGGGAACTGGTATGTTAACGGAACTGTTGTTTACCCTTTACAATTTTCGAAAACAGGAATTATAAGACCTGTAATAATTGGATTAACGCCACGGTATGAAACCGAAATGTTTGAGGTTAGTTTGCCGGTTACTCTTTACGACTGGACTAAACCCCGCATTGGACTGAGCGCCCGTTTTCGCGGATTTTTTATCGGTACCGAAAAGTTAAGCGGGTATTTCAGTTTTAGCGATTTTACAGGACTCGATTTTTATGCCGGACTTAAACTATCCTTGCACAAAGGAGACTGCCGCCGCAATATACCTGATGATAATTGTGGAATGGAAGAGTATAAAAAGTATGTTAAAACCAGGAAATGATTATTTAGTGCGGAAAAAGCATTGAATTACGACTATTCAAATTAATAGTATTAATCCACCGCCCTCACATCCATAGCATCCCGCAAACCATTGCCAATCAGCATAAAAGCCAGTACCATTATCATGATGGCAATCCCGGGAAGTATAGCCAGGTAACCATAATCAAGGATAATATAAGCATAATTTTCTTTGATCATTCCGCCCCACGATGGCATAGGTGGCTGAACACCAATACCGAGAAAACTCAAACCGGCTTCGAGAAGTATTGCTGACGCAAAGTTGGCAGCTGAAATTACTATTACCGGAGCCATTGCATTGGGTAAAATATGCTTGAAAATGATTCTGAAATTTCGATAGCCGAGAGCCCTGGCGGCTTCTACAAATTCCTTTTCGCGAAGGCTCATAAACTGCCCGCGTACCACACGGGCAACCTCAACCCACATTGTTAACCCCACGGCAACAAATACCTGCCAGAAACCTTTTCCCAAAGCAAATGTAATGGCAATAACCAGTAATAATGTCGGAACTGCCCACACCACATTTATAAACCAGGATATCAAAGCATCAGTTTTACCACCAAAATACCCAGCAATAGCTCCCAGGAAGATACCTATAAGCAGCGAAATGGCAACGGAAATAAAACCCACTGAAAGACTTACTCTAGCTCCAATTATGAGTTGACTTAGAACATCGCGTCCGTAACGGTCGGATCCGAAGAAGAATGTTTTCTGAACAATTTTTTTTTCAATTATCTGCTGCTGAAGTTCAGCGGTTGAAGTACGAATTGTTTCTCCATTGCGGGTGACAAACGAAATATGGTTTTCTGACTTTTTGATAGAATCATTTTCATTCAATGGATAACAAACATTTGCAAGGAGAAATTTTTTTTCGAGCCCCGACGAATCTTTACTGAATTCAGTGATAATGATGGAATCGCCCCTGAAACTATAATTCACAAATGGGTAAGCTGTAAACTTGTTCTCCTGGCCGAAAAGCAGCTTATGGAAAATATTCCGCTGTGGGATATCTTGATTTTTAGACACTTGCAGCACAGTAACCTTGCTGCCGGGTTTTAATGTCGATAATAGAAGGTTTTGCTCATTTACCATGGGAGTTTTATCGGGGGTAAGCCAATACCCGAAAACCGCTGAAAAGGAGACTAAGATTACGAAAACCAGCGAACTGAACGCTATTTTATTTTTGCGGAAGCGATTCCACGAAAGCTTGCTTAGCGAACCGGAACTGTCGTATGATTTTTTTCGGAAGAACAAACAGTGTTGTTTTTATTTTGTGATTGATAAGGGTTTAGAAAACTTCAACGAAAAGGAACAAAAAAATGTTGAAATACTAAAACTTCCGGTCACCGCCAAGTAATCCTCCCAGAATTCCGCCGCCAATTCCTCCGATTCCGCTCGACTGTTCTCGATTTGTGCGTGAGGATGATATAATTCTATCCGCAAGGCGTGATAATGGAAGGCTTTGCAGGTAAATGGTACCAGGTCCGGTAAGGCTCGCCAGGAATAATCCCTCGCCTCCGAACAAGGCATTTGTAAAACCTCCGACAAACTGAATATCATAGTCAACCGTGGGTGCCATGGCAACGATACAGCCTGTATCAACCCGAAGTGTTTCGCGTTCCCGTAACTCGCGTTTTATTATAGTTCCGCCTGCATGAACAAAGGCCAATCCGTCGCCTGATAAACGCTGCAGGATAAATCCTTCGCCACCGAACAAACCAGCACCGATCTTTTTGGTAAAAGCAACATCTATATCAATTCCATTGGCAGCGCATAAAAAAGAGTCCTTCTGGCAAATGAAGGTGCCACCGACCTGTCTCAGATCCAATGGAATTATTTTACCCGGATAAGGCGCTCCAAACGAAACGCTGCGCTTAACAGCAGCTGTATTGTAAAAGGTTGAGATAAAGAATCCATCACCTGAGATCATGCGTTTAAGACCTTTAAATAGGCCGCCGCCGGTTCCGGTTTCCATCATAATGCCTTCTTCCATAAACATCATTGCACCAACTTCAGCACGAACGCCTTCAGCCGGATCAAGCTCTATTTCAACGATCTGCATGTCGTCGCCATGGATTTTGTAGTCGATTATATCTGCCATTGCTGGGGTGGATTTTGGTTAATAGTTTATCGTTATTGGAAAATGGTCAGTTACCGGGAAATGGCAAATAGAAAATGGTTCGGTAGACTATTTTCTATTTTTCTTTTAACCATTAACTGCTTTTACACCGCAAATCTATTAAAAATGATTCAATAACACTTTTAAATTCCAAAATTATAGATTACTTTTGCGCCATCAAACTAACATGGTGGTATTAGCTCAGCTGGTTAGAGCGCCGGATTGTGGTTCCGGAGGTCGTGGGTTCGAACCCCATATTCCACCCTGAATTGAAAGGCTGTCTTCGGATGGCCTTTTTT